>NZ_JBFRCN010000059.1:0-56803 GCF_040965835.1 Paraburkholderia sp. BR10872
AGTTCGCGCTGCCCGAAGCCGTGGCGCTCCTGCGCGACGTGCGGCGGCGTGCAGCAGCGCAAGGTGAAGGCGGCGCGCTCGTCTGCGTGAGCGCCGCCGATCCCCTCAATCTTCTCGGCACGCTGCTGCCTGGCGAGAAGGTGCCCGCGCTCGCCGGCAACCGTATCGTGTTCCGCGACGGCGTGCCGGCCGCCACCCTGATTGCCGGCCGCTTCGGCTTTCTCGGCGAGTTCGACGAAAGCACCCGCGCCGAACTCCGAGCCCGCCTCGCGAAGCCCTGGTGAGGCGCGCTGGGCGCGCGGGCGGGACTGGCTGTTAGTTGCGTTGCTCTGCCTGCGCGCAAGGCTTCAGCACGTTGCGCGTGCCGTCGAAATGCCGGCGCACGCGCAGGCCGTTCGCCACGACGAGCAGACTCGCGCCCACGTCGGCGAACACGGCCATCCAGAGCGTGGCCTCGCCCGCCATCGCGAGCACGAGAAACACGGCCTTGATGCCGAGCGCAAGCGCGATGTTTTGCTTGAGCACGCTCGCGGTCTTGCGCGAGAGGCCGATGAACGCGGCGATTTTGCGCGGATCGTCGTCCATGATCGCGACGTCGGCGGTTTCGAGTGCGGTCGCGGTGCCCGCCGCGCCCATCGCGAAGCCGATGTCGGCGCGTGCGAGCGCGGGCGCGTCGTTCACGCCATCGCCGACCATTGCCGCCATCCCGTACTGCTTCGAGAGCGCGGCGATCGCGTCCTGCTTGTCCTGCGGCAGCAGATCGCCGCGCGCGTCGTCGATGCCGAGTTGATCGGCGATCGCCCGCGCGGTCGACGCGTTGTCGCCGGTCAGCATGACGGGCGTCACGCCGAGCGCGCGCAAGGCGCGCACGGCCGGTGCGCTTTCCGTACGCAGCGCGTCGGCCACGGCGAACACGGCGACGGCCTCCTGCGGCGCGCACAGCACGATCGCCGTCTTGCCCGCTATTTCCAGCGCGGCCAGCTGCGCTTCGAGTTCGGGCGAGCACAAGCCGAGCTCCTCCACCAGACGGTGATTGCCGAGGCGCCAGAGCGTGCCGTCGACGCGGCCCTGCACGCCGCGACCGTTCAGCACCGCGAACTGATCGACGGCGAGCAGGCGTGCCTCCGGCTGTCGCGCCCGCCAGCCTTCGACCACCGCGCGGGCGACGGGGTGCGTACTCGCATCGTCCAGGCTCGCGGCAATGCGCAGTGCTTGTTCTGTTGAAAGCGGCGGTTCGCTGGACTCCCCTGCGCCGACCAGCGCCCGAATCGGCGCCTTGAGCGCATCGGTCAGGACAGGTTCGCCGCGTGTGAGCGTGCCGGTCTTGTCGAGCGCGACGGCCTTGAGCAGCCGGCCGCGTTCGAGCCACACGCCGCCCTTCACGAGCATGCCGTGGCGCGCGGCGGCGGCCAGCCCGCTCACGACCGTCACCGGCGTCGAGACGACGAGCGCGCACGGGCAGGCGATCACGAGCAGAACGAGCGCCTTGTAGAGCCATGCACTCCACGCGCCACCGAAGACGAGCGGCCCGGCCAGCGCCAGCACCACGGCAAGCACGACCACGGCCGGCGTGTAGTAGCGCGCGAACTGGTCGACGAAGCGCTGCGTGGGCGCGCGCTGCGCCTGCGCCTCCTGCACCGCCGCGGCGATGCGAGCGAGCGTGCTGTCCTTCGCGGTCGCGGTGACGAGCGCTTCGACCACGCCATCGACGACGATGCTGCCCGCGTAAAGCACCGCGCCGGTTTCCTTGTCGACAGGCAGGCTTTCGCCCGTGATCGGCGCCTGATCGAGCGCGGCTCGGCCGGCGATCACGCGCGCGTCGAGCGGCACGCGCTGGCCTGTACGTACACGAACACGGCTGCCGACAGCCACATCGCCCACCGCGCACTCGCACCATTCGCCTTGCCCGGATGCGCCCTCGCTGGGTTGCCAGACTTCGGCGGCCTCAGGCGCGAGCGCGGTCAGCGCACGGATGGCCTGACGGGCGCGTTCGAGCGACAGCGCCTCGATTTCCTCCGCAAGGGCGAACAGGAACACCACCATCGCCGCTTCCGGCCACTTGCCGATTGCAATGGCGCCGATCAACGCCAGCGACATCAGAAAATAAATGTTGATTGTGAAGTTGCGCAGCGCGATCCAGCCCTTGCGCAGCGTGGGCAGACCCGCGCACACGATCGAGATGGCTGCGCAAGCGAGTACGAGCAGGCTGGTTTCCCGGCCGGTGCGCCAGGCGAGCACCTCGGCGCCTGCGGCTGCCACGCCGCTCACCGCCAGCAGCAGCTTCTGGCGCAGTACGAGACCGACCGGCGCAGGCGGGGCGTCTTGCGCGGACGCGCTTTCATCCAACTCACGCGGCGCCATGTCGAGTGCGCGCAGCGCGGCGACGACCGGCTGTGTATCGTCGAGCCGATGATGGACAGTCAGCTCGCGCGCGAGCAGGTCGAAATCGAGGCGCACGACGCCCGGCAGGGACTCGAGCCGGTTGCGGATCAGGCGCTCTTCGGTCGGGCAATCCATGTTTTGGATGCGCCAGCGAGCGCGGCGCGTGCCTTCGGGCGCCGGAGCCGTGTTGCGCTGACTTTGCGGCGGCGTGCTGTGCGCAGTGTCGCCGTGACAGCAGCTATGGGCGTGCGCGTGACTGTTCGGCTCGGTTTGTCCGTGGCCGTGCTCGTTGTCGTGGTCATGGTTGTGGCCGTGACCGCGGCCCTGATCGTTGTCGTGGCCGTGCGCATGGCCTTGGTCGTGGGCGTGCTCGTGACCATGGGCACGATCATGGTCGTGCCCTTGATCCTGGTCGTGCCTATGCCCGTGGCCGCCGCACGCGCCGCCCACGCCACCAGACCCGTGAGCGCCGCCCACCGTCCGTTCCTCATCACGCGCGCGAAGGCGCTGCGCAATGCCGAGCCGCGACACGTAGCTCTGGTTCATAGCCGGTTTCTCCCAAAAGTGACACAATCATTGAACAGCCTGTAGCCGCTACAGGGTCAAGTGATTTGGGAGAGCCGCGACCATGCGAATTGGTGAACTGGCGCGCTGCGCGCACTGCGACGTCGAAACGGTGCGCTTTTACGAGCGCGAAGGCCTGCTGGACGAGCCCGCGCGCGAAACCAACGGTTACCGCAGCTACACGGCCGTGCACGCCGCGCAGCTCAACTTTATCCGTCATTGCAGGTCACTCGGCATCGGGCTCACGGACATTCGCATGCTGCGCCGCTTCCAGGCCGACCCGAGCCAACCCTGCGACGAAGTCAACGAATTGATCGACAGCCAGATCGAGCGCATCCATCAGCAGATCGAAGCGATGCGCGTACTCGAGCAGCAATTACGCACGCTGCGCGAGAGCTGCCATGCCAATCAGAGCAGCAGCGCGGAGTGCGGGATCATGAAGAGTCTCGAAAAGCCCGTCGACGACGAAAGCTGCTCATGCCATGGTGACGGGCACGCTGCACAGGACGCGCCGCCTGCAGACGGCGCGCCATCCCCTCAGCGCCACTAGCCGCTCAAGGGGCAATTCAAGGCGCGGCGGCGATCACTTCGGCCACCGTGGCCGTGAGCTTCTTCGCGTAGGGCACATGGAGGAACTCGTTCGGCCCGTGCGCGTTGGACTTCGGGCCGAGCACGCCGCACACCATGAACTGCGACTTGGGAAACCCTGCCTGCAGCACGTTCATGAGCGGGATCGTGCCGCCCTGGCCGAGATACGCGCAGTCCGCGCCGAAATGCGTGCGCGAGGCGGCGTTGAGCGCTTCCGTGAGCCACGGAGCGAGTTCCGGCGCGCTCCAGCCGTTGGCCGCGCCCGCGTCCGGCCTGAAGGTGACCTTGGCGTTATACGGCGGATCGAGTTCGAGCAGCGCCTTCAGTTCGGCTACGGCCTTCGAAGCCTCGACTAGCGGCGGCAGGCGCAGCGAGAGCTTGAACGCCGTCCGCGGCCGCAGCACGTTGCCGGCGTCGGCGAGTGCGGGCAGGCCCGCCGCTCCCGTGACCGAAAGCGAAGGCCGCCACGTGGAGTCGAGCAGCGCCTGCTGCGGGTCCGTGGTGGTGGGCAGCACGCGCCGGCCGTCCTGGCCGCACGCCCAAGGCATGGTCTTCCAGACGCTTTCACCAAGGATCTTCGCCGTGGCCTCGGCCTCGCTCAAGCGCTGCGCGGGGATCGCGCAATGGAAACCCTTGGGCAGCAGCGTGCCGCTCGCGGCGTCTTCGAGACGCTCGAAGAGCTGCCGCATCACGCGGAAACTGGACGGCGCAATGCCGCCGTAAGAGCCCGAGTGAATGCCCTCCTCGAGCACTTCGACTTCGAGGTCGCCCGCCACGAGACCGCGCAGCGACGTGGTGAGCCAGAGCTGGTCATAGTTGCCCGCGCCCGAATCGAGACACACGACGAGACCGACGTTACCGAGCCGCTCGCGCAGCGCGTCGACATAAGGCAGCAGGTCGTAGCTGCCCGACTCCTCGCAGGTTTCGATGAGACCCACGCAACGCGGACGCTCGATGCCCTGCGCGTCGAGCGCGGCGAGCGCCGTGACGCTCGCGTAGATCGCGTAGCCGTCGTCAGCGCCGCCGCGCCCGTAGAGGCGTCCGTCTTCGAGCTTCGGCGTCCAGGGGCCGAGGTCGTTGCGCCAGCCCGCGAATTCCGGCTGCTTGTCGAGGTGGCCGTAGAGCACGACCGTCTCGCTGCTTCCCGAGCGCGTGGCGGGCGCCTCGAAGAAAATCACCGGCGTGCGATTGGGCAGCCGCACGATCTCCAGCTTCAGGCCGCGCACCGGCTGCTGTTCCGCCCACTTCGCGGCCTCCTGCACGACGCGCTCGAGATAGCCGTGCTGGGCCCACTGCGGATCGAATGCCGGGCTCTTGGCCGGCACCGCGATGTAGTCGGTCAACGCGGGCACGATCTCGTCATGCCATTTCCGTTCGACGAAGGCGCGCAGTTCGTCGTGGTCGAGTTGACGGGTGGCCTCGGACGGGTCGGTGATCATGGTGTGGGTTCCCAGCGATGAAAAACCCGATGATAGACCCGAACCCCCACCGGCCGACACCCCTCGCGCCCGGTGATGGCCGTCCGGCCAGGGCATGGCGTGCGCTCAGGGCCAATCCGCGCGACAATGATCGTTCGGGCATATTCCGCCCTTTTTTCTGGAGAATGGAAATATGGTGAGCCGTTCCGTCTTCGAGATCATCGTTCTCGCAGCGGTGGTCGCGCTCTACTTTCTCCCAGCGCTGATCGCCGACAGGCGTCAGCGACACGACCTGCTGGTCATCGCAGTCTTCAATGCCGTGCTCGGCTGGACACTGCTCGGCTGGCTGCTGGCGCTCTTCTGGGCGCTGCAACCGAATCCGCCGAAGGATCTCGGCGGCCAGACCAGGATTCGCAGCCGCCGGCTGGGGATGCTGCTCTTCTCGCGCCGGCTCGACGACCGGGTCCAGGCGCGCGAAAGCCGCGCCACTGAGAGCAAGCGCTCGCCGCATTGAGGCCGTCGCGGCTTATCCGTTTGGCCAACGTTTCAGGCCATGGCGCGCAAGCGCTGCCGTCGCATGAAATAATCACCGGGAATCAAGCTGCGTTGGCCGCGCCGTTTTGATCGTTTTGATCGCCCTATATCAGGCTGAAGCGCACAGCGTTGTGCCCATCGCTCGAGTCGCCTTCACACCCATCAGCAACCCAAGCAAACATCAACACGGAGCCTCGTCATGCCACACGCCGCCCCGCTGCTCGCCTTTGCCGCCGTCGCACTCGGCATGGCGCTCACGCCCGGACCCAACATGATCTACCTGATCTCGCGCTCGATCTGCCAGGGGCGCAAGGCGGGCCTGATCTCCCTGGGCGGGGTCGCGCTCGGCTTCGTGTTCTACATGCTGTGCGCCGCCTTCGGCATTACCGCGTTGCTCATGGCCGTGCCGTTCGCCTACGACGCGCTGCGCCTGGGCGGCGCGCTCTATCTGTTCTGGCTCGCGTGGCATGCGCTCAAGCCCGGCGGCCGCTCGCCGTTCCAGGTGCGCGAGTTGCCCGCCGACCGCCCGCGCAAGCTCTTTCTGATGGGGTTCGTCACGAACCTTCTGAATCCGAAAATTGCCATTCTGTATTTGTCGCTGCTGCCGCAGTTCATCGACCCACATCACGGCAGCGTGCTCGCGCAGTCCATCGTGCTCGGCAGCGTGCAGATCGCGCTTTCGATCAGCGTGAATGCCGCCGTGGCGATGACGGCGGGCACGATTGCAGCGTTTCTCGGCGACCGGCCGGGCTGGCTCAAGCTTCAACGCTGGCTCATGGGGACGGTACTGGCCGGACTCGCCGTGCGTATCGCCGCCGAAGGCCAGCGCTAAAGCAAACGGCCGGGCGCATCCGGCCCGGCCGCTACTTCATCGTATTTGACGCGCCTGTGGCGCGTGTGCAGTCTGCGTGGGTCTACGCCTCAGACCCTGCCGATGGCCCTTCCGCCAGCCGGGCTGCGCATCTTGACGAACGCCGCGGGAATCGAGCGCGGTTCGATCTGCACCATGTCCTGAGCGAACATGTCCTGGCGCAGTTCGCCTTGCTCGTCGAACCACTGGCAGATCAGCCAGTGACCGCTGGCAAAGCCAACCGGACCGGCATACATGACGGTCATGCGCGGACCGCCCGATTTCAGGGTGACAACGTCGCCAATTCCGGCCATGGCAGCGAGCGGCTTTTCGGCTACGTCGATGGTCGTATCAAGCATGATGTGCCCCGTTAAAAAAGTCGCACAGAGAAAAAACCCGGGCGGGTTAGCCCCTGGCTCCCGCCCGCCCTTTCGATAATCAGAATGGGACGGTCATTAATAAGTTTGGCAAGACTAACAACTCGAATTAATGCGTGCAAGTGGTTTCCATTAAACCTGCTGAAAACCCTGTTATTCGACGCACGCCGAAACCCCCGTTTAATCCCTTCCCGCACAATTTACGCGGAAAGCCGTACATGGCTGGAAAAAGCTACCGGGCAAGGTTTCCCCCAAAACAGTCATATTATTTCGAATCCCCAACCAGAAAATCCCGCAATGCAGCGGCAATAAACATGGCACACGGCAACTGCATTAACGATTTCGTCCAAAAACCGGAAGCCCTGCCAGAGCGAGTGGAAACGTTTTCTACACGGATAAACCGTCCGTTCGATTAATTCGCCCACGCCGCACTTGAACTGTTCTCCTGGGGGGAAATCCTCATGTTTTACCGATGCCCTCAAAATTCTGCGGTTGAAATACGGTTGTCACTTAAATGGAATTGCAGTGCGGTGCAAAAAAATGCCCCATCCGGCAAAACCGGATGGGGCTGCGCGCGCAGGACGCGGTCAGTCCGCTTATTCGGCAAACGGCAAGGTCGTCTGGCCTTCCGCGCGCATGGCGAAGACATTGAGCGTCATTGCGACGAGCGCGTAGTAGCCAAGCAGCCCGACCAGGTTGATCGTGGTTTCGTAGCCAAAGCGCTCGACAGCACGCGCGTAGGTCGCGTCGGACACACGCTTCGCGTCGTACAGCTCGGTGGTGAACGCGTAGATCAGCGCGTCGTCGGGCTCGTCGAACCGGGGCGCGACGCCCGTGCGGATCTGCTCGGCCAGCACCTCGGGCACGCCCGCCTTCAGGGCGATGGGATAATGGATGTACCACTCGGCCTGCGCCTGCCAGCGCGCGGCCGTGACGAGAATCGCCAGTTCTGAGAGGCGCAGCGACAGGCCTGTCTGGTAACGACAGAACGCCCCAAGGCGCTGCGCATGCTGCGCCAGTTCCGGGCTGTGGATCCAGCCGAGGAACGGACCGTTGAGGTTGCCGCGCGGACCGGAAAGGATCTCGTCCAGCACCGCCTTCTGCTCCGGCGTCGCCTGGGCAGCGTCGAAAGCGGGAAGCCGCGAGGTCGGGTTTTGCGTCATCAATGGACTCCGTTGGAGGTTATGACCGGCGCGCGCGACCGTTTGCGGTCGCCGCGATCTCGGCCGCCGCTAGCGGCGGACAGTTAGTTGCACTTCAACTCCATACAGCGAAGCTTACGCCGGGCGCGCCACGCCCGTTACGTCGAGCGCACCGTCGACGGCCGCGGCAAGCCGCTCGACGATCGAGTCGATGTTCTGCTCCGTGCAGATGAAAGGCGGCGCGAGCAGCACATGATCGCCGTTGCGGCCGTCCACGGTGCCGCCCATCGGATAGACCATCAGGCCGCGCGCGAACGCCTCGCGCTTGATCGCCGCGTGCAGCTTGAGCGCCGGGTCGAAGGTGGCCTTCGTGGCGCGGTCCTTCACCAGCTCGACACCGACGAACAGGCCGCGGCCGCGCACATCGCCCACGTACGGATGGTCCGCATAACGCTCGCGCAGACGCGCACGCAATTGTTCGCCGCGGGCGAGCACGTTGGCGAGCAACTTCTCCTCGGCGATCACGCGCTGCACTTCGAGCGCCGCCGCGCAGGCCGTGGCGTGGCCGATATACGTGTGGCCGTGCTGGAAGTAGCCGCTGCCGCCCACGATCGTCTCGTAGATGCGCTGGCTCACGAGCGTCGCGCCGATCGGCTGGTAGCCTGCGCCCAGGCCCTTCGCGATCGTCAGCAGGTCCGGCGCAACGCCGTCCTCTTCGCAGGCGAACAGATGGCCGGTGCGGCCCATACCCGACATGATCTCGTCGAGGATCAGCAGCACGCCGTAGCGGTCGCACACCGCGCGGATCTTGCGGAAGTAGTCGCGCACGGGCGGCACCGCGCCGGCCGTTGCGCCCACCACGGTTTCCGCGACGAAGGCCGCAACCGTTTCGGAACCGAGTTCGAGAATCTTCTGCTCGAGTTCATCGGCGAGGCGCTGCGCATAGGCCTCGTCGGTCTCGCCTTCGTGGCGCTCTCGGTACGCAAAGCAAGGGCTCACGTGATGCGATTCGATCAGGATGGGCAGGAACGGCTCGCGGCGCCACGCATTGCCGCCGATCGCGAGCGCCCCGAGCGTGTTGCCGTGATAGCTCTGCCGGCGCGCGATGAAGTGGCGGCGCGCAAGCTCGCCCTTCTCCACGAAGTACTGGCGCGCGAGTTTGAGCGCGGCCTCGATCGCCTCCGAACCGCCCGACACGAAGTACACATGGTCGAGCCCCTTGGGCGCCGCGGCGATGAGGTGATCGGCGAGTTGCTCCGAGACCTCGGTCGTGAAGAAGGAGGTGTGCGCGTACGGCAGTTGCTGCGCCTGACGCTTGATCGCGTCGATCACGCGCTGGTTGCTGTGGCCGAGGCATGAAACCGCGGCGCCGCCGCTTGCGTCGATGTAGCGCTTGCCGGTGGAATCGACGATTTCGATGCCTTCGCCTGCCACCGCGACGGGCAAGCTTTGCTTCGGCATCCGGTGAAACACCTTGGTCATATGTGTCCTCGATGAAGTCCGTGAATATTTAGCGGTTCGCGCCGTCTGCATGGCGCGCGTTCGAATCGATAAAGCGGCCAAGCACGCGCTCGCCGCCCTGCCAGACGTCGAACGCCACGCCGCGCGGCTCGACGCGCATGCAGGCGGTGGCGAGCGTGTTCTCGTCGTCGGGGTCGTGCGGATCGTCGCGGAAGATCGGCAGGCCGGCGCCCGCGCGATCCTGCAGCACCTGCACGAAAGCCGCGCCGTCGGGCTGCGCGCCAAGCGCGGGCAACAGCTCGGCGAGACGGGTCTGGCGATCGCGCGACGAGTCGGTGACGATCTGCGCCTCACGCTCGCAGCCCGAGTGAATGAGGTGATTCGCGTGTCCCGAGGGCGCGCTCACTTCGCGCGCCGAAGCGCGCTGCGCAGTGGCTTCGACGCTAACCACACGCACCTCGCCCGCCTCGTCGGTCCCGCCGATCGTGTGGTGGAAGCCGCTCGCGCGCGGCGTGTCGCGCAGCAGCGCGAGGGCTTCTTCCAGCGTCGCGCAATCGAGCACGGCGCGCGCCAGGATCATGCGCGGCACACCCACGCGCGGCTCGCGGATGCGCACGTTGTTGATCGCTTGCGCAAGTCCCGCACGCGTAGCTGCGAAGGTATGCCCCGGCAGCGAGCCCGGATAGTAGAAGCTGAGGAAACCGGGCTTTCCGTCGGGTTCGACCTCGACCACGCTGCAGTGGCCATGCAGCCAGGGGTCGCCGTCTTCGTTGTGCGCGATCAGGCCCACACCCGGCGTGCGCACCGCGAGCGTCGTGCAGCCGTCCGGTGCGTGGTGGATCAGTTCACCGCGGCAATTCCAGAGGAACAGGTCTTCCGCGGACCAGTCCAGCGCCTGCGCCATTGCGTCGATTTCCGCGACATAGGTCGGAAAATACTGTGCGGCTGCGGCGCGCAACTGCTGCGCAAACGCACTGCCGCGCCAGCGGCTCACCGCCCGCCAGGCGCTGCTTTGCGCCATGTAATCCGCAAAGATCGGCTTCACGAGTGCGCCGAGCTGCCGGCCGATCGCCTCAGGCGAACCGGCCACGCGGATAGTCTTGAGTTCCTGCATCTGTTTCTCGCTTTTGCTACCGGTATGGGTCTACCTCTTCCTATAGTGCGCTTTATACGTCACCGCAACATATGTTGTCAAATTAAAAATCGATCACAACAAATGCGATGGAAACGAGCAAAGCAAAGCCGGATGCCTGCTCACAACGACATCCGGCTGCGGGAAAACAGGCGCGAAATGGCGCGGAAATGCCGGGGGTGGCGCTCAGGGCACGTAAGCGCCGCGTGCGTTCAAGGAACGCTCGGCCTGTTCGAGCTGCGCGATCGCGCCCGAGCCTTCGAGCGCCAGCAGATGGGCGACGAGCGACTCGGCCAGGGCCGTCGCAGCGACGAGCGAAGGGAAAAACGATGGGCTTTCGTGCGTGAAGATCAGCGCCTTGTCGGCGTTCAGCGCAATGGGCGAGACGGCGCTGTCGGTAATCGCGATCAGGCGGCTGCCTTTGGCGAGCGCGGCCTCGGCCACGCGCACCGCCTCGACCGAATACGGTGCGAAGCTGACAACAATCGTTGCGCTGTCGCGCTCGATGCCGAGCAACTGCATCTCCAGCGTCCCCGCCTCGCCGCCCAGCAAGGAAACCGAAGGCCGGAACAGGCGGTATCCGTAGACGAGCCCGAACGCCACTGCATAGCACGAGCGAAAGCCCGCCACGTGCACATGCTTCGCGCGACGCAACACGCGCGCCGCCTCGACCATCGAGCGGGTATTGTGCGCGGCGCTCGCCTCCAGATTGTGCTGTTGTGCGACGAGCAGGTCGCGCGCAAGGCCGTCCTTCGCATTGCCCGCCACGAGCGAGCGGGCCCGCGAGGAAAGCGGCTCCGGCCGCGTGCGCACGCGCGCGACGAACAGGTCCCGCAGCTCGTTCCAGCCCGGAAAGCCCAGTTGCTGGGAAAGCCGCACGAGCGAAGCAGGCTGCACGCGGGCGCGCTCGGCCACTTTGCGCATCGACGAAACGGCCACTTCGTCGGGATGGTCGAGCAGGAAGGCAGCGCCGGTCTGGAACTGCGGGCTCAAATCGGAGAAACGCGCGCGGATCAGCGCGGCGAGCTGGTCGAAACTGTCTGGCATGCGTCGCTCTGGCAGTGGGTGACAACAAATGTTACCACCGGTGTTGCCGGATGTTGCAAGTCGGGACAGATGACGATGTCGCGCATGCCGACGGACGCGGGCTCCATCCAGGCGCCCGCGTGCTTCATACATCGAAGAGTCGGTTCAAGCCTGTTTGCCCCACAGATCGTCAATCGCTCGGATCGCGAGCAAGTATCCGTTCGCTCCTGCCCCGCAAATTACCGCGGTGGCCGCCACCGAAATCGTCGAGTGACGATATTCTTCCGAGCGTTGGTGAATATTGGTGATATGCAATTCCACGACTGGCCGGCGGATGAGCTTGACTGCATCGAGCACCGGAATCCGACCGAATGAAAAGCCGGCCGGATTGATGATCAGCGCGGCGTCCTGCAGGAATGCTTCCTGAATCCAGTCGATCAACTCGCTTTCGCTGTTCGTTTGACGAAATACGCAGTCGAACTTGAGCGCGTCGGCCAGCGTGAGGCAATTCTGTTCGATGTCCTTCAGCGTAGTGCTGCCATAAAGATGAGGCTCCCTCGCGCCCAGCATGTTCAGGTTGGAACCATTGAGGATGTAGAGTTTGCGCGTCATGGTGTCAGTGTGTAGAAGAGCGTTCGAGGACCGTGTCCTTGGTTTCCCGGGACATTGCGATCATCAGGAAGGAGATCAGGTTCAGCGAGCCGCAGACCGCTACGATGGCCCACGGGGAACCGTGAAAGGCATTGAGCAGCGCCACGGCGACGATAGGCATCGGGCCGCCGGTGAGCAGGTTGGCTCCCGAATACGACAGTGCGGACCCTGTGTAGCGCGCCTCGGTCGGGAATGACTCGGCGAACCAGACTGGCTGGATGCCGCTCTGGAACTGTGTAAAGCCGAGGAACGCGCCCATGACTGCCATCGTCATCGCGATCGAGTTGTGGTTGAGGATTGGAAAGTAAATCAGGCAGCAGATCAGCGTGCAGGCCGAACCGATCATCAGCGCACGTTTGCGTCCGATCCGATCGCTCAGATAGCCGCCCGCCAGCGCGCCCACGATGGCGCAGACATTCGCCACCATCAACAGCATGAAACCGGTCTGCTTAGGCACGCCGAGGTGTTTCGTCAGGTAGCTGAGCGAGAAGACCACGATCAGATAAAACAGCGCGGCCGGGCCGCAGAAGAACAGCGTCAGGCGCAGCGCGGTGCGCCAGTGATATTTGAAGACCGTGCCGAGCGGATTGGCGGCGCGTGTGGATGCGCCAGTCCTCTTGAGCACCTCGAACGCCGGTGTCTCGCTCACCTTCCTGCGGATGTAGATGCCGAGCAGCACCAGAACGAAGCTCGCGAGAAACGGCACTCGCCAGCCCCAGGTATCGAAGTCGTCCGATGAAAGCAACGCGGCCAATGTAAAGAGCGAAAAGTTGGCGAGAATCTGGCTGAGTGGCGAACAAATGCCAAGCAGACCTGAATAGCAGCCGCGCCGGTTAGCAGAGGCATGCTCCACCGCCATCAGTTGCGCGCCCGTCGATTCGCCGCCAAGCGCGAAACCTTGAATGATGCGCAGCGACACCAGCAGTGTCGGCGCGAGGATGCCAACCTGGTGGTAAGTGGGCAGCAAGCCCATCAGGAACGACGACGCGCCCATCACCGATACGGTGATCAGCATCAGTTTGCGGCGTCCCCAACGGTCACCGAGCATCCCGCAGATCACCGCGCCGAGCGGGCGGGCGGCCAATCCAGCCCAGAAACTCGCCAGCGACGCGAGCAGCGCAGCAGTCGGGTCGAGCGACGGAAAAAACAGCTTGGGAAAGATCGTGGCCGCGACGACGCCATACAGCGCAAAGTCGAACCATTCGAGCGCTGTACCGACGGTTGCCCCCGCTACTGCCCGACGCGCCATCAAGTGAGCTTGCGCGGACCGCCCTTCCCCGGCGAGGTCCGAATCAGCGAAAAATGACATGTTGTCTCCTGGATTCTCGATATGGCGAAGCGTTCGTTTCTGGCGACGAACAGGTGCTATTGTTTGCGCTGGACAGGCGGGGCGTTCCGCACCGGAACTCCATTTCATAATATGGAAGTTGGCGAAAAATGTCGCTTAGAAACGGCCTGAGAATTCTCGATCTGCTGGCGTCGCAAGGCGAAGGTGCAGGCCTCGCGGCTATTGCCGATGCCTTGTCTCTGCCGCGCAGCACCTGCCACCGCCTGCTCGCCGAACTCATCGAAAGCGGGTATGTCAGGCAGCGGGTCGATCACAGCCGCTACATCCTTACCATGCGCATGACGTCGAACGGACTCGAATTCCTGAGCCTCACGGGCATCGCGGACATCGCCCAGCCGATCATCGAACGCGTCGCTGCCCAGACAGGCGAACTCGCGCGACTGTCGCTGGTGGATGGCGAAGCGATCATCTGGGTCGGGAAGGCGGACGGACAGCGCACCGGCTTCCGCTACGATCCCGACATGGGCCAGGCGGCACGACTTTCATGCACGTCGACCGGACATGCATGGCTCATGACGATGACCGATGAACAGGCGGCCTCGCTGGTCTTGAAGCAAGGCTTCGGACAGCCGAATGAGTTCGGACCCAATGCGCCGACGACACTAAAAGCGCTGTTGGGTTTCGTGCATGCTGCGCGCGTGCGTGGCTACGCGATGATCGACGAGGTGTTTGCCCCGCGTATGTCGGCAGTGGCGGCGCCCGTGGTGAACGGTTCGCGCTGCGTCGGCGTCATCAGTGTTGCCGGTCCCCGGGTACGGCTAACGACCGGGAAGATTCACGAGTACTCTGGACTGCTACGCGAGGCGGCCAATGAACTGGCCCAGTTGAGCAATATGGCGGGATTCTCACGTCGGCCGCCGCTCGGAAAGGGGTGAGGGTGCAGAATCCAGTCAATATTTAAAATCGCACTGAAACGCAACACGTCCGGGGATGATCGGGTGTCGCTGAGTGAGTTTGCTTAGGGAGTGAGCAATAGTATCAGGAGCGGAAGCCAGGTGCTCAACGACATCATGGATTCCTATACGAAGGTAGGGCTGAAGGCCTGGCTGCTTTTTCGCAGCGACGTAGGTCAGTGCATACACTCCGCCAGTCGCGGTTTCAACCCGGACACTCAATCGCATTTCCCCGAGCCGTCCTTCTTGCTCAATTTGTCGAACACGAGTTTGTAGCCAGTCACGAACCCCGTGGTGACAACACTCGCTGACGGCAGCCTCGCGACGAGGCGTCGTACCGACATGTTGGAGCCATACGCGAAATAAGTAAATTCGCTGCTCGAGTCCATAGCTGTGATTGCCTTTGTGACAACTGCAGTGGCACATAACGCACGGCAAGCCAACTGCAACGCGTTCCCGCACGGCGGCACGGTTTCAGCGTCAATACGTGTTCAAGGCAGTGGAATCGGAACATGAATGTAACCACCTTTCACGTCGCCGTAAGCATATGTGCGCCCTTCGACCAGGTATCTCGCGGTCAGCGCACACAGCGCGGCATCGAAGTCGTCAATCGATTTCAAGCC
This sequence comes from Paraburkholderia sp. BR10872, assembly GCF_040965835.1. Classification (NCBI taxonomy): domain Bacteria; kingdom Pseudomonadati; phylum Pseudomonadota; class Betaproteobacteria; order Burkholderiales; family Burkholderiaceae; genus Paraburkholderia; species Paraburkholderia sp. BR10872. Next base: position 14,990 of record NZ_JBFRCN010000059.1, read on the forward strand.
AGAGGCGTCGATCATAGCGCTTTCCAGTACTTCTGGCCGTTGCCGGCGCTTCTCCTTCGCAGACGTCCCATCCTTGCCGCGGAGAGCGCAAGTCACGGCATGGGGAAATGTTTCGAAGCTAACACGCCCGCCCTGGAAATCGCGAGATGACAGTAGCGGATAGTCGGAAGAAAAGACTTGGTAAATGGCTTCTCCGTTGAACATCCACCGGTAGAAGCGCCCAGGATTCTCATCGGCCCGTTGTCGGGTTGGCGTGGCGAAGGAAAAGATGCGTTGCCGCGCAAGTTCCCGTTCCGCACGCCGCCCTTTACGTTCGATACCCCATTGGCATGGAGCATCGATCCCGACGGCCTGCACGCCGTACTCGAGGCAGGCTCGCAGCATCTCCTGCGGGGTTATGGTATCGGCAGGCCGGAAAGCTCGACTGCCCTCCAGAATGACCAGATGGCAGCCCTTCTTGTCACCGCCTACGTCGATGCCAGCAACCGTCCGTGTGTTCAAGCGGTCCCCGCCACGAGTAACAAGCGCTGAACCGGGCCGGAAGCAGGCTTCCGGAGCCCGGTGTGCGCCACTCAGGCCGCAGCGGCCGTGCTCACAGCTTCAGTGGCCGCCGCAGGCGCGGCAACTTCGACGGGCGCCGTTGATTTCACCACAAGCTTCGGCGCACGGGCCTTGCGGACGGCCGGCGATTTCGCCGCTGCGCCGTTCTTCGGCGCAGCTTTGCGTGCCGGCGAAGATACCTTCTTGACAGCAGCCTTTTTCGATGCAGCGTTCTTTTTTGCGGCGGCCTTCCTCGCTGCCGGCGCCTTGGCTGTCTTCACTACAGGCTCGGCCTTTTCAATCAAAAACTTCGACCGGTCCTTCGCGCCAGCGAGCCATGCCGGTGCGATGCCACGACCGGACCACGTCGCGCCGGTTTTCGGGTCGCGATATTTTGGCGGTTGCGGCCCGCGCACGTAGTTACCTGCCTTGGGCGCCTTCACTGCAGCAGCCGGTTTCGGCGCCGCGCCTGCAATCAGGAACTTGCTTCGGTCCTTGGCGTTTGCAATCCAAGCGGGAGCACGACCATGGCCGGTCCAGGTCGCGCCAGTTTTGGGATCGCGATATTTCGCTGCCGACGAGCCCTGCTTCGCGACAACGGCCTTTCCCGGCTTGCGGCCGCGCCGCTTGCCGACAAACGCCTCGATGTCGGCAACCGTCACGGCATGCTTGTCCATCAGGCCGCGAATCTTCTCGAGTACCGCCGACGATTTCGTCGTTACCAGCGATTCTGCCTGAGCCTGCAGCTTTGCGATTCTTGCCTGAATCGATTGGAGCGTAGCCATTCGTGGATTTCCTTTGATAAGTTAGTTTTTTCCACTATGCCACATCGAACGACGAATACAACATTTGGTGTCGAATTAGTTTGCGCGAGGCACTGAGAAACATTACTTTCTATTTCAAAATCGGTAAGTCGTCTGACTTCCAGTCAGGAAACGCGAGTAAAAGCCATGTCGGCGGCTACGCCTGTCTGATTGCGCTGCCGCAAGACTCACGCACGATGAGCGGAACCGCCATCATCGAATGCAACTCGTCGGGTCGTTCGCCAGCCCGATTTCCTCAGTCAACGTTAATTCAATTCGGCTGATCCGTGCCGCGACTCGTGCGTGTACGCAAGCCGTTCAATTGCGATATCGACGGATCGGCACCGCTTCGACCACGTGCGGACACGTTCCGGATAATTACGCTAGACTGGGATGTCCGTCGCGCCTGAACCTTCGCCATCATGTCGTCGGTTGCCCGTCTTGTTTCATGGTCCATCCGTCACCGGATCAGCGTGATTGCGCTATCGCTCGTCCTCGCGCTGCTGAGCGGTTACTACGTCTCCCATCACTTCAAGATCAACACGGCTACGGACCGGCTACTGACTGTCGACAAGCGGTGGGACAGCTTGTCCAGGTCGCTGGATCGCGCCTTTCCGCAACGAGGGGGCTCCATTCTCGTCGTGGTGGAATCGAGTGCGCCGGAATTCGCCGACACCGCCGCCAGCGAGCTTGCCACTGCATTGCGCAAGGACACGCACCGGTTCGTTGCGGTGACGCAGCCGGGTGCCGGTCCCTTCTTCGAACACAATGGGTTGCTTTTTCTGTCGTTGCGCGACGTGCAGTCCACGACATCGCAGTTGACGCAAGCGCGCCCGTTGCTCAACGCGCTCTCGCATGACCCCAGTCTGACCGGTCTCGCCAACTTGCTGACGACGACCCTGCTTTTGCCGCTGCAAATCGGGCGGGTCAAGCTGGAGCAGATGGCTCCGCTTCTCGATCAAAGCGCGGACGTCATGGACCGCGTGCTAGCGAACCAGGCCGCCGCTTTTTCGTGGCGGTCGCTGATGGATTCCCACGCGACGTCACCTGCGCGCGCATTCGTACTCGTGCAGCCCGTGCTCGATTACGCATCGCTGAGGGCAGGCGGCAACGCATCGGCATTGATACGCGACACGGCGGCCTCGCTGCATCTCGATGCGAGATTTGGCGCACGCGTGCGCCTTACCGGCGAGCAACCGCTCGCCGATGACGAATTCGCATCGGTCCAGGACGGTGCGGCATTGAATGGCGCCGTGACGCTTCTCGTCGTACTCGGCATTCTCTGGGTGGCGCTTCGGTCCGCCAAACTGGTACTGGCCGTTTTTATCTGCCTCGTCGTCGGGTTGCTCATCACTGCAGCTTTGGGACTGGTGATGGTGCACGCCTTCAACATGATCTCGGTCGCGTTCATGGTGCTATTCGTCGGCCTGGGCGTCGACTTCGGTGTGCAATTCACCGTGAGATATCGGGAAGAGCACTACAAGGACAGTCGTATCCCCGTCTCATTGATGAGTACGGCAAATACGCTAGGCGGTCGCCTGTCCCTCGCCGCGATTGCCGTCGCCGTTAGCTTCTTTTCGTTTATTCCGACTGCTTATCGCGGCGTGTCGGAACTGGGCAAGATCGCCGGAGTGGGAATGATCGTCGCCTATTTCACCAGTGTGGCGCTCTTGCCCGCGCTCATCAGCGTGCTGCGGCCAGGAGACGAAAAAGTGTCGCCGGGCTTCAGGCGGCTTGCCGGAACCGACGACTTCCTCGACAGGCATCGCAAAGCCATGTTGGCCGTGGCGGCGGTTGCCATTCTCGGCGCGTCGCCCTTGCTGCTGCACCTGCGCTTCGATTTCAATCCACTGCATCTCAAGGATCCACGCACGGAATCGATGGCAACCCTGCTCGCACTGAAAGACTCGCCCGAAATTGGCATCAACAATGTGCGCGTCATGGCGAATTCCTTGAGCGAAGCCGATGCGATCGCCGCCCGCTTGTCAACGCTGCCGCAGGTGGGCAGAACGGTCACGCTCACCACTTTCATTCCGACTGACCAGGCAGAGAAACTCGCCGCAATTGCAGACGCTGCCCGTGTATTGGACCCCGTCCTGGCGCAGGCGCCCGCGCCGCCGGCAAGCGACGCCGTTCGCGTCGACGCCTTGCGTCGTGCGGCGCACCAGCTCTCGCTTGCCGCAGAGGATCACCCCGGGCCCGGCGCCGCCGAGGCGACGCGACTGTCACACGTGCTGACCCGTCTGGCCGACGCGCCGAGCACGACACGCGATCGCGCCGACCATGCGATGACGGCACCGTTGAAGATCGCGCTCGCGCGATTGGTTGCGCTTCTCGATCCTGCCGAGATCACCCGCGCCAATTTACCGCCCGGGATCGCAAGAGACTGGGTCGCCGCCGACGGCAAGGCAATCGTCGAAATCTCTCCCCGCGTCCCGAGCGGTATCGACCCCAATGATGACGCGATGTTGAGAAGCTTCGCCAACGCAGTGAGTTCTGCGGAACCGAATGCGATCGGCGGTCCGATCTCGATCCTGTACTCAGCTAACCTCGTCATCAAGGCATTCCTTCAGGCGAGCGGATACGCCCTGGTAGCGATCGTCGTCATCTTGTGGATCGCGCTGCGCCGGGTCGACGACATCCTTCGAACCGTTGTGCCGTTGCTCGTTTCCGCGCTTTTGACACTCGAATTGTCTGTAGCGCTCGATCTGCAGTTGAACTTCGCGAACATCATCGCGTTGCCCCTCATGCTTGGCGTAGGCGTCGCATTCAAGATCTACTATGTGATCGCCTGGCGAGGTGGCGCAACACGGCTGCTGGAATCCAGCCTGACTTATGCGGTTGTGTTCAGCGCAGCGACAACGGGCGCAGCGTTCGGTAGCTTGTGGTTCTCACATCATCCCGGGACATCGAGTCTGGGTGCTCTGCTCGCGTTGTCGCTTGTGTCTACGCTGATTGGCGCGGTGGTATTTCAGCCCGTGCTGATGGGACGGCCTCGCGCCGCACAGTTCAAAACGCTGGCGTCAGCAGACTGAGATCGCGCCTGTGCGGAACTTGAAACCTGGCATCGTTACGATCGCTAGCGTTTCCCTGCACCCTGCAACGCTTCGAGCAAGCTTCGGGCGTCGTGCTCTCCGCCGTAGAGATGGCCGTTGATAAACAGCGTGGGTGTTCCATGCACCCCACTCCGTATGCCACTCGCGAAGTCGCTCTGAATGCGCTCGTCGTTACGGCCGCTGAACGCAGCAGTCAAACTGTCAGGAGGAAGACTCCGTTCGTCAGCGTACTGCGCGATGTTTTGATCTCCAGGGACCGCTGATTCTCGTACAAGATAGGGTCACAGAATGTTTCGGCCGGACGTCGAACCCTGTCGCCTCCGGAAAGCACCCACCATCCGCTGTTGCCGATCTGGCACGAAGTCCATCGATCGCCCGCCGCACAAGGCATTGGGCCTTTTGTTACGTTTTCGCGACAGTCTTTTTTTTTCGTTTCGTGAGTTTGCAGGACGTGCCGTATCCTCCGGCGCGCAGTAACGAATAAACCAATCCAAAAGATACTCAGGGACACTGAATTACAGATGAAGAACATCACCATCAAGGCAACGGTTACCGCTGTTGCCGCTTTCGCCGCATCCTCGGCAGCAATGGCACAGTCGTCGGTCACCCTGTACGGCATGCTGGACGCAGGTATCAGCTACACCTCGAACGTCGGTGGCCACTCGCTGGTCGGCCTCGTTGGCGGCGCCTCGGGTTCGAACAAGTGGGGCCTCCAGGGTCAGGAAGACCTCGGCGGCGGCCTCAAGGCGGTCTTCAAGCTCGAAAACGGTTTCAACATTGCCAGCGGTGGCATCGGCGGCCAGGGCCCCATCGGTTCCTCGCGTTCGCTGTTCAACCGCCAGGCCTATGTAGGCCTCACGTCGGACCAGTACGGTACCCTGCGTATGGGTCGCCAGATCGACGCCGTAACGGAAATGGTTCAGGGCCTGACCGGCGACGCCGTTTCGGCGTCGACATTCTCGACCCCGGGCGACGTGGACAACAACGACAATACGACGAACCAGAACAACGCCGTCAAGTACATTTCGCCGATTTTCCACGGCTTCCAGGCTGAAGGCGCGTACTCGTTCGGCGGCGTTGCCGGTGCGATGGGTTCGGGTCAATCGTGGTCGGTGGCTGCGGACTACGCTCAAGGTGGTCTGACGGTCGCTGGCGGCTACTTCCATGCTGCAAACCAGGGTGAGAACGGCTGGCAGAACGCAACGGCACAACCGTCGTTCGGTGGTGCGCTGGGCTATCCGAGCTCGGGCTACTACGGTGGCAATGCGTTCAAGAGCGCGGGCATCGCTCAAATCGCTGGCCAATACGAGTTTGGCCGGTACACGGCTGGCCTTCGGTACTCGAACGCTCAATACGAGGGCAACGACGGCCAGGAGTCGATCCACTTCAACGTAGTGGGCGCCCTTCTGCAGTACCAGGCAACCCCGGCGCTGTCGCTGGCTGCTGGGTACACGTACGTCTACGGTTCGGCAGCCACGCCTGCGCAAGCCGCTGAGGGCCGCACGATGGCTTCGATCAACCAGGCCTCGCTGGGTGCTACGTACGCGCTGTCGAAGCTCACGTCGGTATACGTCATGGGTGCCTACGTTCATGCTCAGGGCGCTCAGGCTTCGGCTGCTGACTTCGGCAACACGGCGTCGGGCGGCAACCAGGTTCAAGCCAACATTGGCATGTACCACCGGTTCTAATAGCAGGTTCAGAAGCTCGGGGTCGTGGACGCATTGCCCCGACAAAGAAATCCTGGCTAGTGAATTGCACCCCAAGAGTTGGACGTCGATCCAATCTTTGGGGTGTTTTTTCATTCATGATCGGCCCTGCCAGACGCATTTCGTCATCCCGCGCGCCGTTCAATAGCCGCCGTCGCCAGTCCATGCTGCGCTGATGTCTCAAATCCGGCTCGACCCAACGCGCCAGCTGCTCGGAGCACAGTGCTCCGCCACGCTGATACTCGCGAAGCTGGGCCTGCTGCAAGGCGTTCCCGCATGCACGGACCTCACCACTACGCCGTGGGTCCAAGAGGCGGGTGTACCCGTGCTCAATCAGCCGTTCGTGGCCAGTGGGATTGTCGCGACGGCCGCAAGCCATTGAACGTCTTCGCGCCCTTTCGAAAGGGTCGATCACCGCATGATATAATTCGCACGCGAACTAAATCGCACAATGTTATCTGCGCGGAAATGAAACATCGCCTCGTCTATCTATTGAACGTCGGACAGCGCCGGCTGCAACGGTGGTCGCAAACACGCGCGGCCGGAGGCGGCGTCACAGCAGCCCAGGCCGGGCTGCTGTTTTTTTTGGGTGATCGCAACGGCGCACTCATGAGCGAAGCCGCTGCTGCGCTGGATCTGGGCGCACCAGGCATGAGCGGTCTCGCTGACCGGACAGAAAAGGCAGGGTTGATCGAACGTCGGGCTGACGAGACCGATGGCCGGGTGTCGCGCCTGTGGTTGACGCAAGCAGGACGTACCGCGCGCCAAAAGTCGAAGCTTCGCATGAAAGACTTGAACGCCCGATTGACCGAAGGATTTACGGAAGCGGAGATCGACGTCGTGGCGCGGTGGCTGACCAGCCTGCAGACCAGGTTTCCGCTCGCCGAAGACGGCGACGCGTAACCTCGACCGTGGCCGGCCAGCAAGGCAGTGGCTAGTGCCGGGCAACCTTCGCGAAGTCCGGCTTGCGCTTCTCGGCAAAGGCCGCGAATGCCTCTCTTGCCTCGGCGCTCGTCAGCCGCTCCTGAAACTTCGCGCTCTCGCTGTCCATTTGCGCAACCAGGGTTTCGGCTTCGCGCATCAGCTTTTTCATGGCGCTCAGTGAACCGGCCGGCTTGGCGGCGATTCTTTCCGCCATCCTGCGCGCGTCGTCGCGTAGTTGATCCTTTGCGCAGACCTTGTTGGCGAGGCCCCACGCGACAGCGGTTTGCGCGTCGAGCGGCTCGCCCAGCGCAAACATCTCGAAGGCCCGCACGTGGCCGACGCGCAGCGGAAGCAGGTAGCTGGACGCCGCCTCGGGGACGAGCGCGAGATTGACGAACGGCGTGATCAGTTCTGCGTCTGGCGCGAGCAGGACGTAGTCGCAGTGCAGTAGAAGCGTCGTGCCAATACCGACCGCCTTGCCCTGAACCGCCGCGATGATGGACACGCTCGACTTCGCCAGGGCGTGCAAAAAGCGATGCACGTGTCGCTCACTGGGCCCCTTCCCCGATGCAATGGCTGCAAACTCGCCCACATCGTTGCCCGCGGTGAACATGTCTCCGTCCCCTTGCAGCAGCAATACGCGGACATCGCTGTCGTGCTCCGCATTCTCGATGATGTCTGCCAGCGTGCCATACATCTCGTTCGTCAATGCATTCTTCTTGTCCGGTCGGGCCAGCGTAATCGTCAGAATGCCATCGGCTTGTTCGACGTGAATCTCCGCGCTCATGTGCTCTCCTGAAATTTAGTTTTCATGCGAAGTATATAGGTAGTTCGCATGCAAAGTAAACCGGACGGTCGATGCCATGTAATTCGGGGCCTGCTCGCGAACCCTCGCTCCTGATGACGTTTGAAGGCGGAATCCGTAGCGGACCAGAATTCGACCAGGTATTCCATTCGCGACGTCGCGCCACTCCTCGCGCGCACCCAAGCTCCGTAGCATTGAAGCATTACCAAACAGACAAGCAACCGGAGGACTGAACATGCTTATTCTCACCGCTGTCGTCGTCATCGCCGCCGTGGCGATCTGGAGCGTCTACCGGCGTTTGCACCCGCGCCAGGACTGAAACATGACAGGCTGCTCCACCAGCCTGTTCGCAACAGCCCGCCGCATGGCGGGCTTTTTTTGGATTCCACAGTCAGAGCGGCGGCGTCCGCGGAAGAGCCGTTTGCGAACATCTCCGCACTCAAAAAAATATCTCCGAATCAGCTCCAGTATCCTGACAAAGTGACTGTATAAATGTACAGTTCCATTCAATTTTCCACAGGACGCACGGTGCCGTCGTCCCGCTGCTCCTGCCGCCATACCCGATGATGAGTAGCGTGCCGGTCGCGCGGAGCCATCGAGAGCTATTTTTGAGTACCAAGGCATGCCAGATGATCGGCGCATAGCCCACATCGACATGGACGCATTCTTTGCGTCGTGTGAACTTTCGCAGTATCCGGAGCTACGAGGCCAAGCCATGGTGGTTGCTGGCCGTCGCTCGGATACGCCCCGAACGAAGCCGGACGGCACTCGCGAATTCTCGCGCCTGCGCGACTATGTGGGCAGAGGTGTCCTGACGACCGCGACCTACGAGGCTCGCGCGCTCGGCGTTCATTCCGGAATGCCCGCCATGAAAGCCGCCCGGTTAGCGCCAGATGCGATTCTCCTTCCAGTGAATTTCGACCTCTACCGAACGTACTCGCGACTGTTCAAGGATGCCGTCCGGTCAATCAGTTCGAACATGGAAGACGTTGGAATCGACGAGGTCTACGCAGACGTTTCACTCACGAATGGCGATTCGGAGGCAATCGCGCGCAAGTTGAAATCCGCCGTCTTCGAAGCAACCAATCTCACATGCTCCGTCGGTATCGCGCCAAACAAGCTGCTCGCCAAGCTGTGCTCCGATATGCAAAAGCCGGACGGAATCACAATCCTGACGCCGGAGGACGTGCAATCCAGGATTTGGCCAATGGCCGCAAACAAGATCAACGGCGTTGGCCCCAAGGCGGCCGCCAAGCTTGCGTCTTTTGGAATCACGACCATCGGTGAGATCGCTGCGCGCGACGAGCACTGGCTCATCGAAAACTTCGGACGAAGCTACGGGGCGTGGCTTCGCAGAGTTTCACACGGACTAGATGACAGGCCGGTGGTGACGTATAGCGAGCCCGTCTCGATGAGTCGCGAAACCACATTCGAGCGCGATCTGCACGCGGTGCGGCATCGACAGGAACTGGGCGCAGCGTTTACCCGCCTATGCGAACAGGTGGCGCTCGACCTCCAGCGAAAAGGCTATCTGGCCAGGAAGATCGGCATCAAGCTGCGCTTTAATGACTTCAAGACTGTCACGCGTGACGTCACGCTTCCCGAGCCTATTGATGACGCGAAAGCGTTGCGGCGCGCGGCGACTGAGTGCCTGAAAAGAGTCGAACTCGTTAAATCCATCAGGCTGCTAGGGGTGAAGGCCGGCAACCTCCAACACACCGGAGAAGCTTCCAGTAACGAGTCGCCTCAATTCACGCTGGATTTTTAGCCGGCAACGCGCAGCCGCCTCGTCGTGCGAGGCGTGCGCGGTGACTTCGCAAACACAGAAGCGAATGCATCAACTGGCCGGCTCCGATGCCAACGCAATCCGCGCCTTCTCCTCCGGACTATTCGCCTTGTAATACTTGTCGGCCCACTCGCGGTCGGGCTGCAGCAACAGCCGTTGCACGGTTCTATGCTGCTGCTCCTCGATGCCAACGGCGCGCGCACGATAGTGCTCGTACAACCGCATGAATTCAGCGAGGTAAATGGCGGCGATTCGCTTGTCTTTTATTTCGAGCAGATTCTCGTCGTTGAAATGCTCGGAGTTGTTGCTCATGTTGGCCGAGCCCGTGTAGACAATCGGATTGTCTCCTTCGGCGTCGATGACGATGAACTTATGGTGGATAATGACCGGCGCGTAACTGGGCGCGACTTCGCCGGGAAAGAGGCGGAGCTCGGGTTCGAAACCTTCAGGCACGGTCGCCGGGGAAAAGTACGATGCATCGATGACGTCGCGGTTTTCCCTGCTTCGATGATAGAGCGCGAGGTTTACCAGCGCAGTCGTACTCACTGCCTCTCCCGCTTTTTGCGCCTCTTGCGCATTCTCAGCGGACTTTTCGCTGATATTGTTGACAAGGCCGAACATCATGAGCCCCTTGTCGCCGGCGGCAAAGCAGGCGTCGCGAAGCGGTTCGTCTGTCGGCATGAAGAGGCAGAACAAAACCGAATGCTGCGCCTTTCCTATCGCTTCGACGATGGTATCGATCTGGGTACGTCTGGTTTTCGTTTCCGGAGAGAAGCAAACGCGCACGGCTGCGCTTCCCACCGTCACGGAATCGGACCAGCCATTCGTGAGTTCGGCGGTCTGGTTGATCGGCGGATTGCCGGCGATGGCTTTCGTTCTGTCGTCGTACAGTTTCGCGAGGTCTGCCGAATCGAACAGATGAAGTACGTTGGCCTGCTCCGTAATGCCTTCTGTCGTGAAATTCGCAGAACCCGCAACCACGAATGCCGGGTTGCCTTGCCGATCGCCCCTATCCGTCACGATGAGCTTGTCGTGCATGATGTGCGTCTTGTCACGCGGGCAGAACGTCACGACGTTGCCCAGTTCATCGACCGTGGGTTGATTGGGCGATGCAGCGGGCGCTTTGCCTTTTTCGCGAACCCGATGCGAGTCGTATACGACGGCGACATTGGCTTTGCCGTGAGCGGATCCGAACTCCTTGAACGCCGGGATCGCCCAAAGCGGGTCGGTCAGGTGATAGACGGCTGCTGCAGCGCGCGACGCGTCCTGGAATATTTCCTTGAACACGAGCTGCATATCGTTGGCGAGCCACGTACGAAGTTCAAACGCCTGTGCGGCCGGCGGCGCGGTATGCGGATCGATTCCCATCGCCTTCACTTGTCGTGCGAAAGCCTGCGAGCTCACCACCGCGCGGTTGAACCAGGTACCCACGCCGTCTTCGATATGCGCCGGTAACGTGACCTCACACGAACTCGCCTCTGCGTTCAGCAGATTCAGATTGTCCGGCGTACCGACTACCGGGTAGATGGTGTACCTGAATTGCTTGCCTCTGTCGGCTTCCTCGATGCGCGCGTCCCACCACATGAATTTTTGAATCGGCGCGATATTCGAAGGCGCATCGGGTTTACCGTCCGGCACGGGCCCCTTGAACGTGATTCGATTAGGGAGCCAGCTGCTCGTCTCATGGGATTTACCGTCCGGGCTAGTGAAGCCCGGGGCGCGTTCAATAGCGAAACCGAGGAAGTCGGCACGTGTCGCACCGTCCGGCCAGTCGAGCGCGAGTAAAACCAGCGTCGGGGAGAGATAGCTGCGGACCTTCGTCGACATCGTTCACCTCTGCTGTATTAGCCAAAGGCCCCAGTTTCAACCATCAGTTTGTTGAAACGGTGAACGAAGCATGTTGCCTGGATGTCGTTTCGATGACGCTGCCGGGAGCCGCAATAAAGTCACTTACTGCGGCGTGATATCTCTCTGCACCCGATGAATATGCTGCTCGACATAGAACGCCGCCGCATCGGCGTCTCCGCAGACAATGGCTTCGTAAATCAGACGATGCTCGGCAACGTACAGCCGAATGCGAGCCGGGTCGTCAATCCCATCGTCCTTGAGTCGCTTGCACAGCGACTGGCCCATGGTCGATGCAATTTCTTCCGCGAGCGGTCATCGTGAGTTCTCGGTGCGCCTTGAGTTGTTCTCAAACATACCACTTTCGCGACCACTCCCTGCTGGCCTTGGCGGCATGTTCATGCGAAGAAACCAATTTTCCGGACCTGACGAGACTTTTTGGTCTAGTTTAAGTCCACATTGACACATTTCGTGCTATCCACCACAAGTGGTATAGATTGGTTCCACATTGCGCCCGAGAAATTGCTCGGACTGAAGCCAGAAACTCACCATGCGGCCGGTTTTCGACACCCAGAACCCAAGGCTACCGAATGGGACCTGGCGGCTTGCCGGTCGCTCGCGACGCCCTGCGCTAAACGTCGTTCGTGACGGCGCCTCGCCGTCACAGCAGCAGTGCAAGATCGCTTTCGCCGCCGACGACCGTCTACGTCATCAAGGACGGCCTGCCGGTTCCGTACGGCCAGTGAGTCAATAGCGTAAAAACATCATGAAGACTACTCGCACGATAACGACCGTCGAAGTGCATACCGGCGGCGAAGCATTCCGTATCGTCACCAGCGGATTGCCTCGCCTGCCCGGCGACACGATCGTGAAGCGTCGTGCGTGGCTCAAGGAAAACGCCGACGAAATCCGCACCGCGTTGATGTTCGAGCCGCGCGGTCACGCCGATATGTACGGCGGCTATCTGACCGAACCGGTCAGCCCGAGCGCCGACTTCGGCATCATCTTCCTTCACAACGAGGGCTATAGCGACCACTGCGGACACGGCGTGATCGCGCTGTCCACCGCAGCGGTCGAGCTTGGCTGGGTGCAGCGCAGTGTTCCGGAAACGCGTGTCGGCATCGACGCTCCCTGTGGCTTTATCGAAGCCTTCGTTCAATGGGATGGCGAACACGCGGGCAACGTGCGATTCGTGAACGTCCCCTCGTTCATCTGGAAGCGCGATGTGACTGTCGAGACGCCGTCCTTCGGTACGGTGAAGGTCGACATTGCTTTCGGCGGCGCGTTTTATTTCTATACTGACGGCCAGCCACATGGGCTCGCCGTGCGCGAGTCGTCGGTCGAGGAACTCATCCGCTTCGGCGCAGAGGTGAAGGAAGCCGCGAACAAGGCCTACCCTGTCGAGCATCCCGAGATTCCCGAAATCAACCACATTTACGGGACCATCATCGCCAATGCACCGCGGCACGAAGGCTCGACGCAAGCCAACTGCTGCGTGTTCGCGGACCGCGAAGTGGACCGCTCACCGACCGGTTCCGGCACGGGTGGACGCGTCGCCCAGTTGTACCTGCGTGGCGAACTCGGCAAAGACGAGACCCTCGTGAACGAGTCCATTATCGGCACGGTTTTCAAGGGACGCGTGCTCGGCGAAACGACCGTCGGCGACTTCGAGGCAGTGATTCCCGAAGTCGAAGGCAACGCGTTCGTGTGCGGCTTCGCGACCTGGATCGTAGACGAGCGCGATCCGCTGACTTACGGATTCCTTGTCCGCTAGCCCTCTTCCTCTTGGTACCTGGCAGCCCGGAACGCTGTGAATGAGCGTCCGCGCTTTTTTTACATATCGGAACATGCGAAATAACGCGCCGTTACGAAAATCGCACGGCCGTTGCACCTGTGTCCGGGCTCGCCGCCTACACTCCGAACCGTGCTCACCAGAAACGCACGACAGGTGCGAAGGAGTAGTGAAATGAAAAGGACGATTCTCGGCGTGGTACTGGGCGCGGCCGCACTGGCTGCTTCGAGCGCAGCGTTTGCGCACGTCGATCTGGCCGTGGGCGTCGCACTGCCTGGCGCCGCCTACGCTCCGGCTCAGCCCGTGTACGTTGCTCCGCCGCCTGTCGCCTATGCGCCTCCTCCGGTCGCGGTGGCCTGGCGCGGCGACGACGACTGGCGCGCGCGTCAGTGGCGGGAACACGAATGGCGGGAGCACGAGCGTCGCGAACACCAATGGCGTGAGCGCGAGTGGCACGATAATGGCCGCTGGGGCTATTGAGCCGGTTCCAAAGCTAATATTTCACACAAGTGTTTATCATGAACGTCAATAATCGAATCAGGGTGCTTGCCGCGGCGGCAACTTTAGGCCTCGCGGCAGCCAGCAGCGCACATGCCGCCGGCTGCCTCAAAGGCGCTGTCGTGGGTGGTGTAGCCGGACATTATGCGGGCCACCACGCCGTTGCTGGCGCCGTTGGCGGCTGCATCGTGGGGCATCACGTTGCGAAAAAGCATGCGGAGGAACGGGCCGCAGAACATCAAGCCGAGCGCACCCAGAAGCTCAACACCTGATTCCCGCCGGACCTTTCGCGACAGCCGCCGGGGACGCCTATGCAAGCTGTGATATCGTGGCGGCACGCGACTTGCGCTATATTCTGCTCAAGAGTTGCATTCAGAGCGAAGCACAACTAGAAATGGACGAACGAAAACGCGAAAGCATCGTGGCCTATCTGCGGCGTCGGATGGCCGAATATGGTATTGAACCCGAAGATGTTGCTGCGTCAATGGCAGCAGACGCCGCGCAAATGCGCGCCGCCCGTTACCGGGATGCGGCTGGCCACACGTGGGACGGCAAGGGCGACGCCCCGCGGTGGGTGGTGCAGGCGACAAGCGCGGGGCAGTCGCTCGAGCATTTTGCAGTCGGCGAGGCGGCTGAACCTGAACAGCAATCAGTGAAAGCCCCAAGCGTGGACTGGCGACAGGACCCATTTGCCGGCAGCCGCCTGGCAAAAGTCAGAACAGAGCACTCCGGCGCCGCCTGAAAGCATGACGGGTTAAACGCCGCCCCGGCGTTAAAGCAAAACTTCAGTCGAATTCGACGTCACTGTTATTGCGCAGTGCATCCAGTCGTCGAATTTGTTCCGGCAGAATCCGGCCTTGGGACAAGGCTGGCAGGTTATCGATATCAAAGAACTGAGCGGCGTCGGTTTCGGCTCCGGCTATTTTCCCCGCGCGCACGATTTCCCCAAGGAAAACCAGTTTCCAGATGTGAAACACAGAAGGCGGATGCCCGTGCTTGAGCATGTCCCACACGGCCAATAGGCGAACGACGTTCACGGTGTAGCCGCTTTCTTCACGTGCCTCTTTTGCCGCGTTCTCGGCGGGCGAAACGCCCACGTCGGCCCAACCGCCGGGCAGAGACCACAAGCCGTCCACGGACTCTCGCACGAGAAGGATTTGACCGGACTGGTTGAATACGGCGCATCTGACATCGAGTTTAGGATTCGCGTATCCCGTTTCGAGAGCAAACAGCGCGGCGAGATCGCTCGTTTGCATGGACGCCATTTCCGCGAGTTGCTGATGCGCGATGCTGGCGATTTCCGTGTACCGTTCCGTGTCGAATGGGCTCGTGGCGTAGTGCAACCCCGTTTGCGCAAGTGCCAGTAGCCGGCGCGCCCGCGCGAGGCGTGCTCTCAGCGATTCGTGTTCGGCGGGCGTGGGCATCAATCGCGCCTCACTTTTGCGCCGCGGCTTCCTGATGCGCCTTCGCAAAGTCCGCCATGCTGTTGAAGCGGAAAGCGACGTTCGGCAGCCATCCGGAATTCATGGTCGCGCCAAAGCCCGGCTGCGAATGACGGCGGTAAATCCAGCACGACGCCAGACCAAATTCACTGGCTGGCTTGTGGTCGTGGAAAAGACTTTCGGCTGTGTGAAGGATCTTTTCCTTCTTGATGCCACGCTCACCCAGCTTCTCGAGCATGTATTCGAAGTTTCGCGGCGATGGCTTGTACGAACCGATATCTTCCGCCGTGAAAATGGCGTCGAACGCTACTTGCAACCTTGCATCGCTGTAGCTGAAAGTTTCGTTGTCGACGTTGGAGAGTATGACCAGCTTGTAGTGCTGCTTCAGGTACTGCAACGCGGCTACGGTGTCCTCGAATACCGGCCAGTTCCGCACCGACCGCCCGTACGCCATGCACTCCTCGTGCGTGAAGGGCAGTCCCCATTCCTCGGCCAGCCGCTTGTAGACGATGGGCAGCAGCTCCTGGTATCGCTTGGCCGGCGTGTACTTCTGCTGCGACGACTCGTGTCGCGCATGGGCCTCCAGAACCTGGTCTCTCGACAGCTGCACCCTGGCCCGTTCGATCAGGGGCTTAAGGCCAGCGTAGATGCCGCTTTCCCAATCGATCAACGTGCCGTAGCAGTCGAAAGTCAGTGTGTCGAAGTCGGTCAATTCCACGGTTACTCCTTTCGGAAGTGCATGGCGGCGATTGCCTCGAGGAAGCGTTTCCGGAAAGCATCGACTGTTCGCGCGTAAGCTTCTCGGCCAGATCGGTGTCCTTACGCGCAACCGCGACGATGATCTCCCTTGTTCCGCTGGTCAATAACTCGGCACCTCACTGTCGGCCGCTTCCTTTGGGCTGTCAACCAGGCGGTTGCCCTTACGTGGAGCGCTTCGTCGAGCTTGCACAGGCGCTCGCGTAACGGGACACGCGCGGCGCCTCATGAACCGCGCGAAATTCAGACAGGTGCCGACGTGACGTCCGCCGTTCGCGTGGCGTGCGTGGCCCGCTTCAAACGCGTCACGCCTTCGCGAATCTCATCGACGTTCGGCGCCGCAAACGAAAGGCGCAGCGACGCGGTGTCGGGCTCGTCAGCGAAGAACGCCTTGCCGGGAACGAAAATCACCTTGTTGGCAATCGCATTCGGCAAGAGCGCATCGATCGCCACACCCGGAATGCGCGCCCACACGAACATGCCGCCTTCGGGCTGATGAAACGCGATCTCGTCGCCGAATTGCGCGCGCAAGCCATCGCAAAGCGCTTTGCACTTGCGTTGATACGCCTGCGTGATGTGCGGAAGGTGCCGTTCGAGCGAGCCCGCCGCCAGGTAGTGCGCGGCGATAGCCTGAGTCCACGGCGTACTGCACAGGTCGACGGTCTGCTTGGCGATCACGCAGCGCCGCGCGATTTCAGCGGGCGCAATAGTCCAGCCTACGCGCAAGCCAGGCGCGACGACTTTCGAAAGACTCGAGAAGTGCACGAGCCAATCGCGTGCTCCCTGCACCTCGCTTGCCAGCGCCAGCATCGACGGCACCGCGTTGCCAGCGAAACGCAGATCGCCGTACGGATCGTCTTCGACGATCACAAAGCGGTACTGAACGGCGAGACGCAGGAGCGCAACGCGCCGCTCGCGTGTGAGCGTGGCCCCGGTGGGATTCGCGAAGGTCGGCACCGTGTACAGCAACTTGGGCCGGACGATCGCGCCCGAAGCAAGCTGCGCGGCGAGTACGTCCACGTCGAGACCGTCGCCGTCGACAGGCACCGTCACGACATGCGCCTGCTGGAGCCTGAGCGCCTGCAGCGTGGCCGGATAGGCGGGCTGCTCGGTCAAGGCCGTGTCGCCCGGATTGAGCAGCACACGCAACAAGAGGTCGAGGCCTTGCTGTGACCCCGTGGTGACGAGCATCTCCTCAGGAGCGCAGGTCACACCGCGGCGCGCCATCAGCGCGAGCAGTTGCGTCTTCAATTCGGGCAAACCGTCGGTCGGGCCATATTGCAGACAGCGCGTGGAAGCCTGCCATGCCTGGGCCGCTGCCGCCTGCAGTCCATCGGCATCGAACAGGTCGCTGGCCGGGTAGCCCCCAGCGAAGGAAATCATGCCTGGTTCTCCCAGGTACTTGAAAAGCTCGCGAATGGGCGAACCAGCGGGATGCTGAAAGGGTGCGGTGAAATCGTACATGGCGGACATGGAGTCGATGGCGGTTAAGCGCGGCAACGGACAAGCTTCGATTGTGGTCAGCCCTCACGGGCACATCAAACGAAATCTAATCACCACGTCATGCGGTTTGCTCATCAAGCCGGCGCGCAATAAAAAAGCCCGCTGTCGCGGGCTCTACTTTGTGCGTTGTGCGGCCTGCCTGCGCCACCGTCACACGACGTTCTTTTCGACGATCGGCCGGTTTTCCAGCACGCGCGACCAGTCGAGCGAAGACAGATCCAGCGTCGTATACCGGCCGTTGAGGATCAGCTCGCTCACGCCGCGCCCGGTTGCCGGTCCCTGCTGAAGACCGTGCCCGCTGAAACCATTGGCAAACACGCAATTGTCGATAGCCGGGTGGTAACCAATGATGGCGTTCTGGTCGAGCACGTTGTACTCGTAATAACCGGACCAGCAGTTCTCCACACGCAGCGCCTCGAAGCCCGGCACGCGGTGCGCAAGCGTGGGCCAGATCACGTCGTCGAAGATGGCGTGATCGACTTCGTCGAGCGGCAGATCGTTGGGGTCGTTCTCCGCGCTCGGCGACGTTCCCGTGATGTACGTGTTGCCCTCGGGGCGGAAATACACGCCGGACGGATCGATCAGCAACGGGCAGGTGGTAAGCCGCGCCGGCGATGACACGTTGAAAATGCTGCGGCGGCGCGCATAAACCGGAATGTCGATGTCCATCATTTCCGCGAGCTTGCGCGCCCACGCGCCGGCTGCGTTCACGAGCGTGTCGCACGCATGGCGTTCGCCGTCGCTCGCGATCACGTGCGTGACCTTGCGGCCACTGCGCACGACGCCGGTCACATCCGCCGGCACATAGCGCGCGCCGAGCGACTGCGCCTTCTTGCGCAGCGCCTGCACGAGGCCGTAGCCGTCGAACCACCCCTCGCCGCTGCGGCCATACGCACCGCTCGCGAGATCCTCGACGTTGAGCCAGGGAAACTTCGCGTGCAGCGCGTCGCGCGACATGAGTTCGATGTCGGCACCAAGACGCGTTTGCAGCGCGTGATTCTCGCGCAGCGTCGCATCGCCGGCTTCGGTGGCGAGGAAGAGATAACCGCCCTCGTGCAGATCGATCGACGGGCGGCTGCCGTTCACTTCGAGCCGCTCGCCAATGCCGCGCAGAAACTCGATGCCGAACAGCGACATCTGGATCGACAACGGCGTGGAAAACTGCTGCCGGATCGACGCGGCCGAAAGCGCCGACGACGAGCGCGCATAACTGGGGTCGCGCTCGAACACGGTCACGGAAACCGTTGGGTCGGCTGCGCGCAGAAAGTAAGCAATAGAACTACCGATTACCCCGCCGCCAACGATAACGACTTGAGAACTCACGACTTGCTCCAGATAGCGGAAAACTGCAGCGCGCATGGGATTGGGTTTGCGCGAATCGATCCATCGACCGGGCGCACGATGCACCCGGTCACGTACCTCAAACGCGCTTATTCGACGTTGAAATCGATGCCCTGTGCGAGCGGCAGCGCCGACGAATAGTTGACCGTGTTGGTCGCACGACGCATGTAAGCCTTCCACGAGTCGGATCCCGATTCGCGCCCGCCGCCCGTTTCCTTTTCGCCGCCGAACGCGCCGCCGATCTCCGCGCCGCTCGGGCCGATGTTCACGTTCGCGATGCCGCAATCGCTGCCCGCGGCCGACGTGAAGCGCTCGCTCTCGCGCAGGTCCGTCGTGAATACGCACGACGACAGGCCATGGTGGGCGGCGTTGTTAGCATCGATCGCGTCACCGAAGTCGCTGTACTTGAGGACGTAAAGAATCGGTGCGAAGGTTTCCTGCAGGACAACTTCCGTTTGCGACGGCATCTCGACAATAGCCGGGCGAACGTAGAAGCCCTTCTCGTTGCCCGCTACCGTGTGACGCTCGCCGCCGAACACCTTGCCGCCTTCGCGCTTCGCCTGCTCGAGTGCCGACTGCATGCGGGCGAACGACTGCTCGTCGATGAGCGGCCCCATCAGCGTGCCCTGCTCCAGCGGATTGCCGATCACCACCTTGCCGTAGAGCGCTTTCAGGCGCTCGATTGCCTTGTCGTACACGCTCTCGTGCACGAAGAGGCGGCGCAGCGACGTGCAGCGCTGGCCGGCCGTGCCGACCGCCGAGAACAGGATGCCGCGCAGCGCGAGTTCGAGATCGGCTGTCGGGGAGACGATGCCTGCGTTGTTGCCGCCCAGTTCGAGCAGCGAGCGGCCGAAGCGGCGCGCGACCTCGACGCCGACGGTGCGGCCCATTTCGGTGCTGCCCGTTGCGCTGACGATGTTCGAGCGCGGGTCCGCCACGAGCTTCGCGCCCACTTCACGGCCGCCGACCACGAGGCTCGTGAGGCCTTCGGGCGCATCGCCGAATTCCTTCAACACGTCCTGCATGATCTTGTTGACGGCAACCGCGGTGAGCGGCGTTTTTTCCGAAGGCTTCCAGACCACAGCGTTGCCGCACACGAGCGCGAGCGCGGCGTTCCACGACCACACGGCGACCGGGAAATTGAACGCGGAAATCACGGTACACACGCCCATCGGATGCCACGATTCGGCCATGCGGTGGCCGGGACGCTCCGAAGCAATGGTCAGACCGTAAAGCTGACGCGAGAGGCCGACCGCAAAGTCGCAGATGTCGATCATTTCCTGCACTTCGCCCAAGCCTTCCTGGAAGATCTTGCCGGTTTCCAGCGAGACGAGGCTGCCGAGCGCGCGCTTCTGTTCGCGCAGCTTGTTGCCCAGCAGGCGCACGAGTTCGCCGCGGCGCGGCGCGGGCACATTGCGCCAGGTCTTGAACGCCTCCTGCGCCTTCGCGAGCACAGCGTCGACGTCGGCCGCCGACTGGCTCGCGACGCGGCCGATCAGTTCGCCGTTGATCGGCGAATGCACGGCGATGTCGCCCGCTTCCGCGAGCTGGGAGATACCGAGATCCGAGAGGATGGAGGAGGCTTTCATAGGTAGAATCCCTTAAAAATTTCCGATACGAAACATTGCTACTTTAGGAAACTATACACGCGCAATTTTGCGGCGACAACACGAAAATCGACGGTAATTTCGCCATGCCGCGTGTACCGCTTCCGCCCGGCTTTGCGCCATGAAAATGGCATGTGCCCGCACTGCGGGCACACCTTTGTTTTCCTATTGGAAACAATGCATTGGGGCGCCGGCAGTGCCGGCGCCCTTCAAGGTAGCAGAGGCGTGTGATCTCAGTCCGCGGTTCGCGTCGTGACCGGCACCCACGCCACGTTCTTGACCTGATACAGCGTCGAACTCGGGCTCTTCAGGTCGCCCTGGGCGTTGAAAGCGATCTTGCCCGTAATGCCGTCGTAGTTCGTGGCCTTGAGCGCGGCGTTGAACTGCGCGGGCGTCGCCGAGCCGGCCTTCTCCATCGCCGTGATCGCGACCCACGCCGCGTCGTAGGCGAACGGCGCGTAGGCGAGCATGTCGATGCCGTACTTCTGCTTGAACTTCGCCTCGAAGCCCCTACCCTTGGGCAGCGTGCCGAGCGGCTGGCCGTATTCCCACACCGAAGCGCCATCGGCGGAATCGCCGGCGAGCTTGATGAAGTTCGCGTCCATGACGCCGCCGCCCGCGAGGAATTGCGCTTTCAGGCCAAGCTGGCGCATGCGCTTGACGATCATGGCGGCCTGCGCGTCGAGGCCGCCGAAGAACACGAGATCCGGATTCGTGCGCTTGATGCTCGTGAGCTGGGCGCTGAAATCCACCGCCTTGTCGTTCGTGAACTCGCGCGCGACGATCGTGCCGCCGCTTGCCTTCACGGCCTTCTCGAACTCGTCGGCTTCACCCTGGCCGAAGGCCGTGCGGTCGTCGATGATGGCAATGCGTTTCGCCTTCGTCACCGTCGCCGCATAGTTGCCCGCGTTGCCTGCGTTTTGCGAGTCGGTGGCGATCACGCGGTAGATGGTCGGCGCGCCGCTTTGCGTGATGGCCGGGTTGGTGGCGGCCGGCGTGATCATCGGAATGCCCGCCTTCGCGTAGATCTTCGAGGCCGGCAGCGTCGTGCCCGAATTGAAGTGGCCGATCACGACGGCCACGTTGTCATCCACGAGTTGCTGCGCGACCTGCACGCCGATGCGCGGATCGCTCTGGTCATCCTGCGAGTCGATCACGAACTTGACCGGCTTGCCGCCGATGGTGGGATGCGCGGCGTTGGCTTCGTCCACGGCCAGACGCACGCCGTTCTCGATGTCCTTGCCATACGCTGCCCCGCCGCCCGTAAGCGGGCTGGCCACGCCGATCTTCACGACCATTTCCTGTGCGCTCACCGCGCCGGCAACCAACATCAACGACGCTGCGATCGCGCAGCCACGACGAGAAGCGAGGAAACGAGGAGACATGCGATATTCCTTCGGTATCTGGAGCCGGCACGTGATGCGTTCGAATGGTCGCGCGGACCTTCGGACGCACTGGATTCATCCCGCTATGCCGAGCGGCGGGACGTAAGCGGATTGTCGGCAGCCGTGCAGGCGGCATCAAACGAAATCTAATCACCACGTAATGCGCTTTTCTCATCAAGCCCGTCCACGCGGGGAATACGGCAAGGCGTGACGCGGCCCCGCTGGCATTGGGAAATACCCGATAACGCCGATATGCTCCCTGTGCGTGGATGCCATGCGAGCCCGGATCGAGCGCACGCCAGGCCTTGCGCCGTCTGGGTTTGCGTCAGAAATCATCAACCTTCGGGGCGATCGATTTACTTAGCCATGCTTGTTAATTGCTGGATGGCGCGCCAAACGTCGCGCGATACGCAAATGTTATTATCGGAAACATAGAGTACGATACGAACCATCAGCGAACACCCCGAGTTCCCGAATGGAAACCCCGTCCCTCAAGGCCGCCGAGAATGCTTCGGCGGAGCTTGGCAAGCGCGTCAAGGCGGCCCGGCTGAAGCACGATTACACGCTCGAGGCCGCCAGCCGCGTGTGCGGCGTGTCGCGCTCCACGCTCTCGAAGGTGGAAAACGGCGTCATGTCGCCGACGTTCGACGTGCTGCAGAAGATCGTTCACGGTCTGAAGATCGACCTCGGCGAACTGTTCGGCTCTGCGCCCAGGCCGCGCGCGAGCGGACGCCGCGCGCTCAACCGCAAGGGCGATGGGCAACAGCATTCAGCAGGCTGTTATCAGATGGAGTTGCTGGCGACGGAACTCGCCCACAAGGCGATGCACCCGTTTCGCATTCGCGTGACGGCGCACTCGCTCGACGAGTTCACGGAATGGGGCCGGCATGAAGGCGAGGAATTTCTCTTCATATTGAGCGGCTCGGTGTGTCTCTACTCCGAGCTTTACGCACCGACACATCTCGAAACCGGCGACAGTCTCTATTTCGACAGCCGCACGGGGCATGCGGCCGTCTCCACGAGCGAAGAGGACGCCGAAGTCCTCTGGCTCATCAACGAACCGCACCCGGACACGCAGGACGGCGCGCCGGGCGTTTGATCCTTCATGCTTACGCGGCGTTCGCGGTCATCTTGAAGATGCCCGTGGCGTTACCCGCATCGAAGCGCAGATCGGTCTGCCAGCGCCGCGTGACCTGATCGAACGTGCGCTTGCGCGTGATGAACTCGTAGAACGAGCCCGGCACCTCACGCGTCACACGCTGGCCGTCCGCCGTGCGAAACTCGCGCGTCACGGTGTCGGCTCGATAGGCCGTCTGAAACACGCGGCCCGAGCGCGAAGTCTCGACGCTGGGCTTCATCGGGCGCCCCTTGGCCTTCTCGTCGTCCGAAAGCTGAAATACGTCTTCCACGCGGTCGGTCGCGTGATTGAAGGCGTTGCCTTCCGTCGCGATCCATGCCATTTCCGCCGATTCCTGCAGCAGTGTCTCGTAGTCCGAAATAGATGGCACGTCGTGCTGTCGTGCGAATGCACCGACGATCACGGGCAGCAGTTGCAGCGCCGCGTCGAGCGGCAGCGAGCCGTCGCGTTCCAGTTCGGAGAGCTGCGCCACGGCCAGCGGCGTAAGCGGATCTTTCGATGCGCCCACCACGTTCGTCACGGCTTGCTGGAACGCCGCCGAAAAGCGCTCGGGGTGCAGCTCGCTCACGAAAAACTGCGCGATCTCGTCGGGTGCGTCTTCGTGGGCGTAGGCGCGCCCCGTCATGCCGAGCTTGTCCAGCGGATAGCGGCCATTCAGGCGAAAGCCGAGCGGCCGCAGAATGCGCGTGAACGCCGCTTCGCCGGGCGGCAGCGCGCCGTTCTGTGCCCAGCGCACCGTGCGCAGCGCGCCATGGTCGAAGTACACCGCACCGCCCTGCGCCACCGTGTCGTTCGTGTACGTGCGGCCGTTGGGAGAGCGCTCCAGCAGGTCTTCGAACAGCGCCATGTTCATCGCCTGGGCGAGTTCGGCACGCGTGACGGTGCCGCTTTCCCAGTCGCCGAGCATCGACGGAAAGTTCAGCGTTGCAAACAGGGTTTCAGTTTTCTCGCGGCCCAGCAGCGCGGACAACAAGCGTTCTACGTTCGAATTGCGCATCACCAATCTCACAGGAAACGACCGCCTGGCGGCAGTCATCAAAGGGGCCTCTGGCCATCGGTTTCGGCCAGCTATACGTAAAACGCATTATTCAAATGGTTGCGCACCGCGTAAAGCGAGTTTAAATTGTCACTTGATGAGTTTCTGGAATCACCATGCGCAAGTTCAAGATCCCGAATATCGGCGCGCTGACGGCCTTCGAAGCCGCGGCGCGGCACGAGAGCTTCACTCACGCCGCCAAGGAGCTGTTCCTCACCGAAAGCGCGGTCTCGCGCCAGATCGCCACGCTCGAATCGAATCTCGGCGTGCGCCTGTTCGTGCGCGCCAAACAGCGGGTCGTGCTCACGCGCGCGGGCCGGCTCTATAGCACCCAGGTGCGGCGTGCGCTCGAAAACCTCGATCGCGACACGCTCTCCATCATCGCGCACGGCAGCGGCGGCGGTTATCTGGAGCTCGCCGTGCTGCCGACCTTCGCGTCCGAATGGCTGCTTCCGCGCCTCAAGGACTTCTACGACCGCACGCCCGACGTGCGCGTGAACATGGGCGTGCGCACCGAGACGTTTTCGTTCGAGGAGTCGCATTTCGAAGCCGCGATCCACTACGGCAAGCCGACCTGGCCCGGCACGTCCTCCGACTTCCTGTTCGGCGAGGAAGTGGTGCCCGTCTGTTCTCCGTCACTGCTTGCGCGCCCCGTCAAGAAGGCGCACGAACTGCTCGCCTACCCGCTGCTGCACTCCACCACGCGCCCCGACGCCTGGACGCGCTGGTTCTCCGACCTCGGCGTGGAAGACAACGCCACCATGCACGGCGTGCGCTACGAACTGCACACGATGCTGATCGCCGCGGCCGCCGCCGGCCTCGGCGTGGCGCTCGTGCCGAAGTTCTTCGTTGAAGGCCAGCTCGAGCGGTTCGGCGTCGTCATTCCGTTCGAAGCCCCTGCTATTGCCGATGGCGGCTACTACTTCGTCTATCCCACCGAACTCAGCCACGGCAAGCCACTCGAGATGTTCCGCGCGTGGCTGCTCGAGCAGGCGAGCGCCTACAACGCTTCGCAAGTGCAACGCTGATCGGCGGGTCGAGTACGCGTGATATACGATCAGAAAAAAGTTTCCTATAGGAAATAGTTAGGTTAGCATCGAACGAAATCACTTCTTCGTCGCGAGACTGACATGGAAGATGTCGTCGTCATCGGTGCAGGCATCATCGGGGTCTGCGCCGCGCTCAATCTGGCGCAGCGTGGCATGCGCGTGCATATCGTCGACAGCGCGCCGCCCGGTTCGGGCTGCTCGTTCGGCAACGCGGGCCTGATCGCGGTCGATCACGTCGCGCCGCTCGCGAGCCCCGAGACGATGGCCGGTCTGCCCCGCATGCTGCTGCGCCGCGACAGCCCGCTGCGCCTGCACAAACGCAGCCTGCCGCGCATGGCGCCGTGGGTGCTGGAGTTCGCCGCGCAGGCGCAGCGCCCGCGCTTTCGGCGCAACACGCGTGCGCTCGCGAGTCTCGTGACCGGTGCGGCGCAGGCCTGGCGTCGTCTGCTCGATCAGCACATCGCCGCCGACCTCTTTCGCGACATCGGCTCGCTCTACGTGTTCGAGCAACCCGTTGCGCACGCAACGGAATGCGCGCAACTCGATCTGCTAGACCGGTACGGCGTGCGCTACGTGAATCTCACAGCGGAGCAGGTACGGCGCGACTATCTACCGTCGCTCACGCCGCATATCAGCCATGCGCGCTACTTTCCCGGCATGGCCTCGGTCACGAATCCGCAGCAGGTCGTCGAGCGCATCTTCGAGGCGGCGCTCGCAGCGGGCGCGAAATACACGCGCGCTGCCGTCGACGCCTTGCGCGCCCTCCCCGATGGCCATATCGGCGTCACGCTGAGCAGCGCGACGCACCCAGCCGCCAAGGTGCTGATAGCAGCCGGCTCGCGCAGCGCCGAACTTGCACAGCAACTGGGCGCCAGGATTGCGCTGACCAACGAGCGCGGCTATCACGTGCAGCTCGGCGCACCCTCGCAGGACACGCTGCGCGTGCCCGTGAGCTTCGTCGAGCGCGGCTTCACCTGTAACCCGATGGCGCAAGGCATCCGGCTTGCCGGCACCGTCGAACTCGGCGCGCGCGGCGCACCCGACTGGCGCCGCGCCGATCTGCTCGCCACGCAATTCCAGACGCTCTTTCCCGGCGCACGCGCGGCGCAGGTCGCAAGCCGCTGGTACGGCGAGCGCCCCACGCTGCCCGACTATCTGCCGATGATCGGCGAGATGCGCGGCGCACGGAACGTGTTCGTCGCGACCGGCCATCAGCATCTGGGCCTCACGCTCGGGCCGCTCAGCGGCGAACTCGTCGCACAATTGATGGCGCGCGAGACGCCCGCCGTCGATCTCGCGCCGTTTCGCATCGACCGCTTTTGAGGCCGGCGGCAGGAACGCACGCCGCCACACCCACGCATCATTCATCAGGAGAGAAGATTCGATGGAGCCCATCGCGATTTACGACGCAACCGCCACGGCGCGACTGCTCGACTTCGGCGTGCTGCTCGACGCCCTCGCCACGGCCGCGCAGGATCACGACGCGGGCCGCATTCACGCGCCCGTGCGCACGGGCGTGCCGCTCAAGGGCAACGGCGTCATGCTTTCGATGCCCGCCAGCGCCGACGACATTGCCATCCACAAGCTCGTGAGCGTGTGCCCGGCCAACACGGCGCTCGGCATGCCGACCATCTTCGGCGCGGTGACGGTGTGCAACGGCGCGACGGGTCAGCCGGAGTTCATCCTCGACGGCCCGACCGTCACCGGGCGCCGCACCGCGGCGCTGTCCATGCTGGGCGTGCGCCTCTTTCACCCGGGCGCGCCGCGTGCGTTTCTGGTCGTCGGCACCGGACAGCAGGCGCGTTTTCATGCCCAGGCGATCGGCCAGCTGTATCCGTCGGCGACGCTCTACGTGAAAGGCCGGACCGAAGCGTCCGAAGCGGCATTCCGCGCCCACTTCGCGCAGGCTGGCGTGGACGTGACGCCCGCGCACGGTGCGGCTCCGAAAGAAGTCGACGTCGTCATCGCCGCGACAACGAGCAAGACGCCCGTGTACGACGAAGCGGCACGCAAGGACCGGCTCGTGATCGGCGTGGGCGCCTTCACGCCGGACGCGGCCGAAATCGCCCAGGAGACGGTGCGTGCGAGCCGCGTGTTCGTCGACGATTTCGCAGCCGCGCGCGAAGAAGCCGGTGACCTGCTGCAGGCAGGCGTCGACTGGGCGAACGTGCGCACGATCGGCTCCGCTGTAACGGACGGGGCGGCACATGACGGCAGTCCGGTGCTGTTGAAGACCGTCGGCAGCGGCGCCTGGGATCTCGCCGCGTGCCGCGTGGCCCGGCAAATGCGCTGACCCGCACGCGCGGATTAGACTCGCACATCGACCGCGCAGCACGATCCCATCCGAGACCCAAGGCAAACGGCACCATGACGACGAGCGCTCCCCAACCCGCCGTGAAAGTCCTGCGCGGCGATGTCATCGAAACCACGCATATCGCCCACATTGCCGTGGTCGACGCCCAGGGCCGCCTGCTCTACGCGCTCGGCGACCCGCATCGCATGACGCTCGTGCGCTCGGCGGCCAAGCCCGCGCAGGCGCTCGCCGTGGTCGAAACCGGCGCGCTCGAGCGCTTTGGCTTCGACGACGCCGATCTCGCGCTCATGTGCGCCTCGCATAGCAGCGAGGACCGCCATATCGAGCGGACGCGCGCGATGCTCGCCAAGGTGTCCGCCACGGAATCGGATTTGCGCTGCGGCGGCCATGTGCCGATCTCCGACGCCGTCTACAAGGCGTGGATCAAACGCGACTTCACGCCGGGCGCGGTGTGCAGCAATTGCTCGGGCAAGCACGCGGGCATGCTGGCCGGCGCCCGCGCCATCGGCGCGGCGCTGGCCGATTACCATCTGCCTTCACACCCCTTGCAGCAACACGTGAGGCGGGTCGTGGCCGAGGTTTGCGATCTTCCCGAGACGGGCGTCGAGTGGGGCATCGACGGCTGCAATCTGCCCACGCCCGCCTTCCCGCTCGACCGGCTCGCCCGCCTGTTCGTGAAGCTCGCCGATGCGCAGGACCACGCGGCCTTGCCGGGCTCGGCCGCGGCCGATGCGCGCTCGCAGGCGCTCGCCCACATCTATCGCGCCATGACGTCGTATCCGGAACTCGTGGCGGGCGAAGGCCGCTTCTGCACGACGCTCATGAGCGCGTTCGAAGGCGCGCTCGCCGGCAAACTCGGCGCGGCGGGCAGTTATGCGATTGGCGTGCGCGCAAACGCGGCGACCGCAACGCATACGGGCGGCCCGGCATTGGGTATCGCGGTGAAGATCGAGGACGGCGATTTGACCGCGCTCCATGCCACCGTCGTGGAAGTGCTCAGACAACTGGGCATTGGCACGCCACAACAGCTTGCACAACTAAGCAAATTCGAAGCCCCGCGCATCGTCAACACGATGGGCGTCGAGACGGGTTGCGTCGCGCCGCAGTTCTCACTCGAGCGCGTCGCTTCGTAGCCAGCACAAAATGAGCGCGCGGGCTTTGCAAGCCCGCGCCAAGATTCACAGCAACGCCACGACTTTCACGTCGCTGCGATCGGCCGATGCCACCACCTTGCCGTCCACACGGCGGAACATGAGCGTCACCGTATTCTTGCCCACACGCAGATCGTCCACTTCCAGCCAGTCGATGCCTTCGGGCAGCATGGGCTGCTCGACACGCACCTCGTTGCGCGCCGCGTCGATCGTCACGCCAAGACACGCTTCGAGCATCATGAACGGCGAGCCCGCGGCCCAGGCTTGCGGCAGGCAGGCCACCGGATACGCGGTGGGCGGCTCGCCGCGCCGGCGCGGGAACCCGCAGAACAGTTCGGGCAGACGCATGTCGAACGTCACCGCAGCCTCGAACAGCGCCTGCAAGAGGCGCACTGCTGCCGCCTTGCGACCATAGCGCGCGAGACCGCGTGCGCACAGCGCGTTGTCGTGCGGCCAGACCGAGCCATTGTGGTACGCCATGGGATTGAAACGCGCCTGGCCCGCCGCGAGCGTACGCACGCCCCAGCCCGTGTGAAACAGCGCCGATTCGAGCACTTCCGCCACGGCGCGGCCGCGCTCCTCCTCGGGCAGCCCGAAGGCGAGCAGATGTCCGGCGTTCGACGCGAGCACGCGGCACAGATCGCCGTGGCCATCGAGCGCAATGCCGTAGAACTCCGACTCCGGCATCCAGAACTTCTCCTCTACGCAGAGGCGGATTTTGGCGGCGCGTGCGGCGTAGCGCGCTGCGTCTTCGATCTGGCCGCGATGCGTGGCGAAGCGCGACATCGTTTCGAACGCAGCGCTCGCATATGCCTGCACTTCGACGAGCGCAATCGGGCCATCGGGGAAACGGCCGTCCGCGTGGAATACAGAGTCGTGGCTGTCCTTCCAGCCCTGGTTCGCGAGCCCGCCCTCCGATTCGCGCCGGTAGTCGAGCAGACCGAGTTTATTGCGGTCGCATACACCTGCGACCCAGGCCGCCGCACGCTCCAGCGCCGGCCATAACTCGTCGATCAGCGAAACGTCGCCCGTGCGTTCGACATAAGCGCCCGCCAGCACGACGAAGAGCGGCGTGGTGTCCACCCCGCCGTAGTAGAGCGCAAACGGCACTTCGCCTGTGGCAGCCATCTCGCTCTTGCGCATTTCGTGCATGATCTTGCCGACCGCCGCGTCGCGGAACGCCGAATCCTCGCGCGCCTGATGTTCCGCGAGAAAACGCAGCACGCCCTGCGCGAGCGCGGGCGTGAGCCACAGCGTCTGCAGCGAGGTGATGACCGCGTCGCGGCCGAACGGCGTGGAAAACCATGGAATGCCCGCATACGGATACGGGCCGGTCGGCAGGTCGGTGGTGAGCAGACCGAGGTCGGCGATCGAGCGGTTGATCCACGCATTGAAGAGCGGATTGCTCGAACGCAAGTGCGCCGCCGCTCGGCGGCGTTCGCGCATCACGATATGCGAATCCACCAGCGCGGCGCGCTGAGCGGCGCGGCCCACGCGCTGCTCCTGCGAGTCCGCGAGGCAATGCGGCGGCTGGAAGATGCCCGCGCTCTGTGTGCCGGGCGCGGCGCCGGGCATGGCCTCGACTTCGATCGCCACCGTGAGATAGATCGAGACGCAGGCCTGCGCGGGCAGATCGACCGTGAAGTCGGCGCGATCGGCGAGGAGTTTGTTCGGCGTGGGCGAGAACTCGATACGCACGCGCCGCGCAACCTTGTCGAGGCCGACGTATTCGAGCCGGACCTCGCCGTCTTCGACTCGCGGCGGCATGAGCGTGCCGCGTTTTTCGCGCTTCAGGCCGCGTACTTCGAACATGTCCCGGAAGTCGCTCGCGAACGAGATGGAAAGCGGCACCACGGCGTCTTCCGTGCCGTAGTTCGTGAGCTCGATGGCCTCGGTCATCATCGTGCCGGAGAGCACGCGCTCGCGCTGCACGTGAATCACGCCTTCGGGCGTGGTACTGCCGCCGAGCGGCGGCAGCGGACGATTGGTCAGGTGGGCCGTGAACACGGCGTTGTCGCTGCTCACGCTGCCCGAGAGCAGTGAGGGCACGCGTCCGCCGAAAGTGAGGCGCAGCGACGAGAGCACGCGCGTGTCGTTGACGAACAGGCCGTCGTCGATGCCGGTGATGTCGCCGAGCGGATCGTTGACGATGAAGGTGCCGCCCGACTTCAGCACATGCTGGTCGGCGCTTGCGACCTCCGGCGTTTCGGGCGCGATGAACGCGCTGTCGGTTTCCCGCGTGTCCTGGTCGGGATGATCCACGCCGCTTGAGCGCGTGACGCCGCCGAGTGTTTCAGGATCCTGCATTGCGTGCCTCCTGGGTGCCATGCAAAGGGTTACGGTACGGTTCGCTTGCGGTTGATTGTAGTGGCTTCGGCGCACGCGTTGGGCGAATGCGCAAAGAACGGCCGAAAGATACGCGCGAAATGAGTGGCAAATCGCAGTGCGGAGCAAGGAACGTGCGCGGAAAAAATTGCGGGCGCCGGCACGACGTAACGTGCGGGCGCCCGTGTAGGCAATGCGCTCGCGCGCCGGAAGCGGCGCGCGCCGTGAGGATCAGCGTTGCGAAATCGGCTTCGCGACGCGCGGCGTTTCGCCGATGAACAGCTGACGCGGACGGCCGATTTTCTGCTCGGGGTCGGCGATCATTTCGTTCCACTGCGCGATCCAGCCCACCGTGCGCGCCATCGCGAAGATGCAGGTGAACATCGAGGTCGGGATGCCCAGCGCGCGCTGCACGATGCCCGAGTAGAAGTCGACGTTCGGGTACAGCTTGCGCGACACGAAATATTCGTCTTCCAGCGCGATCTTCTCGAGCTGCATGGCGAGCTTGAACAAAGGATCGTCGTGCAGACCGAGTTCGTTCAGCACTTCGTAGCACGTTTCGCGCATGAGCTTCGCACGCGGGTCGTAGTTCTTGTACACGCGGTGGCCGAAGCCCATCAGCTTCACGCCCGAGTTCTTGTCCTTCACCTGCTCGATGAACTTCGGGATGTTATCGACCGAGCCGATTTCTTCGAGCATATTCAGCGCGGCTTCGTTCGCACCGCCGTGCGCCGGGCCCCACAGGCAAGCGATGCCCGCGGCGATACACGCGAACGGATTCGCACCCGACGAACCGGCCAGACGCACAGTAGACGTCGAAGCGTTCTGCTCGTGGTCGGCGTGAAGGATGAGAATGCGGTCGAGCGCGCGCACGAGCACATCGTTGACCTTGTACTCCTCGCTCGGCGCGGAGAACATCATGCGCATGAAGTTCGCGCTGTACGACAGGTCGTTCTGCGGATACACGAACGGCTGGCCGATCGAGTACTTGTACGCCATGGCGACGAGCGTCGGCAGCTTCGCGATCATACGGATCGCCGACACCTCACGATGCTCCGCGTTGTTGATGTCGAGCGAGTCGTGATAGAACGCGGACAGGGCGCCGACCGCCGCCACCAGAATCGCCATCGGATGTGCGTCACGGCGGAACCCCCGGAAAAAGAAGTGCATCTGCTCGTGAACCATCGTGTGGTTCGTCACCGAGGCCACGAATTCGTCCTTCTGCTGCTGCGTGGGCAGCTCGCCCTTGAGCAGGAGGTAGCAGCTTTCGAGGAAGTCGGCGTTTTGCGCGAGGTTGTCGATCGGGTAGCCGCGGTAGAGCAACTCGCCCTTGTCGCCGTCGATATAGGTGATCGCCGAGTTGCACGACGCCGTGGACATGAAGCCCGGGTCATACGTGAACATGCCGGTCTGGCCGTACAGCTTGCGGATGTCGATCACGTCCGGGCCCTGGGTGCCCTTGTAGACCGGCAACTGCACGCCTTCAGCGTGGCCGGGGATCGTGAGCGTGGCGTGTGTCTTCGAATCGATCATTGTGTGTCCTTGAATTGCTGTCACATCGCAATACTTCGCGCATAACTTCGCGCAACAGGACGCAGCCGCCGGAATGGCCGGCAGCGCTGCGACCGCTTGCCGCATTCTACGGCGCGGTGCAGCATCGATTGATAGTGCAGCCAGCAACAATCCCTCTTCAACGCCGCAACACTGCGAAGCTTGCGGCTTCCTTAACGCCGATTCCTGCAACAATATTTTGCTCTTGCAGCGCAACATGTCGCACCCCATCTTTGCGATACTGCTTGACATGCAAGGGTTTTCCATTACTTGCATTTTGTAATCCAGCCGGATCTCACGGGCGGCCGTTTTCACCGCCACACGCGCTTAAAGCAAAACGTAAGGAAGCAACAGATGAACATCTCGGTCGACACCCTGTTCGCAGAAGACGAACAAGCAGAGGGCGCCGTTGTCACGGCACTCAATCACCAGGACATCGTGGTCGCACTGTCGGCCGCGCTCGCCAGCGAACGCGTGGCCGTGCTGCACATGCTGTATCCGCGCACCGACGCGCGCACGCACCGCAGCCTCGATCACCTCGTGGACGCGCTCAACGGCCACGGCCTGCACCAGGTCGCCCGCCTCGTTTCGCAGGAAGCGCACTATCTCGTGTTCAAGGATCCGGTGAAGGCATGGAAGGCCTTTCACGAAATCCGCAACGATTCGCTCGCGATCGGCGTGCACCTCTACTACGCGGGCCTCGTCGGCGAGGCGGCCGAGCACAAGCTCGACGCCCACGCGCACGGTCGCGACTAGGCGAGAGTCCTTCGGACTACGGTATTTCTCGCAGCAACGAAAAGGGGCGGCCGCATCGCGTGGCCGCCCCTTTTTCGCATCGCGTGAATCAGCGCGCGTCAGCGCCCGTGGCCGCTCACGAAGCGGTCGATCAACTCGTTGAACGCCGCGGGCCGCGCCAGATTCATCCCATGCGATGCGCCCGCCACACTCGCGCGGCGCGCATCGGGCAGCCAGGCGTCGAGCGCGGCCACGGCCCGATGAAACACTTCCGGGCTCAGCTCGCCGTCGATCAGCAGCACGGGGCATTGCACCTCGGCGGCTTGCTCGCGCGAGTACGCAGGCAGCGGATCCTGAAACTGCGGCCCAAGCGTGTGCGCGTTGTCGGTGGCCATGCGGCGAAACCCATGTGTGCTCTTCGCCCAGAAGCCGGGCCGGCTCACCGAATCGACGAACAACTCCAGCCCCGCGTCCACCTGGCCCGACTCGATCAGCGCCACGGCGCGGGCGCGCAGCGCATTGACGTTCTCGGGCAGCGTGGCGAGCGTCTGGCCCGGCTGCTGGACCGGCCCGCCAGGATCGGCGAGCGTGAGCGTGCGCACGTGCTGCGGATGGCGCCGCGCGAACTGGAACGACACGAGGCCGCCGCGCGAATGCCCGATCACATGCGCCGGGCCGGCGCCCAGGGCATCGACGAACGCCGCAAGCTCATCCGCATGCTGCCGCCAGCTGAACGGCAGGCCGCGTGCCGCCTCCGCGGCGGGCCAGTAGTGCGTGAGACTCACCGAGACACAGCGATACTGCTGCGCGAGGCCGGCCAGCTGCGGCTGCCAGTAGCGGTAGTCGCAAAGCGAGCCGTGCACGAAGAGAAGAAGTTCGCCCGCGCCTCGTTCGACATAGGGCATGGGCAGGCCGCCGGGCAGTTCGATGAACGTACCGGGGGCCGGAAAGGCGGCTGGATTCACGGCTGGACGATGTGGAGACAACGGGACAGCGGCGCATTGCAACGGACAACGGCCTACGGGCAGTCCATCGCGGCGCACGCCGGCAAAGTGGCGTATTGTCCCATGCCCGCGGCGCCAACAGCGGTCAAGCCGGCGCCCTCGCGAAGCGGCCTTGCCTCGTGCGCCGGCTTGGGCCGTTATTCGACCATTTCGAAAGCGTGCTCGCTCATGAGCGAGGCCGCCGCGCCCGCGCCGCGCACCGCGCAGGTGAGCGGCTCGTCGGCCACGCGCACCGTCACGCCAAGTTCGGCGGCTAGGCACTGGTCGAGCCTGCCGAGCAGCGAACCGCCGCCCGTGAGCACGATGCCGCTATCGGCGATATCGGTGACGAGTTCGGCGGGCGCCGTCTCCAGCACCTGCCGCACCGTGTTGATCACCACGCGCAAGGGCGCGGCTAGCGCGTCCACCACGTCGTGGCTCGTGATCTCGACCGTGCGCGGCAGACCGTCTTCCATGCTGCGTCCGGTCGCGCGTATGCGTTCGATGGGTTCGCCGTAGAGCGCGCAGCCAATCGTCTTTTTCACGTGTTCCGCGGTCTGGTCGCCCAGCACGACGCCATAGAGCGTGCGCACATGATCGACGATGGCGCGGTCGAACTGGTCGCCGCCCACGCGCACCGAGCCGCTGCACGCCACGCCGCCTAGCGCGACGATGCCCACTTCCGTCGTGCCGCCGCCGATATCGACGACCATCGAGCCCGTCGCCGCGTGCACCGGCAAACCCGCACCGAGCGCCGAAGCCAGCGACTCGCCGATCAGGTTCACGCTCGCCGCGCCTGCCGCGAAGGCCGCCTCGCGAATCGCGCGGCGCTCGACGCGCGTCGCGCCCGCCGGCACGCACACCGTGAATGCCGCACGGCGGCCGAGCAGACGGCGCGGCTGCGCCATCGCCACGAAGCGGCGCATCATGTGTTCGGCAGCAGAGAAGTTGGCGATCACGCCGTGCGAGAGCGGCCGCACCGTCTCCATATTGGCCGGGGCGCGGCCAAGCAGATCCTTCGCCTCGCGGCCCACCGCGGCCACCGTCGTCTCGCTCGCCCCCGCGCGCCGCTCGAAGCAGACCACGGAGGGCTGGTTCAGCACGATGCCCTTGTCGGCGGTGTAGATGAGCGTGTTGGCCGTACCGAGATCGAGCGCCACGTCCTGGCGGAACAGCCTTTTGGAAAAAATGGATTGCGGCTTGGCTCGGGCCATATTGGTCTGAAGTTCGGTTCTTTTTGGCGACCCGGCAGACGACGCGCCGCCGGATGGCATTCCCGATGGCGGCCTCGTCCAGGCAGCGCGAACCAGCCGCGCGCCGGGCGGAACGGGCCTACGCGGCCCATAAGGTCGCGGCGACTCCCCGTATTAACGGCCGCGACCGGCGCGAACTTTAGCCGGTCCAAAAACAACTGCCTAGGTTATGCGGAAAATATGGCCGAAATACGACACTACGGGCTTATGCCACTGCCAATTTGTACCGATTTAGCCCGCCGATGCCGGCCGATACCTGCTGATTAACGGGGACCGACCTCGTCCCCGCCAGCGACCGGATCGGTCTCTCGATTAGCCGCGCGCGAGCGCGCGCACCAGGGCGTCGCGCCCAAGCATGACGCCCTGCGGCGTAATCGTGTGGCCGACGCCCGGCAGCGCGAAAGCGGTGACCGCGAAGCCCGCGTCGCTGAACGCGGCGGCGGCGCGCTCCAGTTCGCTCGCCGGAATCACTTCGTCGTCCTCGCCGTGCACGAGCGTGAGCACCGTGCGGCTTTTGGCGACCACGGGCGTGACGAGCCGGCCCGCATACGCGACCACGGCCGCCGCGCCCGCCGCCTGTGTGGCCACGTGGTACAGCGACATGATCGAGCCTTGCGAGAAGCCCACCAGCGCGAGCGCGTCGTGACCGAGCCCCCAATGGGCGAGTTCGGCGGCGAGCCGCCGCTCGAACACCTGCGAGGCGGCAACGACGCGCGCCTCGCGATTGGTCTCGCTGATGTCGCGCAGGCTGAACCACTGGCGTCCGCCGAAGCCGCCGTCGAACGGCTCGCTGCCGTCGAGCGACGAGAACGCGACCCCCGGCAGCGCGTCGCGCCACACGTCGGCGAGCGGCGTGAGGTCCTGTGCGTTGCTGCCTACCCCGTGCAGCAGCACGACGAGCGCGTGCGCGGCGCCATCGGCCGGCGCCAGACGCCAGCCCCCTTCGAATGCTTCCCAGCTCATGGTCGGACCTCCCCTGTACTGACGATCGTATTGTGTGTCCAGCGCACGCATTTTGCGCGGCGCGCGGCAGGCGCAAGGATACGCTCGCCGCGCAACGCGTGTACGAAAGACTCCATTTCCCGGCGTTACATAAAGCCGCAACGGCAGCCCGATCGCGCGCGAAAGCCATTCGCAAGCCCCATGACCCTGCGCCGCATGGGGATGCTCCGCGGCTGGCGATGACAAAAGGCGATTACAGGTATCCTGTGCCGCAAACCGAATACGCGGAGAACACGCTTGAATCAGCCCGCCGCATCATCGGCGCCGCCCGCGCCGCCGCCGCCGCTCCAGGGAGGCAGTCTGGTCCTCGGAACCATCGCGGTCTCGCTCGCGACCTTCATGAACGTGCTCGACACGTCGATCGCCAACGTCGCCATTCCGACCATCTCTGGCGACATGGGCGTTTCCGTCGACGAAGGCACATGGGTCATCACCGTGTTCGCGGCGGCCAACGCCGTTTCCATTCCGCTGACCGGCTGGCTCACGCAGCGTTTCGGCCAGGTGCGCCTGTTCGTCACCTCGATCCTCTCGTTCGTGCTGGCGTCGTGGCTGTGCGGCATCGCGCCGACCCTGCCGTTCCTGCTCGTCGCGCGCGTGCTGCAAGGCGCCGTGGCCGGCCCGCTCATTCCGCTTTCCCAAGCCGTGCTGCTCGGATCCTGGCCGAAAGACAAATCGTCCACCGCGCTCGCCTTCTGGGCAATGACCACGACCGTCGGCCCGATCGCGGGACCGGCGCTCGGCGGCTGGATCACCGATAGCTACAACTGGTCGTGGATCTTTTACATCAACATTCCGGTGGGCCTCTTCGCGGGCTTCGTCACGTGGACGATCTATCGCAACCGCGAGTCACCCACGCGCAAGCCGCCTATCGACGTCGTGGGCCTCGGTCTGCTCATCACCTGGGTTGCTTCGCTGCAGATCATGCTCGACAAGGGCAAGGACCTCGACTGGTTCAACTCGCCGGTGATCGTGACGCTCGGCATCCTCGCGCTCATCAGTTTTGCGTTTTTCCTCGTGTGGGAGCTGACCGAGGAGCACCCGATCGTCGATTTGCGTTTGTTCGGACAACGTAACTTCCTCGGCGGCACGATTGCGATTTCAGTGGCGTACGCGGTGTTCTTCGGCAATCTGGTGCTGCTGCCGCAATGGATGCAGGAGTACCTCAACTATCGCTCGGTGGACGCGGGCCTCGTGACCGCGCCGCTCGGCGTGTTCGCGGTGATCCTGTCTCCGGTCGTGGGGCGCCTGTTGCCGCGCTCCGACGCGCGCATCATCGCGACGATCGCGTTCGTGATGTTCGCGGGGGTGTTCTACATGCGTTCGCAGTACGTGATCGAAATCGATACCTTCCATCTCGTGCTGCCCACGCTGCTGCAAGGCATCCCCATGGCGCTCTTCTTCGTGCCGCTCACCGCGATCATTCTCGCGGGGCAGCCGCCGAGCCGCGTGCCGGCGGCGGCTGGCCTCTCGAA
Source organism: Paraburkholderia sp. BR10872 (assembly GCF_040965835.1). Lineage (NCBI taxonomy): Bacteria > Pseudomonadati > Pseudomonadota > Betaproteobacteria > Burkholderiales > Burkholderiaceae > Paraburkholderia > Paraburkholderia sp. BR10872. The sequence goes on from NZ_JBFRCN010000059.1 coordinate 52,788, forward strand.
CTTCGTGCGCGTGTTCTGCGGCGCAGTGGGCACCTCGATCGCGACCAACGCCTGGAACAACCGCACGATCCTGCATCACGCGCGACTCACGGAACAAGCCTCGGTCAACAACCCGACTTTCGTGCAGGCGATGGACCAGACCCAGAAGGTGCTGAATATGAGCGAGCCCTCCGCACGCGCGCTGTTCGACTTCCAGCTCACCACGCAGGCCGCCATGATGGGCCTGAACGACATTTTCCATATCTCGGCGATCATCTTTCTCGTGATCATTCCGCTCATCTGGATCACGAAGTCGACGAAGGGCGGCGCAGGCGGCGGCGCAGCAGGGGCGCATTGACCCGAGAGGTCGAGTCAGGGCGCGCAATGAAGCCGTGGCGGTAAGCGCGAGCCGCTACAATCGCGGGACCGCGGCGGGCGCTCTGCCGCGATTGCCTGGCTCCCTCCCATGAATCACACGTTCGACTACACGCCCATCCTCGACGCCATCCATCGCGACCTGCAGCCGTATATCGGCACGGGCCGCGTTGCCGACTACATTCCCGAACTCGCCACGGTGCGCGCCGATCACTTCGGCATGGCTATCGTCACGGTGGACGGCCAGGTGTACCGCACCGGCGACGCCGATGTGCGCTTTTCCATCCAGAGCATTTCGAAGCTGTTCGCCTGCACGCTCGCGTTCCAGCTGCTCGGCGACGTGCTCTGGCAGCGCGTGGGCCGCGAGCCTTCGGGCACGGCATTCAACTCGCTCGTGCAGCTCGAATTCGAGGCGGGCAAGCCGCGCAACCCGTTCATCAACGCGGGCGCGCTCGTCGTGACCGACGTGCTGTGCCGCCGCTTCGTGCAGGCGGAAACCGCGCTCGTCGATTTCATGCGGCGCCTCTCGGGCGAGCCCGGCATCGGCTACGACCTGCGCGTCGCGCAGTCGGAACTCGCGCACGCCGAACGCAATCGCGCGATGGCGCATTTCATCGCAAGCTTTGGCAACCTGGAGATGCCCGCCGATACCGTGATCGACGCGTATTGCCGCCAGTGCGCGATCTCGATGAGCTGCGTGGAACTGGCGCGCGCAGCACTCTTTCTGGCCAACGGCGGCGTCTCGCCCGCGAGCGGCGAACCCGTGCTCGACGCGAGTTCGGCCAAGCGCCTTTCCGCGCTGATGCTGACCTGCGGCACCTACGACGCGGCCGGCGATTTCGTGTACCGCGTCGGCTTGCCCGCGAAGAGCGGTGTGGGCGGCGGGATCATCGCGGTGCTGCCCGGCGAATTCGCGGTGTGCGTGTGGTCGCCGGGCCTCGACGCGACGGGGAATTCGCTGGTCGGCTCGCTGGCGCTGGAGTGGTTGACGACGCGCACCGGGCGCTCGATTTTCTGAGGCCTGGGTGAACGTCATCCGGTCAGCATCCGCAAGCCCTGCGTGACGACACAGCCTTAGAGCGGCGGCCGCTCGAAAGTGAGCCAGCGCTGCACGGAGGGCCTCTGCCACTGAGCCAGGGCGTATTGCGCCAGCCCATGCGGCACCGGATCGCCGTTCAGCACCAGACGGTTCAGCATCAACGCGAGGTCCACGTCGGCGATCGACCACTCGCCGAAAAGATGCTTCTCGCCTTGAGCGATCAGCGCGTCGGCCATCGCGAAGAGCTTCTCCGCCGCGAGTTGCGCCGCGCCGGAAAGGGGCGCCGTGGTCGGGCCGTAAAACACAACCTCGGTCGAGCGCTCCTGGCGGATCGGCATGAGATCGCTGCGCAGCCACGCCTGAACCTGGCGCGCGCGGGCGCGCTGTTGCCGGTCTGCCGGATAAAACGCCACGCCGGGGAAGGTTTCTTCGAGATACTCCGTGATCGCCGAGGACTCCGAGAGCGCGAAGCCGTCGTGGATCAGGGTCGGCACGCGCCGCGTGAGCGACTTCGCCGCGAATTCCGGCTGCTGGTTTTCGCTCTTCGCGAGATCGACCGTCGAAAGCTCGAACGCGAGCGCCTTTTCGTGCAGCGCGACGAAGACGGACATCGCGTAGGGACTGGCGTACTGGGCGTCGGCGTAGAGGTGGAGAGCGGGGTTGGTCACAGTCGGCTCCGTTGTTGGCGCCGACGATAGTAGCAAGCCCAGCCGCCGTTGCGCTCGGCCACCGGCAGGCTGATCGACTCAGCCTGCCCCGCTTAAGCCGTCGCCGAGACCAGCCCCGTGGTCTTGCCGCTCGCGACCATCAGCTGCGCCAGCGAAGTCTGCACGCTCGCCAGTTGCGACGCGATCTGGCTGACCTGGCTCGCGTCCGATTGCGACGCCGAGCTCAACGCGCTCTGCGCATTCTGGATCTGCGCCTTGATCTGGCTGACCTCGCCCGAGTTCGAGCCTTGCGCCGCGGCGCTGGATGTCTGCGACGACACCTGTGCGAGTTGCGCCTGAAGCGACGCGATGAGCGCGTTCAATTCGTCGACTTCGCTCGAAGACGAACTGCTGGAGGATGCCGCTGCGCCTCCAGCGCCGCCGCCCGACTTCGAAGACGCCGAAGTGCTCTGCGTCGAAGTCGACGTCGACGTGGTGCCGCTGCTGGGTGTGCTCGTCGACGAACTCGTCGTGCTGCTGTCATTCGAGTTCGACGATGCCGCGCCCGAGGAAGCGCCGTTGCCTGCGCCGCTCGTCGAAGCCTGCGTGCCGCCGCCGTAGGCGGTCGTCGTGGTCGTCGTCGCGGTAATGGGTTGAATCTGCATGGAATCTTTCTCGCCGTAAGTCAGGGGCTGCGCAGCGCTGCCGAATAACGCCCTATCCGTGTGTTATCGGCAAGCTTGACGGTTTCTTGAGCGCTGTCCGTGCCGCTTTTATCGCGGTGCGGTCGTGGCCTGCTTACACCATGATGTATCCGTGCCGCATGCCGAGCATCACCGCTTCGGTGCGATTGGTCGCGCCGAGTTTGCCGAAGATGGACGAGAGGTGCGATTTCACCGTGTTGTCCGAGATGTCGAGTTGCCGGGCGATCTCCTTGTTGCCGAGTCCGTCGGCGAGCATCGCCAGCACTTCGATCTCCCGTAGCGACAAGGCTTCGAACGGTCCGCCGGATGCCGACTGGCGCAACGGTTTTCGTCCAGCGAGCAGCCTTGCGAGGATGTCGGGCGACAGCACGCACAGGCCGGCGGCCGCCGCTTCGATGGCCGCGACGATCTCGACGGGCGTCACGTCGCGCGACAGGATTGCCGTCGCATCCGCAGGCAGGTCGTCGAGGAGGCCGTCGCTGTCCGGGTCGTCGAGCAACAGGACTCGCGCCGGCGGCACGCGGCCAGGTTCGAACAGCGTCCTGAGCGCGTCGCTCGCCAGAGGCTCGATGTCGGCCACGACGACGTCCGGCACCGAACCGGCGAGGTAAGCGGCAAGCGCTTCGGCGTCGGCGGCGCTACCCAGGAACGCGAGCGGCGGCTGCGCCTCGACGATCGCCTCGAGGCTCGCGCGCACCTCCGGCGATGCCGCGATTACCGCGACCCGCACCGGCCCCATGGGTTCCATCGTGCCATCCGACATATCGCCGTGTCCCGGACCTCACCTGCATGCATGCCGTTGGGGCCGTTCGCCCACGGCGACCGTGCACGCGTGGCGCTCGCCGCCCCGGATCAACGTGACTGGCAACGGCTGCCCGATGCCCGTCGAGCCCAGCGCGGCGTGCAGGTCACCGATGTCGCGGCAAGGTTGGCCGTCCAGTTCGATCAGCACATCGCCGATGAGCACGCCAGCCTGTTCCGCAGGACCGCCCGGCGCAAGCGAGCTGATCAGCAATCCGCTATTGAACGACAGGTTCATTTTCTCCGCCCATGCGTTCGGCAGGCTGACCTGCTGTGTGCCGACGCCAAGGTAGCCCCGCGAGACGCGTCCCTTGGCCAGCAGTTCGTCGGCGACACGCTCCACCGTCATCGCGGGAATCACCATGCCGGCGCCGCGCATCAGTCCCGAGGTGCAGATGCCCACGACCTGACCGCGCATATCGGCGAGCGCCGCGCCCGAGAACCCCGGGCGCAGACCGCCGTCCAGCCGCA
>NZ_JBFRCN010000060.1:0-54468 GCF_040965835.1 Paraburkholderia sp. BR10872
AATTCGTTTTCTTGGTGGGTCAGCATGGAATGTCTCCCGGCGACAGGTCGCCTTCATCAACAGGTGTTGCTCAACTATATTAGAGATCTAGTTAAATTGGCAAGAACCTTTCGGGACGTCCGGGAAAATACGCATGAGATGGCGCGCGAGAAAGCTGGGGATATAGGGCCAGACAACAGGTATTTGCGCGCGTGTGCCTACCGCTCGCCGCACATTTCGCGCTGCCCGGCGTCGGCAACATTTGGCTCAACGCGACCAAGGATGCATCGTTCATCAGCGTCCTGGGGGCTCGTTCTCCGATTTGCTGAAGACGAGCGCGATGGCCGCCGGTGCGAATTGCCTGCTTTCCCGAATATTTTCATTTAGAAATCAGCCAGTTGCTGTCTACCTGCGCTGGGTACACACACAGCACGTGCGGCGATGTATGCGCTCACAATGACCGTCGCTCGCTATGCGACCCATCAGAGCCATCGGGCGGCACTCCACAAACGCAAGCGATCTTTGAACGACGCCTATCAAAGATACGATCGTCTCGCGACGGCTTTCGCCTTGGCCACGCGAGACTACGTGTCGATCTGCTGGCGACAGACCGCGCCTTGCCGGGTCCTGTCGGACGGCGAACGCTGGCACCGGGCCGTCGCCGAATGCACCAAAACCGACCCCGTTGCTGCCGGCCGAGTCGTCGCGGTTCCAAGGACAGATATCAGAGCGTATGCGACGTTCAAACGTCCAACATAAGGCCACGTCACGGGAGATGGCCGACTACCACCCAATGAGGTCGACCGAGGTCGACGTTTTCGCCCAGGTCCGGGCGAAAAACCACGCACTGATTCAGGGCCTGTGCGGCGCGCCGCCACACTACAATTAACCCGTAGCGTCAAATTGCCGCTATGTGATGGGGAATCTCACCCCAGGCGAAAGATTTGGTACGCTCGGCCACCTAATCGTTGCACTGCCTGTTGCAAACTGGTCGCGCTCGACCAGCCGCCGGTGAAGAGCGGCGATGGCTCGACCGTTCCTCTGTAAATTTTTTTACGTATCGCCGATACACGTGCTCAACCGCCACCGTCAGAAGATCGGTGCCTGGCTCGGGATGCTTGCCATCCTGCTGAGTGTGGTCGCGCCTGTGGTGTCCCAGGTGCTGCGCGGCGCGCATGGCGATGTCGCGCGTCACGAGCATCATTCCCATCACCATCATGCGGCGGTCGAGGTCGCGTTGGATGCCCATGCCGGGCACCACCATGGCTCCGATTCGTCGTCGCTGTGCGACGCGTGCCCCTATTGCGGACTGTTCGCGCATTCGCCAGCCTTGCCTGGCGTGGCCGTCGCATCGAGCATCGCGCCGCAGCGCCCGTCCTTTCCCGCCCCCCTCGTCACCGCTGCGTTCCGCCCGTACACGGTGCTGACGCCGGCTCAGCCGCGCGCTCCCCCCGCCTGGTCCTGATCTTCGTAGACGTCTTCCAGTCAACGTGGCGATGCCGGTGAACGGCATCGCTGCGCTGGCGCGCGCCTACTGCGCGCCCCCTCCCAGGACTTCCTCGTCCTCGGCAGGGGGCCGCGTGCGAGGGCGCCTCACCACAATTCGATCAGGACCTGGACATGCGAACCACTCTCAAACGGGGCGCCGCAGCGCTGTGCGCGCTTGCGCCGTGCCTGGTTTCATTCGATGCGTCGGCCCACGCAGTGGTCGGCGATCGTGTATTCCCTGCCACGCTGGCAGTCGACGATCCCGGCGTCGGCGATGAATTCAACCTGGAGTACGGCCACACCAAGACGCCCAACAGCAATGGCAACGATACGAACATCAACACGGTGTCGTACGAGTGGGACAAGCTGATCACGAAGAATCTCGCGTTCAGCGTCGCGAGCAACTACGCGAGCCTGAACTCGCCGGACGGCAACGCGAAGGGCTGGGACAATTTCACGCTCGGCGTCAAATATCTTGCCTACGCGAACCCGCAGCACGAGTTCATGGCGTCGGTCGGGCTGCTTGCCACGCTCGGCGGCACCGGCGCCAGATCGGTCGCGAACCCGTTTTCGACTTTCACCCCGACCGTCTACTTCGGCAAGGGCTTCGGCGACCTGCCCGCGTCGCTCGGCTACCTGCGGCCGTTCGCCATCACCGGCACGATCGGCCCGAATCTGACGACCGCGTCATCGGACCAGGGGCCGAACTCGCTCGGCTGGGGCCTGACGCTGCAGTACAGCATTCCGTACCTGCAGCAGCAGGTGAAGGATCTCGGGCTGCCCCAGCCGTTCAGCAACCTGATTCCCGTCGTCGAATTCCCGATGAGCACCTGCACGGCTGGCGCGTGCTCAGGACAGACAACGGGCACGATCAACCCCGGCGTGATCTGGATCAATCGATACGGGCAGTTCGGCGTCGAAGCGCAGATTCCCGTCAATCGCGCGACCGGCACGCACACGGGTATCCTGGTGCAAGCCCATATCTACTTCGACGACATTTTCCCGAACTCGATCGGCAAGCCGCTGTTCTGACCTATGAGGAATCCTTTCATGAAACTGCATACGACCGCACGCGTCGCCATTGCCGCGCTCCTGATCGCTGTCTGTCAGCTCGCGCAGGCGCACGCCTACCCCACCCACGAGGCGCCGGGGGCCGGCGCGACGGTGACGACCTCGCAGAAGGACGTGGTGATCGACTTCGATGACGGGCTCGAACCCGCATTCAGCTCGATCACCGTCACGGACGCGCAGGGCAAGGACGTGACGAGCGGCAAGGCTGTTGTCGACCCGTCGAACAGCAAGCACATGTCCGTTGGGCTCAACGCGCTGACGCCGGGCGTGTACACGGTATCGTGGGTTGCCTTAGCCGATGACGGGCACCGTACGCAGGGCCACTATGCCTTCACGGTGAAGTGATCATGGAGCCCCTCGTCGCCGGGCAGATCGCCCTTGCCGCAGTGCAGGACGTGCTGTTCGCGACGGCAGACCGCGTTTCCGTTCCAGGCCAACGGCAGCGTGGTCAAGGGACCGGACGGGAAGGCGGTGGGTTCGCTGCTGATCGCTCGGCCGTTCACGAAGGACGAATACTTCCAGCCGCGGCCATCGGCGGTTTCATATGACGCGTCGTCGTCCGGATCGTCGGGGCTCGGTGCTGCGAACTACGCGCTGCGTGACCGCGTGGCGCGCGCCATCGGGCCGATCGCAACGTATGCGGCGGGGCCGAAGGCGGGCCAGCTCGTCGCGCCCGATGTTGAGGCGTGGTTCCAGGCGGATCGCTTCGGCGGCCAGCCGCATATCGTCGCGCAATGGGCCAACGCGCATAACAGCCTCGCGCAGGCGTGGGTCAATGCCGATCCCACGCACGGCGCCTATGTGGACGCCTGGGCGAAGCAGCATCCCGCGGACGTGAAGCGATGGATAGCCACAAACCCCGGCATGCCGCAGCCGAAGGCCGCCGATCTCGCGGTGCCGTTCTTCACGGCGTTTTCGGCGGCGAATCCGGGTGCGTTCCCCTCCGCCGTCATGCACAAGGACGCCAACGGGAAGGACGTGAGTGCGATCGAGCCGGTGAACGCAGGGAGCGATGTGCAATCGACCTTCTTCGACATGTGGCGGCAGGACCATCCGGACGCCGCGCTGCAGAACGTGCCGGGGGACCTTGTGACCGCGTCGGCTTCGGGTCTCGACCCGGACATTACGCTCGCGAATGCGATGTTCCAGCTCGACCGCGTGGCGGCGGCGTGGGCGAAGGATACGAAGCGTGATCCTGCAATGGTTCGCGCCGAGATCAGTGCCATGCTTCACGATACGGCCCAGGCGCCGCTCGCCGGTCTCGTGGGTGAGCCGATGGTGAACGTGTTGCAGATGAATCTGGATCTGCGTCGCAAGTTTGGCTCGCCGGCGTAATTGTTCGCTTCGATGAAGAGTCTTGCGCAGGGAGCAAACGCCACTCTTTACGACATTTTTTCTTGTGGGGCACAAACGTCAACTCTAGACTTTTGATGAAAGGTGGATCCTGGAAAGTTCTCATGTCGAGGCGACATTCAACAACTGCGAGACACGCATCCCGCGCACGCAGTAAGCGGGGCATCGGCAGCGTGGTACTGAGGCGGTTTGATCCCTCGCGCGATTCGTACGAGCAGCTCACGACGCTGCTGCATCGTGCGTTTGCGCGACTCGGTATGTCGGGGTTGAACTGCACCTGCGTGGACCAGGACGTGAGTGTCACGATGCGGCGAGCACAAGCTGGCGACTGCTTTGTGGTAGTTAGCGAAGGGGAGATCATCGGCACGATGACGCTCTACGCACGCGACAGCGAATCAGCCTGCGAGCACTACCATCGCGGTGACGTGGCCACGGTCCGTCAGCTGGCGATCGAGCCTTCATGGCAGAATCGCGGCATCGGAAAATCCCTGCTGGCGTTCGCCGAACACTGGGCCGCGACGCGCGGCTATGCAGAGCTTGCACTCGACACGCCGTATCCAGCAGTGCATCTGGTCTCGTTCTATCGCGGGCAGGGGTTCCGCATTGTCGATGCAATACGATTCGCCGGGAAGGTCTATGAAAGCGCGATACTGAGCAAGGCGCCTGTCGTTGCACGGACACTGGCCGCATGGACCCATCCGATCGCGCTGCCCAGTGCGCGTCTCGTCCGCTTTGCTGCGTGAATCAAGACGACAACCGCGAGCCGCCGTGGGCCCGCTTGCCGTTCACCCTGTTTTCGTAAGTTGCACAGCCGTTCGACCCACGGGCTCGCCGTGCTGCCGAATCATCCAATTGCCGGCAGCTGACCCCGAAGGCACTGGCTCCTCATCTCCCGCATCGAACTGATTCCGGATCTCGCGTGGACGCTCTGGCGTAGCGCGCAGCACAACTCGCCCTCCTGAAGCCGTATTGACAAGATCTTTATACGGTTCGCCGCAGTCTTTCCGTCGAATTGACATTTCGCGAGCTGAAATAGAGATGGAACGCCCGCTTGGCGGACTACGGCGGCTGCGGGAGGCTAGATGATTGCGAGTGCCGGCTTTCAGATGAGTCTATTTCTGGTCGTACTGATCGCACTCGTGAAGCCGCTCGGGCTTTACATGGCGCGAGCAGCCGAAGGCAGGGCTCCATGGCTCTCAGTGATCGGACGGCCTGTCGAGCGGCTGATCTATCGCGTCGCCGGTGTCGATCCAGACTCGGAGATGGCCTGGAAGACCTACGCAGTTGCGCTGCTTCTGGTGAACGCCGTCGGCCTGCTCTTCCTGTATGCGCTGCAAAGGGTGCAGCAATGGCTGCCGCTCAATCCCCAGGCGCTCCCTGCCGTGAGTCCGGATTCGGCCTTCAATACGGCCGTGAGTTTCGTCACGAACACGAGCTGGCAGGGTTACGCCGGCGAAACGACCCTGAGCTATTTGAGCCAGATGCTCGGCATTACCGTGCAAAGCTTTCTCTCAGCAGCAAGCGGCATGGCGGTGATGTTCGCCCTCATGCGGGGACTCGCGAGGCACGGCGCGCAGACGGTCGGCAACCTGTGGGTGGATCTGACGCGCTCGACTCTCTACGTCCTGATTCCACTCTCCGTGCTGTTCGCAATCGCGTTCATGGCGCAAGGCGTGATCCAGAACTTCGACACATACCGCGAGGTGCACACCTTGCAGGCGATCACATGGCAGCAGCCAAAACTGGATGCGCAGGGTCAACCGGTGCACGACGCCACAGGAAACGTGGTGCAGCAAAGCATGACTTCGCAGCAGCAGTTGCTACCCATGGGCCCGGTCGCCTCACAGGAGTCGATCAAGCTGTTGAGCGGCGATGGTGGTGGTTTCTTCAACGCAAATTCTGCGCACCCCTATGAAAACCCAACGCCGTTGGCCAACTTCTTGCAGATGCTGGCCATTCTGCTGATTCCGGCCGCGCTTTGCTATACGTTCGGCGTGGTCATCGGCGACCGTCGGCAAGGCTGGGCGCTGCTCGCGGCCATGGCTGTGATGTTTGTCGTGGCAGCCGCGATCACGGCGCAAGCCGAGCAGCATGCCGTCACTCACATCGCAGCGCCACAAACCGGCATGGCGAACATGTCGGTCAATCTGTCGGGCGGCAATATGGAGGGCAAGGAAACGCGCTTCGGCGTAGTGACGTCTGCCCTCTATGCGACGGTGACGACGAGCGGCGGCGATGGCGCCGTCAACGCGATGCACGATTCGTTCACGCCAGTCGGCGGACTCGTACCGATGGTGCTGATGCAGACGGGTGAAGTCGTGTTCGGTGGCCCAGGCTCTGGACTTTTCAGCATGGTTATCTATGCAATGCTGGCTGTGTTCGTTGCCGGGCTGATGATTGGCCGGGCGCCTGAATACCTGGGCAAGAAGATCGACGCGTTCGAGATGAAGATGGTCGCAGTAGTGATTCTCTCGACGCCCATTCTGGTGCTGGTCGGTACCGCGGTTTCCGTGCTGGTGCCGGCTGGGATCGCAGGGATTGCGAACCCCGGCCCGCATGGGTTCAGCGAAATTCTCTACGCGTTCTCGTCTGCGGCGAACAATAACGGCAGCGCGTTCGCAGGCCTGTCGGCCAATACGCCGTACTACAACTGGATGCTCGCGATTGCGATGTGGTTTGGCCGCTTTGCTGTGATCGTTCCCGTGCTGGCAATTGCCGGATCGCTCGCGGGCAAACTTCGGCGAGAAGCGGGTCCGGGCACGCTGGCGACGCACAGCGCGCTTTTTGTCGGGCTGCTTATTGGGTCCGTGGTCATGATTGCCTCACTCACGTATCTACCGGCACTTGCGCTGGGACCCATCGTCGAGCAGTTAAGCGCAGCAGTTGGCCACTAGACGGCAAGGGCCGGTGTTCGCGCCCATGATCGCAACGACGGTCGGACCTAATGAATTAAGCAGCTTACGCAATAGGAGTGGGCGACGCTGCGGCCACAGATGTGTCGATGGTCGCAGTCTTCCATGTATTCGATATTTACACCTTTTTTATTCGCGGCTGCCTAGTCTTGTCATGACCATTACGAGGCTCTGACTTTACGTCGTCATTTCCGATCCGCCAAGGGGGCAGAAATGGACCTCATCTATATTGCCGGCATTGTGGTCTTCCTGGGACTCAGTGTCGCGCTTGTCGTTGGTTGCGAGAAGCTATACGGACGTGCACCGGGAGGTCGGCCATGACCACATGGATGATCTGGCTCGCCGCCGCCGCGACGCTACTCCTGCTCGTGTACCTCGTGTACGCGCTCCTGCGCGCGGAGGAGCTCGAATGAATACCTACAACGTACTTCACGTCGTGCTTTTCATCGTAGTGCTGACTGCTGTCGCCATTCCGCTTGGCCACTACATGACCTCGGTGCTCGACGGCACGTCGGTCGTCGTGCGCAAGATCGGGCGGCCAGTCGAGCATTCTCTGTATCAGCTTGCTGGGGTGGATCCCGATGCCGAGATGTCGTGGAAACAGTACGCGTTCGCGGTGCTGCTGTTCAATGCGCTCGGCGCGTTGGCGGTATATGGCTTTCTGCGCCTGCAGCAATGGCTGCCGGCGAACCCGCAGGGCTTCGGCCCCATGACACCCGACGCCGCGTTCAATACGGCAGTGAGCTTCATCACCAACACGAACTGGCAGAACTATACGCCGGAAACAACGGTGAGCTATCTCACGCAGATGACGGCGCTCGCTGTCCAGAACTTCCTTTCCGCAGCGACCGGCATTGCTGTGGCCGTCGCGCTCATACGGGGGTTTGCGCGCCACACGACAAAGACGATCGGCAATTTTTGGGTCGACCTGACACGCTCCACGCTGTACATCCTCATGCCGATAGCGTTCGTCATCGCGTTAGTGCTCGTGAGTCAGGGCGCGATCCAGAACTTCAGGGCGTACGTGGACGTGCCCACGCTGCAGGTCACGACCTACCAGGTGCCGAAGACCGACGCACAGGGCAACCCGATCAAGGATGCCAAGGGTAACCCCGTGATGCAGGACATGAAGGCGGACAAGCAGACCATTGCGATGGGCCCGCTCGCGTCCCAGGAAGCGATCAAGATGCTTGGCACCAACGGAGGCGGCTTCTTCAATGCCAATTCCGCGCATCCCTACGAGAACCCGACGCCCCTGGCCAATTTCGTCCAGATGATCGCCATGCTGTGTATTGGCGCGGCGCTGTGCATCGTTTTCGGCCGGATGATCGGCGATAACCGGCAAGGCTATGCCGTGCTTGCGGCCATGACCATCGCGTTTGCGATTGGATGCTGGGGTGAGATCGCGTCTGAGCAGGCGGGCAATCCTCTGTTCACCTCGCTGCGCGTCGACCAGACGAGGTCGGCGCTGCAGACGGGCGGCAACATGGAAGGCAAGGAAGTGCGGTTCGGCATTGCCGATTCCGGCATTTTCACGGTCGCCACCACGTCGGCATCGTGCGGGGCGGTCAACAATGCACACGATTCGCTCACGCCGATGGGTGGCTTCGTGCCGATCCTGATGATGCAGCTGGGCGAGGTCGTCTACGGCGGCGTAGGCTCGGGGCTCTACGGGATGCTGGTATTTGCGCTTCTTGCGGTGTTCATCGCCGGGTTGATGATTGGGCGCACGCCGGAATACGTCGGCAAGAAGATCGAATCGTACGAAATGAAGATGGTGTCGCTCGCAGTCCTCATCATGCCGATGATCGTGCTCGTTGGCACGTCGATCGGGGTGCTGTCACCGCTGGGCACCGCGGGTATTTCCAATCCCGGCCCGCACGGATTCTCCCAGATTCTCTACGCGTTCACCTCGGCCACGAACAACAACGGCAGCGCGTTTGCTGGGCTTTCCGTCAACACGCCGTTCTATAACGTGCTGCTGGCAATCGCCATGTGGTTTGGCCGGTTCGTTCCGGCGGTCGCGGTGCTCGCCGTCGCGGGCTCGCTCGCCCAAAAGAAGCGCATCGGGGTGACCGAAGGGACGTTGCCCACGCACGGTCCACTGTTCGTCGTGCTGCTGCTCGGGGCCGTGCTCCTGATCGGCGCGCTGACGTTCGTGCCAGCGCTTGCGCTTGGGCCCGTTGCCGAGCATCTGTCGATGGTTGCCGCTCACTGAGTACGAGGAAAGCATGACTACGCCCGCTCAACCGCCTGCCCATCGTCCCGAGAATCTTGGCCAGGCACGCACGGCTGCACGCTCGATGTTCGACCCGGTGCTCGTCAAGCCCGCCATCGCGGAGTCCTTCATCAAGCTCCAGCCTCGTACGCAGCTGCGCAATCCCGTGATGTTTTGCGTGTACGTGGGCAGCATCCTGACAACGATACTCTGGTTTGCCGCGCTCGCGGGTCAGGCCGAGGCGCCGGCGGGCTTCATCCTTGCCATTGCGCTATGGCTGTGGTTTACCGTGCTCTTCGCCAACTTTGCGGAAGCGCTTGCCGAAGGCCGCTCCAAGGCGCAGGCAGCATCGCTGCGCAGCGCGAAGCACAACGTGATGGCGAAAAAGCTCAACGACGGGCATCCGAAATCGCCCGTCACGCTCATGGCCTCCACCGATCTGAGGAAAGGCGACGTCGTGCTGGTCGAGACGGGGGACACGATTCCTGCTGACGGCGAGGTCATCGAGGGCGTCGCGTCTGTAGATGAGTCGGCCATTACGGGCGAGTCCGCGCCGGTGATCCGCGAATCGGGCGGTGATTTCTCATCAGTGACGGGCGGCACGCGCGTGCTATCGGACTGGATCGTCGTGCGGGTCTCGGTTAATCCGGGGGAGGCATTCCTCGACCGGATGATCGCGATGGTCGAAGGGGCAAAACGTCAGAAAACGCCGAACGAAATCGCGCTGACGATCCTGCTGGTGGCGCTGACACTCATCCTGCTGTTTGCCACTGCAACGTTGCTGCCGTTCTCGATTTTCTCCGTCCAGGCCGCAAAGGCGGGCCACGTCGTGACCATCACGGCCCTCGTGGCCCTGCTGGTGTGCCTGATTCCCACCACCATCGGCGGGCTGCTATCCGCGATTGGCGTGGCAGGCATGAGCCGCATGATGCAGGCGAACGTGATTGCAACTTCGGGGCGCGCGGTCGAGGCGGCGGGCGACGTCGACGTGCTGCTGCTGGACAAGACGGGCACCATCACGCTGGGCAACCGGCAGGCGTCGACCTTTGTACCGGCTCCTGGCGTTTCGGAGCTGGACCTGGCGGACGCAGCGCAACTGGCGTCGCTCGCCGACGAAACTCCGGAAGGCCGCAGCATCACTGTGCTTGCCAAGCAGCGCTTCAATATCCGGGAGCGCGACATGAGCGCGCTGCACGCAACGTTCCTCGGCTTCACGGCGCAAACGCGGATGAGCGGCGTCGACCTACCGGAACGTGAAATCCGCAAGGGCGCGTCCGAAGCGGTGAAGCAGTATGTCGAGGCCAACGGCGGCCGCTATCCTGGCGAAGTCAACACCGCTGTGACCGATGTTGCGAGACGCGGCAGCACGCCGCTGGTTGTGGCCGAGAAGCCGGGCGTCCACGGCAGTACCGGCAGCGGACCGGCGCGGGTGCTCGGTGTGATCGAGCTCAAGGACATTGTGAAGGGCGGCATCAAGGAGCGCTTTGCCGAACTGCGCAAGATGGGCATCCGTACGGTCATGATCACCGGTGACAACCGGCTCACGGCCGCAGCCATTGCAGCCGAGGCCGGCGTCGACGACTTCCTCGCCGAAGCGACGCCGGAAGCCAAGCTCAAGATGATCCGCGAACATCAGGGGGCTGGGCGTCTCGTCGCAATGACGGGCGACGGCACCAACGATGCGCCGGCGCTCGCACAGGCCGACGTCGCCGTGGCGATGAACAGCGGCACGCAGGCGGCGAAGGAAGCGGGCAACATGGTCGACCTCGACTCGAACCCGACGAAGCTGATCGAGATCGTCGAGATCGGCAAGCAGATGCTCATGACGCGCGGCTCACTCACGACGTTCTCGATCGCCAACGACGTCGCGAAGTACTTCGCGATCATTCCGGCGGCGTTCGCATCGACTTATCCGAACCTGCGCGTGCTGGACGTGATGCACCTGACGTCCCCGTCGTCGGCCATCCTCTCGGCGGTCATTTTCAACGCGCTCATCATCGTCGCGCTCATCCCGCTCGCGCTCAAGGGTGTCCGGTATCGCGCGCTCGGCGCCGCAGCCGTCTTGCGCCGGAACCTGCTGATCTACGGTCTCGGGGGAATCCTGTTGCCATTTCCGTTCATCAAGCTGATTGACGTAATCCTTACCGCTTTTGGATGGGTTTGAACCATGAACAATTCCTTGCGACCCGTGCTGGTGTTGTTTGTGTTGCTGACGGTAATTACGGGCGGCATCTATCCGCTCGTGGTGACGGCGGTTTCTCAGGCCGTGTTTTCGCGGCAGTCCAACGGCAGCCTGATCGAGCAGAACGGCAAGCCGGTCGGCTCCGCGCTGATCGGCCAGCAGTTTGACGCACCGTCCTACTTCTGGGGCCGCGTGTCGGCCACGACACCGAATCCTTATAACGCACAGAATTCTGGCGGCTCGAACCTCGGACCGACGAATCCGGCCCTTGCCGACGAAGTAAAGGGGCGTATCGCGGCGCTGCATGATGCTGATCCGTCGAACACCACTCCTATACCGGTCGATCTCGTGACCTCGTCCGGCAGCGGGCTCGACCCCGACATCACGCCGGCTGCGGCCGCGTACCAGGCCGCGCGCGTGGCGAATGCGCGTGGACTGCCGCTTGACCGGGTCAATGGACTGATCGCGCAGAACACTTCTGGACGCCAGTTCGGCATATTTGGTGAGCCGCGCGTGAATGTGCTGAAGCTGAATCTCGCGCTCGACGAGATCAAGCCGATGCATTGAGGTTCTGCTGGCGCGGCGTGACGTGGCCAACGCGCGTGCCCTCGACAGCACGACAATGGGATGACTCGCAAGGAGACGTGCGATGAACCGGCCCGATCCTGACGAACTGCTGGACCGGCTGCAGCGTGATGAAGAGAAAAGCCAGCGAGGACGACTCAAAATCTTTTTCGGCGCATCAGCCGGCGTCGGCAAGACGTTTGCGATGCTGCAAGCCGCGCGGCGCCGCAAGGACGAAGGTGCCGACGTCGTCGTGGGGATCGTCGAAACGCATGGGCGCAAGGAGACGCTCGCACTGATCGAAGGCCTGGAGGTCATTGCACCGGCGCGCATTGAATATCGCGGCCGCCTGCTTGCCGAGTTCGATCTCGATGCCGCGCTCGCGCGCAAGCCGCAGCTCGTCCTCGTCGACGAACTCGCGCATTCTAACGTCCAGGGCACCCGGCATCTGAAGCGCTGGCAGGACGTGCAGGAACTGCTGGATGCCGGCATCGACGTGTTCACGACGGTCAACGTCCAGCATCTCGAGAGCCTGAACGACGTGGTCGGGCAGATCACAGGCATCCGCGTGTGGGAGACGGTACCCGACCGCGTGTTCGATCTCGCCGACGAGGTGACGCTGGTCGATTTGCCGCCTGAGGAACTGCTTGACCGACTGCGCGAAGGCAAGGTTTACATGCCGCAGCAGGCGGAGCATGCGGTCCGCAATTTCTTTCGCAAGGGCAATCTGATCGCGCTGCGCGAACTCGCGTTGCGCCGCACGGCTGACCGTGTCGACGCGCAGATGCGCGAGTACCGCGCCGATCAGTCGATCGAGCGTATCTGGCAGGCGCGCGAACGCATCATCGTGTGCGTCGGCGCGGGCCAGGAGAGCAGCAATCTCGTGCGCGCGGCGGCGCGCCTCGCTTCGAACCAGAAGGCGGACTGGCTAGCGGTCTACGTTGAGACGCCGAAGCTTGGGCGGTTGCCTGATGCCATCCGCAAGCGCACGCTCGACGCGCTCAAGCTCGCATCCGAGCTGGGCGCGGAAACGGTCACGCTGCAAGGCGACGAGGTCGCGCCAACGGTGCTGGCGTATGCTCGCATGCGCAACGTATCAAAGCTCGTGGTGGGTGCGTCATCCGTGAGGGGATGGCGCGCACGCCTCAGGCCGTCCGTCGCACAGCAGATGGTCTGGTCGGTGCGCGATATCGACGTCACACTGGTCAACTCCGGCTCGGTGCGCGAAGCCGCCGAGCGCCACGATGCCATGAGTGGGTTTGCTGGGCCCGACATGCGAGCGCGCCGCTCCACACCGGTCTCGTACGCCTACGCACTCGCGATCTGTGCGGCCATTACAGCGATTGCCGGCATGCTGCTTGACCGGATCGCACAGACCAATCTCGTGATGCTCTACCTGCTCGGCGCTGTCTTCACCGCCGCACGGCTCGGGCGCGGGCCAGGCGTGCTCTTCTCGTTTCTCGGCGTGGCTGCGTTCGATTTCTTTTTCGTGCCGCCACGCATGTCGTTCACGGTCGCCGACACACAATATCTGCTCACCTTCGCCGTGATGCTGATGACGTCGCTGGTGATCAGTCACCTGACGGCGAGCCTCAAGCGTCAGGCGCATCTCGCCACGCTGCGCGAGCGCCGCACGGGGGCAATGTTCGCGATGACGCGCGAACTGGGTGGCGCACTGATGACGGACCAGATCATCGAGATCGGCATGCGTCACGTGAGCGAAGTGTTCCAGGCGCGCACGGCGATCCTGTTGCCGGATAGCGTGGAGAAGGTGCGGCCCAAGGTCGAGAATCCCGATCCGGCGACCGCACTCAGCGACGTCGACCTCGACATCGCCCAATGGGTCTACGACCAGCAGAAACAGGCCGGTCACGGCACGGAGACCCTTCCTGCCGCGACGGCGCTGTACCTGCCGCTGAAGGCGCCAATGCGCACGCGCGGCGTGATCGCGTTGCTGTCTGAACGGATGGCAGAGTTTGCAGTGCCAGAGCAGCGGCGCATGCTCGACACTTTTGTCGCGCAGATCGCGCTGGCGCTCGAACGGGTGCACTACGTCGAGATCGCGCAGGACGCACTGGTCAGCATGGAGTCGGAACGACTGCGCAACTCGCTGTTGTCCGCGATTTCCCATGACCTGCGCACGCCGCTCACGGCGATCGTGGGGTTTGCATCGGTGCTTGCCGACCAGGGCGCCGCCGTGACGGGTGGGCCCAGGGCACTGGAGCTCTCGGAGGCGATCCGCGAGGAGGCGCTGAGGATGAATGGGCTCGTCATCAATCTGCTAGACATGGCGCGTCTTCAGGAAGGCAGCATGCGGCTGAACCGGCAGTGGTCGTCGATCGAGGAGGTGATCGGCTCCGCGCTGGCCGGCTGCCGGCGCATGCTGGGGGACCGCAAGGTTCAGGCACGCGTGCCTCCGGATCTCCCGCTCGTGCAACTCGACGCGGTACTCGTCGAACGGCTCTTCGCGAACCTGCTTGAGAACGCGGCCAAATATACACCCGCCGGGACGCCGCTAACGATTGATGCGTCCATGTCGCAGGATGAGGCGCACAGGTACGTGCGGGTCGAGGTCTGTGATAGCGGGCCGGGTCTGCCCGCGGGGATGGAATCGCGGGTGTTCGACAAGTTCACCCGGGGTGAGAAGGAGTCGGCACTGCCGGGTATTGGCTTGGGGCTTGCCATCTGCCGCGCGATCGTCGAGGCCCACGGGGGCAAGATTGGCGCGTCAAACCGCGTCGACATGAACGGCAAAGTGCTCGGCGCCTGCTTCTGGATCATGCTGCCCGCGGACGAGACACCGCCTGCGGAGAGCGAAGTTCCGGAGCTTCCCGGTACGGGGGCATCATCCCGGAACCGGCCATCGGACGTATCCGGCGGTACCGTGAATCGCCTATGAATGTCATGAGCGATCCGGCCGTTACGGTTGTCCTGATCGAGAATGAAAGGCACATTCGCCGCTATGTGCGAGCTGCACTTGAAAGCGAGGTGATGCGCGTATTCGATGCGAGCACCGGGCAGGAGGGGCTCGCCATCACCGCCACCGCCAGGCCCGATCTGGTGATTATCGATCCGATGTTGCCGGATATGGATGGTTTGGACGTGATCCGGCAACTGCGCGGCTGGTCCGCAGTGCCGGTCATCGTGCTGTCGGCCCGCTCGCGGGAAAACGACAAGGTGATGGCGCTCGACGCAGGGGCCGACGACTACATGACCACGCCATTCGGTATCGCCGAATTGCTGGCGCGAATCCGGGCGCACCTGCGCAGACAGGATCGCTTAGTGACCCCGGATTCGGCCAGGGTATCGTTCGGCGCGGTGACGATCGATCTGGCGGCGAGGTCGGTCCAGCGCAATGGTGAGACGATTCATCTGTCGCCCATCGAGTATCGCCTGCTGGTCACGCTCGTTCGTCATGCAGGCTGCGTGCAGACCCATCGCCAATTGCTGGAGCAGGTGTGGGGACCCGTCCATGCGCAAAACGCGAACTATCTGCGGATCTACATGGGAAACCTCCGCCACAAACTCGAGCGGAACCCGGCACGGCCCGAACACATCGTGACGGAGACGGGCGTTGGATATTGCCTGGTTGGTGTCAGGTGAGCAGCGCGGTTGCCAGCCGCGACACCGAAGGCGCTTCGATGTTAATGAGATTTTTACGCAACATCCTCGTACTGTTACGTGGTCCTGGTGAGGTCCGTGCTTCAATCAAGCTGGAAATGACCTATTGATGAGGCTGGCTGTGCTGAAACTGCTTATTCCCGTGCTCGGTGCCAAAGGGGCAACCGAAGCGGCGCGTCACGGAGCGTTCCTGTTTGCGGAGCGATGCGTATCCGAGGTCGAGATCGTCGAGGTACTCGATGATGTCGCGCAAGGCCGTGCCGTAGCGTTTCATTCACCGGCGGCGTTGCACAGACGGGAGAAGCAGGCGGCGCTCGATGCGCTCATGAAGACGCGGGCGATTCTCGATGACGCAGGCGTCCCGTACACATGGAAGCGCGTGTTCGGGCCCGCGGAGCGGACCATCGCACAGTGCGCAGAGAATGGGCATGCGGACATCGTGGTGCTTGACGCAAGCCACCTAGGCTTTTTCCACAGATGGGCGGTCCTCGCCAGGCTATGGCGACTGACTTCAACACCCGTAACGATGCTCCACTGAAGTCTGCACCGCACTGGGCGGCGTAGGGTCACACGACTCGCAGTCGCCGCAGTAGCGCGGACATCGTCGTGCCCTGAACGAAAATCGAAAAGGCGACCACGGCAAAGGAAACGGTAACGATTTCTTCGCGACGCGGCACGCCGGGTGGCAAGCCCATTGCGAGCGCCAGGGCGAGAGCACCGCGCATTCCGCCCCAGAACAGGATATGTTGATGCCGCACGTCGATGCGCAGTGACGTGCGCGTGAAAAGCATGCAGCACGGGTAGACAGCCACAGCGCGGGCCACCATCACGACTGCCACGGCGATGCCGATCGAAGCCCACACCGTTTCGTACTCGCGCTGAGCCTGCTGAATGCCAATGAAGAGAAAGATGAACGAATTGGCGGCAAATACCGCGTATTCAAGCACGTTTTCAACGGCTTCCCGGCCTCGCTTCGTCATCGGATTGACCGCATTGCGCGTCCCCATCACGAGACCGGCAACCAGCGTCGCCAGCACACCGGACAGGTGAAGGTTTTCGGCGAGCAGAAACGACCCATAGGCCGCGATCATCGCAAACGCAATCTCGACGAGGTGATCGGCGGTGCGGTGTAGCAGTGACAGCACCACGTTGCCGATCAGCAAGCCGCAAAGGACCGATCCGAGAAGCACGATGCCCGATATTCTCAGCACGTCGACAGGGTGAACGTGCGCGCCGCCCACGAATGCCAGCACAACGCGAAAGCCTGCTGCTGCCGTCCCGTCGTTGAACAGGCTTTCTGCCTCCATCAAATGCCTGAAGCGTCCCGCCACGCCAGCCTCCCTGAAACTCGCCAGGACAGAGACGGGATCCGTGGCGGCGATCAACATGCCGAAGAGCACGCCGGAAATCCATTCCCAGTGCAACAGGTAATGCACGCCTATCGCCGTTACGCCAGCCGATACGAGCACACCGACGATAGCTAACGTCTGGACTACGGCAAAATCCCTGCGAATTTCCCCCCAGCGCATGTGAAACGCCGCCTCGAAAATGAGCGGTGGCAGCAGTACGTTGTAGATGAAATCCTGGTTGAGGGGGATAACGGGAAATCGGGAAGAGGCCAGGAGCGATAGGGCGACCCCAGCGATGACCAGACCGACGCCGTACGGCATATGCAAGCGCCGCGCGAGCATTGCCACCGATGCCGAAACGAGCAACAGGACTTCAAAGAGGCCGACGTTAAAGTCCATCCGGACGGCTCCGATCGAGGGGTACAGAAGTTTCGCTGCGTCTGGCCTGATTCGGCCTATGGGTCGCGCTGTTGGGCAGACCCCATAGTATGTGCGTTACCCTGTTATCGGATCATACGCAGGGGAAGGCCCCGGTTGCTATTCGAGAGGCTCGAGTCATGTCAGCTATCAAACGCATCGTTCCGGGCGGTCCCGCCTGTCAGGCCGCATCGCACAGAACGACCCGCTACCCTGCGGAGCACGTCTCGTTGGCAACCGACGCCAGGAAGAGGCTGCGTGCCCCTGCACCGCATCGCAAGTTCGGGCGCGGCAAGGTCGGCGTCGGTGGCAAAAGCAGCGAAAAATAGGTATCTGCGACCATCGTGGGTCGGGCTGCAGAAGCACTGATTCCGGCAGTTTCTTGTGCCACGTACAGGTTCGTGGTGCTGAACGAATCACGTTGACGACCCGTATGCATAAACCTAGACTATAAGAGTCTTCGCTAAAGGGGCTGATGCCTTGGACACCAGTAGTTGTCGATCTTCGAACGGTCTTCCTGCCTGAGTCTGCAGGGCGTCTGCGCCCGTTTTTGGCCACCGTCCTGCCGTCCGGCAGGCGGTGCGCGTCCCGGTAATACCTCCCGTGCACCTTGATGATTAGCGCCATGCAGGTGCCGCGTTTGCGTGCGCTTCGACTGGCATCATGCTGCGAACATTCCGCTCGCAGCATGCGTTCGTTCGCGTGGGAACGTCATAGGCACAAAGCGCCGGACGTGGCCGGCAACCAGGAGGAGTCTCAATGCCAGCAAGTGACAATTGTTCCTTGTGCCGCCGCCTGGCGGTTAGCAGACGGTTACGGCGCCCATGAGGCGCGGCTTCTTCGTGTCTGTCGGCTATCCGCACTAATGCGTCAACGCCAGGCACCGGATCGCTGCCCTCTGGGACCGTTTGATGGCGAGTATTTCGTAGCTGGTCGCGTAAATTGAACCACTCTCCTTCGGCAGAAGCGGGCGATGCGTTCACGTCGCGATTCCGCTCGCTCGGGTTCGCCGGAGGCGGGCATTTGCGTTTCGGTAACCCGAAACAGCGGGGAGAAACAGCATGTCAATCCAGACGGAAAGCTCATCGTCGGCCGGCGGCGTGCTGGAGCGCAGTGCGGTCCTGGACGAAGCGCATCTTGGCGATATAACCGGTGCGTTGGGCACCATCGCACGCCACGACGTAGCGCCCCGAACCCATTGGTGGGCGCGTCTGCGCACGCTTCTGGCCATTCTCGGCCCAGGCCTCATAGTGATGGTGGGTGACAACGATGCGGGCGCTTTCGCCACCTATACCCAGGCGGGACAGAACTACGGCACCACGCTGTTATGGACACTCCTGCTGCTTGTGCCGGTACTCTACGTGAACCAGGAAATGGTACTGCGACTGGGCGCCGTGAGCGGAGTGGGGCACGCGCGCCTGATTTTCGAGCGCTTTGGCCGCTTCTGGGGCGCGTTCAGCATCATTGATCTTTTTCTGCTGAACGCACTGACGATCGTTACCGAGTTCATCGGCATTACGTTCGTGCTCGACTTCTTCGGCTTTTCGAGGCTCGCCGGCGTTTGCATTGCCGCGGCGTTGACGATGGCGGCGGTCAGCACGGGAAACTTCCGGCGTTTCGAACGCTTCGCGATGGTGCTGTGCGTACTGAGTCTGCTGCTGGTGCCGGTACTGGTGTCGATCCACCCGCCGGTCGGGCAGATGACGCGTGACCTCCTTGTTCCGGGATGGCCCGCTCATTCGAAGCTTTCCAACGTCATGCTGCTCGTGATAGGCATCGTCGGGACGACGGTTGCTCCGTGGCAGTTGTTTTTCCAGCAGAGCTACGTGGTCGACAAACGCATTACGCCGCGCTTCATCCGGTATGAACGGGCTGACCTGTGGATCGGCATCGTGTTCGTGATGATTGGCGCGGTCGCGATGATGGCCTTCTGCGCGGAACTGTTCGCTGGCAAGCCTGAATTCGGCAATTTTACGGATGCAGGTGGCGTTATCGCCGGTCTGGAGAAGTACGCCGGCTGGACGATGGCGGCCCTGTTCGCCGTGGCCCTGTTCGACGCCGCGATCATCGGCGCGGCGTCCGTGTCGCTGTCGACGGCCTACGCCATCGGCGACGTGTTCAGGATTCGCCATTCGCTGCACCGCAGCGTGTTTGCCGCAAAGGGCTTTTATCTCGTGTATTTCGGAATTCTCGCTGGGTCGGCGGGGCTGGTCCTGATTCCGGGAAGCCCGCTTGGTCTACTGACGCTGGCCGTGCAGACGCTCGCAGGCGTGCTGCTGCCAAGCGCAACTGTGTTCCTGCTACTCCTGTGCAATGACCGGGAGGTACTCGGTCCATGGGCTAACTCGCAGAAGGTGAACCTTTTCACGGGCGCGGTGATCTGGGTGCTGGTGATGCTGTCAGTCATCCTCACCGCATCTGTGATGTATCCCGATATGAGTGGAGAAACCATACTAAAGGTGCTCGCGGGCGGCACTTTGTTGGCGGTCGTGGGCTATCTGGTCACGGTTGGGATCCGAAGACTGCATCGTGAACCCACGGACGCAGTCGGCGGCGAGCCGCTGGTGTATCCGGAAGACGCACGCCGTTGGTGGCGCATGCCGCCGCTCGACGAATTGCCACCGCCCAGACTGACTCTCGCCAAGCGGATCTGGATGGGGGTACTGCGCGGCTATCTGTTGATCGCGGTTGCGCTCGTGATCGTGAAAGTCGCGCAACTGATGTTTCTTATATAGCCAGAAAATCCGGGCACCGTCCGTTATTTGGCTCGCGGGCGGCGCATCTCCACCAGGCCATCGGGCAGCAGTTCCGGGGAATTGTGATTGGGGCGGTGGTGAGCCGCATCTGAGAGCTGTCCGCCCGCACAGGGGACTACGACAGAGGTGGTTGGAAGGGCGCGTCGCGAGGTCTCCGGACGTGATGCGGCTTCGGGTTACGGCATCAGGAGTCGATGATGAAAAAGCACATTCTCGAGATATCTGTGGTTTTTGCCCTGATCCTGGTCGCGACGTTTCTGGCTGCCGATCGAAATTGCTCGATGACCACAACAAACGTAGCGCAACCCGACGCTTTTTCTGCGAACGGACCGCAGAATGGCGGGGCGACCCACTGCCTCGTCTATGGGAAATACTGCCTAAGTAATACGCTACGCAGCGGATAGCCTGCAAGTGGATGTCTTCTCTCAGGCGAGTGGGAGTCGTTCCCTGGGTAGTACACAATACATGCCGAATGTCGCTTCTTGCCGACTGCTCCCTGATGAGGTCGGCAGGAGCCGGCCCTTGTCTGCCAATCGTCGAATGTCAGCAAATGGCCGCTGCGGATACAAATTCGGACGGACATCTGACGGGATAAACGGCAATAGGCGAATGAAATTGATCTAAGCGCACAAGCTGCGTGCAGTCGTACGATTCTGACCAGAACGCGGCGGCAACATTCAGGTACCAATTGAGTCGCAATCGCATTTTTCTACGCGATACCCTCATTTTTTCACTACGTTTACGCGACATGGCTTACCCTGACACAGAGTTGAAACCGGAGGGACATCTGGATGCTGCTGATGGGTCCGTATGGACGCATCGCAGCTTTCAACTCGCGGCGACGTTCGTGCGCGCTCGTGCGAGTCGTTCGCTGCCGAGCGCTTGAACAAGCACGCACGGTGCAGTCGTGCGCCTCAACATCGATAAGGAGTCGAAATGTCGGACCCTGACAGTTATCCCCTATGTCGCTCACCTCTGTCTTTGTTTTTAAGCGAGGAAAGCAAGTAGACCTTTGCCGCCGCGCCAATGATCCGCCCGGTCTTCCGTGTCTACTGGCTTTCCACAATAACGCGTCAAGCCAGACGCACGGAGCACAATCATGAACTTCGGCCTCCTCCTGTCGAACCTGCCGCACGTCGACGAAGCACGTGTCCAGTACGACGCGATACTTTCGCTGCAAACGCAGGAACACCACCGGTTCGCCGCCTTCTGGCGCCGCCTGAAAGCCCTCATGTCCTGAGCAACTGTGGGGCTTCCCACCATACGCGGGCTACGCCGTCGGTCAACGACATACGTCCCTGAAGCTCACCGCTTTCGGGCAATGGATCAATGCGCTCGCGACGCGCAAAACGCTTAGCCGGATAGTGCGACGACGCCCGCGGCTTCGCCGCACGACCCAGTTGACCCGGATATTGCCGAAGCGTATGGACGTTGCCGATCGTCGCGCTCGCTTTACCTGGATCCAGCCGCGCGGCAGATTCCGGTGGTGGTGAAACTCATCACTCCCATATCGTGGCAGCAACTGCGTCCCGGTCCTCGAACGCACCGGGGCGTTGCTACCGAGCCGGCCCTGCTGCGTACGAGCGGTAGTCCGCCGTGAACTGCGGTCATTCGCGCTGCATTCGCGGATGGCTGTTGATGGCCGAGGCTGTGTCAAAACCCGCGCGATCACCTAGACTGAATCAACCTGTTAGCGGGAGAGGCGGAGGTGGGGCGATTTGTCGAAGGTGCGAACAGCAATCAGGCAACGTTGCTGCCGGAATGGACAGTTGAGCATGTGTTCGGCACACTCAAGCACTGGATGGGATCGACGCACTTCCAGACGCGCGGACTTGGCCATGTCGGAGCTGAAATGAGTTTGCATGTGCTGGCCTACAACCTCAAACGCGTCATCAGGATTCTCGGGGTCGCAAAGACGATGCGTGCAATGAAGCTGGCAGGCACGTGAACTCGCGTGCCGACGCTGTTTGCCAGTAAACACGATTGCGTCATCTGCCGGTATCTCGGCCTAACGCAACGGCGCTTCCCACCGGGCGTCACCGGTCCACCGTTCTGCGCTTTTTTACACGGCCTCGGCCGATACCTGTAGTTCGAAATTGACTGCGCAGCAGGAGCGCAGGCCGATCAGATGACTGCAAAGGCGCTCCAGCAGTTTTGCGTACCGAGGCGCGGTACTCATGCCGGGTGTTCAACGCGATTGAGGTCTACGAAAAACGACGCGAGATCGTCCTTACCAAACGTGGCGACCGCCTGCGGTTCGAAGCAGTGCGCGAATGAAGCGTTCGAACATCACCGTGTGCTGCACGATAATCCGGCAAGTACCTTCGTGCGGCAGACCCGGTCAGGAATGTGCCTTCGCGGAACGATTCCGAGCGGTGCTACATCTGCAGGCAATTCGCCATCAAGCCGACGGATGATCGGTGCCGCGTAGACCTTCCAACACCTCATCGCGCCATTCGCTTTTATTCGCACGGGAAGCTTTAATACCTCAATACCTGAACGTCGCCGACGCTTTCGATGCGGGACTGTCCGGTTGGACATTGAATGCCGTCCTCATCATATTGAGGCGATAGGCCACGCGCCGCGGGTAGTCTTTGGCGCCACCGCTATAGCGCCGGAGCGCGCCATTGACATCGCCATCCGACGCCGCGATGTAGTCATGCAGGATCGATGATCCGATGCTGACATTGGTACCCGCATCGTTCAGATCGGAGGTGCGAAGGACGAGGTCCTTGTGCTGCGAGGGCAGGATTTGCATGAGCCCCCTCGCCCCTGCCACGCTCACGGCGAAGCGGTCGAAATTAGATTCGACCGCGATGACGGCAAGAAGCAGGATCGGCGAGATCGTATCGCGTTGGGCGGCATGCACCACTGCCCGTCCAATCTTCATTGCTTCCTGCAAACCCACGTGGAACCGCACATTGAGCATCGTCGCGATGTCTTCAGCCGTGGGGCTACCTGGGGAAGTCGCCTCGGAGACGGGGTCGGGCGGCGCAACGACCGATGCGTCAGCGCCGTAGGTCATGCCGCTGAGCGATCCGGTGGCCAGCAGTGCAGCGAAAACAATCGCGCGAAGGCCACGGGAACGAGCGCGCGGCAGATCACCGAAATTGTTGTTCATGTTCGTGAGCGTTTAGCAAGTGAAACAGCTTGAAAGGCTATGCCGCGTGAAAGAACAGTTTCAGAAAAAGGTGACCTTCAGGCGAAAAAATTGCGTAAACATTCCGTGATTTTTTTCTACCATTTACTCGGGATATATACGTAATCCACAAAACTTTGCAGAAGTCCGCCTGCGATCGGTGCGAGAATCTTTACGTGGTCAAGCGATCATTGGCGTCGATGCCACCCTCACATTCAGGATTGGTCATGCTGGGCTTGATGTTCTGGAAACACGCGAGCGGCGAAGAGACCGAAGAAACCCACGAAGGTCAGTTGAACACCTGCTGCCAACGCGAGCAGTGGCTGAAGATGCTTGTCCTGTCAGGCGCAGCGATTGTCATTGTGGCCGTCGCTCTCGGCCTTCCAATCGTCGGCCTCTCGGTCTATCTATTCGCGTCGGTGCCATTCATTCTGTTTGGCTCTTGACAGCGGGCGACGGACCCCGAGGGGGGCAGGACGGGCCGCTTTGCTGGTCGGGGTTGAGACGTGTTTTATTTTTTTGCTGTCAAGTTACAAAAATCCGGAAGTTCGCCGGAACCTCTGGCGCGGTCTGGCGTCACCCCTCCATGACGCCGCGCCTCCGGACGTTTACTTTTTCTGTGGAAGCGATGGCGGAAAGGCGCAATGGAGCGGGCGGGGCACCACGGGATGCTGCACCAAAGGATGTAGTGGGAGGGCGCATGCTGGCGCAATGTGCATGGCACGCACCATTCGGACGTACTGCTGCGACTTCGCGGACGCACACTCTACGTGAAATGCTTAAAGGCAGCGCGCCTTGCATGTGCAAAGCGCGCGGTGGGCGAATCGATCAGACATCCTTACAAAGGAGGAATGAAGCAGAGCGCTTCATCAAATCGCGGCCGTGCATCCACTTCAATCGTTATCTTCGACACGAACGGGAATCGTCATTGATGAACCAGACAACGAAGCGATCGATCGAAATCGACTTTTTCAGGGGTTTCGCATTGATTGCCATCGCGCTCGATCACATCCCGTCGAGCGTGCTTTCGCATGTGATGCTGCACAACTTCGCGTTCTGCGACTCCGCGGAAGTGTTCGTGTTCGTGAGCGGCTACGTATGCGCGGCGACCTGGCTCTCCATCGCCGAGCGCAAGGGAGAAAGGGCGGCCAACCGTCGCTTCTGGCGGCGCGGGCGCGAGGTCTACGCCGCGTATCTGTGCACCGCCGCGCTCATGCTCCTGTCGGGTGCCGCCGCGGCGATGCTGCGTGTCGATTCACCGCTGGTGGCCGAGTCGGGCTATCTGCGCTTCGCCGCGCAGCCGTTCACGATGCTCGCCAATATCGCGGTCTTTCGCGATCAGCCTTACCTCGCGGGCGTGCTGCCGATGTACATCATGCTCGTGACGGTCTTGCCGTTCGTGATGCCGCACGCGCGCCGTTCGCCCGATGTCGTGCTGGTGGGCAGTTTCGTGCTGTGGTTCGGCGGTTGCTGGCTTGCCGCGTGGTTGCCTGCGGCTCCGGGCGCGTCGTGGCCGTTCAATCCGTTTGCCTGGCAGGCCATGTTCATGCTCGGCCTGCTGTGCCGCCTCTATCGCGTCTCAAGTGCTTTCCAGGTTTCGTTGGCGGGTCGCGCGTTGACCGTGTCCGCTGTGTCGCTGGTTGCAACGTTCGCGTTCATTCAGCTCTTCGCGGATCTGGACCCGCAGCCCGGCTACATGAAGCAGAACCTCGCAAGCGTGCGGATCGTGAATTTCGCCGCCATTGCCTGGCTGGCCGCGCAGGCGGTGCGCAAGGGCTGGATAGCATGGCTCGCACAACGGCTGCCGGCCGTCATCACGGTGGGGCAGCAGGGCCTGGTGTGCTTTGTGGGCGGCGCCCTGGCCTCCAATGCAATCGACACGCTCCTGCGCGCAACGCATGTCACGGATTCGCTACCCGCGAGGCTCGCCGGTGACCTGCTCGCGATCGGCGCGCTGCTCATGCTCGCGGGCGGCGCGCGACGACTGAAATCGGTACGGCCGCGAGTCGCGCTTACGTGAAACATCGAAGGTGAGTGTTTGCGGGAGACGATACCGGCTGGCAATAAAAGGACGGCTAGACAAGAGGAAAGCGGCCTCGTACCGATGGTGCTGATGCAGACAGGCGAAGTCGTGTTCGGCGGCCCAGGCTCGGGCCTCTTCAGCATGGTGATCGATGCGATGCTGGCCGTATTCATTGCCGGCCTGATGATCGGCCGCGCACCGGAATATCTCGGCAAGAAAATCGACGCGTTCGAGATGAAGATGGTCGCCGTGGTCATTCTCTCGACCCCCATCCTGGTGCTGTTCGGCACCGCAGCGTCCGTGCCGGTGCCGGCCGGGATCGCAGGCATTGCGAAGCCCGGCCCACATGGGTTCAGCGAGATTTTCTACGCGTTCTCGTCCGCGGCAAACAACAACGGCAGCGCGTTCGCCGGCCTGTCGGCCAATACGCCGTACTACAACTGGATGCTCGTGATTGCGATGTGGTTTGGCCGCTTCGCCGTGATCGTACCCGTGCTGGCGATTGGCGGATCGCTCGCGGGCAAACTTCGGCGAGAAGCGGAGCCGGGTACGCTGCCGACGCACAGTCCGCTCTTTGTCGGATTGCTGATTGGTACGGTGGTCATGATTGCGTCGCTCACTTATCTGCCGGCGCTCGCGCTGGGACCCATTGCCGAGCAATTGAGCTCAGCAGTCAGGCATTAGCCGGACGCCGGCCGGCTTTCCCGCCCACGAGCTGAAAAACCTCGGGGCTTGCTCTACGAGTTCGTTGTCTCGAACTCAATGAGATCCGCGCACGGATGACTGAACTCGAGGACGCCCTGTCGGCGCTCATGATCTCTACGCAGAACGTTTATGAAACGCTGAATCCCTTTTACGCGATTTTTTGATTGAGTCCCGTAAGCTTCGATGCAGGGAAGTCACAATGCTGCGACAGGACTACCGTATGTCTACTCTGGTGCACCTTACACGTCGAACCAAGCTTCCAGATCCGGACGATTCCGGAACCGGAATTGATCGCCGGCGCGCGCGTCTGCAGTGCATGCGCGCGATCGGTATCGCCGGAGCGCTCGTGGCTTGTGTCGCGGTCGCGTCGGGCTGGGCCGTTGTGGGTCTTGCCGCATACGTCGCGTCGCTCGCGCCGCTGATCATCCTTTCCTGGTGAGGCAGGAGGCGCCATGCGGTGTACGCCTGTTTCGATACAACCTGACGTCAGCTTCACGCAGGATTCAGTGGACGCTGGCCGGGTGATCATCAGGCCATTTGATCCCGGGCACAACCTGAATTCGCAGATCACGAAACTGCTGCACCGGGCGGCCGCGTCGGTCGGTGTCGCGGGCAACCTCCCGGTCCATTGCCAGCGAAGGGAGCGGACGGTGCATCGGGACACCGTGGACGAGGCGTGCTTTATCGCCGTGTGCAAGGGTCGCCTCGCGGGAACGCTAACCCTGCGCGCGACAGACCCGGCTTCGGCCTGCCGGCACTTTCGGCTGCCAGATGTCGCCACGGTGCATCGGTATGGTGTCGAACCGTCGCAGCAGCGGCGGGGCATCGGCCGCGCGCTGCTTTCGTTTGCCAACCGCTGGGCGGCGGCGCACGGATATATGCAACTGGCCCTGGATGCGCCGATGAACGCGCACCGCCTGCTAGATTTCTACCACGGCCAAGGCTTCAGGCTGGTTGATACCGTCCGCTTTCCTGGCTGTGAATACGAGAGCGCCGTCCTGAGCCGGCCGAGCCTGCCCGGCTGGCCGTGTTCCCCAACGTCGCGTATTAGCTATCGCTCGCGATAAGCAGGTATCGCCGCGTACCATTGCCCCAGTGGGCGCTTTAGCAGAGAGACGCTGGAATGAGAGCAAGACATGAGAAGCCCGACCCTCAGGTCACGCATGCAGGAGCCTCGCCCCGCGGCCGAGGTGTGCCGCGCAGGCGCGCACTAGTCAAAATTGCGGTTCTGGTCGTGCTCGCCAACCAGATCCTCACGACGGCGTTTTCCTTCCTTGCGCACCGTAATTATCCCGACGTCGCGCCTGGCCTCACGGTGCTGTTCAGCTTCGCGTTGTGCGCAATCCTGATTGTCTGGATTCGCACGGACGCGAAGCTCGCATGGGAGGACGCGGTCGAGTCTGGCTTCGTCAGGCCCGTCGCGATCGCTCGTGGCGGCATGGTCGCGATCCGCTCGGAATGCCCGCGCCGCTGGCTGGTCGTGCTGCATGTGGAATGGGAGGGCGGATTGGCCGTGACGGAGTAGTGCGGGACCTTTACGATCTTTTTACTTGCCAGTCTGCCACTGCGTAATACAATGTTCGAAAATGAATCACACAGAGCCGTTCATATGAGCGCCATCCGAAGTTCCCGTCCCCCGAGTCGTTTCGCTGCCTGACAGGCAGGACGTCTGCGTCTCTTTCCTTTGAGCCACCGTCTTGCAATCAGGCAAGCGGTGCGCATCGTAGTCATTCCCAACCACCAATCGCGCCAGCCGGATAGCGCAACTGCGCCTCTGCAGGCTCGCAGTGCGGCCGCGTCCAGCTCCAGGCGGGTTGCCAGAACCCGGAATCGGGTCGTGTGGCCGACGTAGGTCCTGCTTCAAGCGTGGTTATCGCAGCGCGTGGATGTTCCGCAAACGGGCCGATTGGTCTCCTTGTGAAGAGGAGTACTTATGAGAAATCCAGGTGTGAAGGATCGGAGGGCGGGTTCGGTGCGACTGAGTGCGCACGAGATGGCAGCATTGATGCTGCTCGGCTATGCGCCGGTCAAGCTCGAGGTGGAAGATCCCGACATGATTGCCCTTCAGGATGCAGGACTTGCGCGACGGACTGAGTATGACCCTGGTTGGCAGGAATTTTCGATTACGAACGAGGGCAGGGACATGTTGCGGGCACTTGATGCATTGAACGCCTCCTGAAGACGTCACTGAAAGGCTCGCTGCATCAGGCACGTTATGAATGTGGTGGCGTTCTCCGGAATGAGGCACTGCGGATAGTCAGTGTAGTCAGCAAACATCGCCACCGCTCTTAAATTTCAATTAAACAGCACTACTTATTGATTACCAGTTGTATAAAGGAGCGCACCATGTTTGAACTCAGCAAGCAATATTCTCGCGAAGCGATTCACTCGGCCTGCGGGGGCAGCAAGCAGGCCTTCCTTCCCGCGAAGAATGGAAGGGTCGTGGCTGCCTGCCTGCGGATGGATCTGAATCCGCAGGCGCGCCGGACGTCATCATCTGCGACGGCAGTGCTTCGGGGCGTGCTGCTGGCAGGACGCTTGCGGCTCAGCGGGACGCGATTCCGGTATTCATCAAGATCGAAGTCGACTCGTACCGCTTCGTCGGTCTATTCGCAGTGTGCGAGTCCCTGACCGCGCCCCTCGACTGTGCGCCATATGTGAGCAACAGCGGGTTCACGCCGGGCCAGGTGTCCCGCGTCCTGAAGATGAGGCGTTGCCAGTGAGTGTTCGTCAGCGACCACGAGGCCGTGAGGGCGGCATGGTGGAACTCATGAAAGAACGCGCGGCTGCTCATGGCCGCCGCGCATTGCTGAATTGAGGTCGAGCCTCGCGCCCATCTCGACTGCGCGGTTAGGCGGCACCCCCAGGTGGGTGGTCGCATCCAGTTCGTTTTTGCGCAGCAGAATAAACATACGCAGGTAAGAATTGCGTGCCTCCCGCCCGGTGTTTACGACATTTTTCCTTGTGACACGCGGGCACTCTCCTTAGACTGGCGCACCACGTTGGTCGAGCGATGAGGACAAGGATGAATACGCCGGACCCCCGCAAAGAGAAACTGGCAAACCCGGACGAGGTGATGTATCGCCATTTGCTTGCGCGGATGCGCTGGCGCGGATGGCTCAAGGTGGTCACGCTGACGATGGCGGTCGATCAGTTGCTGATTGCAGTGTTCTCGTTTGCCGCGCGGAGTCTTGATCCCAGCATTGGCGAAACGCCAACGCTCATCTTCAGTTGCATTACGTGCATACTGGTGAGCAATTGGCTGGTTTCGGACGCGCGCGCAGCGTGGGTAAGCGCGAAAAGAAGCGGCTACACCGGCACCGCGATAGACGCCGTCAAAGGCGAGAGTGTCGTGATTGCGGCGCGCTGCCCACGTCGCTGGTTGGTTGTTCTTCATATCGAACTAAATCCGCAACTCGTCATGCGACGTTAGCGATGGCGGCGCAATTAAAGTGGAGTCCGCCACGGTATCCGGCCTTCGAGTTCCGCGGAAGGATCTTCTTTCCGCTCGTTCAATGAAGCAACATCACCGGCACTGAGCACACGCGCCGCAGGCACGCGAGCATCGTCCACTTGCGCAGAAAGCCTCGTCCACGCGCATCTACCACAACGATATCAACATTCGCTGCTTCAACACACGCGGCGATAACGCGCGCAGTCGGCCCGGCGACATGCCGGGACGTGTAGGGCACACCCGCATCGTCGAGGATGGCGCAAACGTGCTGCAACGGCGTAGGCGTGAGCGCTCGGTCCGGAGACAGCGATCCGCTCCGCGATTTTGCACCGGCGTGTGCATGCCCTGTTGGCTTGCACACTTCGACGACTTCGATCATCGAGACGCAGCGCTCCGCAAAAAGAAACGCGCTATGCCGCGCCGCTTCGGCTGCGCCGCGACTGTCGACAATGGGGATGAGTAGTTTTAGCATGGTCAGGCCTCCCATACGAGAGGCGCGAGCGTTGCGATACAGACGGCAAACCCAATGACTGGCTCGCCGATTGCGATCGAGGTCATCGCTGCGGCCGCACCCAGAAGTGCAACAACATGGAGGTGCGCGCGCACGAGGCGCCGGCAGTTGAACGAGATATGCCGCGGCCCGATCTCGCATATTTCGGGTGAAGAATACGTGTGAGAATCAAGCGAACGCTGTGAGTAGGTAATCGACATGAATGCCTCTGGTTAATTGATGTGGATATCGACTCCGTGACGCTATCGAAACATGTATATACGGCACACAGACATGTCGTCGGAAAACGTAAACGCGGCGTATATATTTCCTCGAGTTTTTCGGAAATGCATCTTTTTACGCACGTTTTACGCGAAGCTCGCTACGCTAGGTTTCATCGACACAACGCACGCACGACGTGCCCCTTCGCATGGCTTACGCACACTTGCTTCCGGTTCCCGATACGCCGTCGGTTTTGCGCCGTTTGAGCGGCAAACTCTTGCCGTACTGCGCGCCGCGCGCCTGGCTCGATATCACGCTCTGCGGTAAATCATTGGCCGACACGCGTTCGCATCTGACGCTGCTGCTGCACTCGCCGCTCGGCGTCTATGTCACGCGCACAGGCGAGCAGAAGAACTCGATCCACGTTCGCATCGAGATCGCGCCGGAGGATTTCGACTTCGTCCTGCATGCGCTGCTGCACGCCGTCCCCGAAGCGACGGTGAGTTATCTGCGTCCGCGTATCAATGCGAAGGTGAATTGACATGTTCAATGGAATCTGGATCCCGCTCGTGACGCCGATGCGTGGGGGGGCGGTCGACGTGTCCTCACTGGAAGCTTTGACAGATCGCCATGTAGCGAGCGGAATTGCCGGCTTCGTCGCATTGGGAACCACTGGTGAGGCCGCACTGCTCGACGCGCGGGAACGCAGCGTGGTGTTGCAGGCGATCACGGAGGTCGTCGCGGGGCGGTTGCCGGTCGTGGCAGGCGTAGGAGGCATCGACACCGCGGCGTTCATCGACGAAATCCATCGTCTGCAAACGTGGGATCTTGCGGGATATCTGGTCTCCGCGCCTGCTTATCTGTGTCCGGATCAGGCCGGTCTTATCTGGCATTTCGAACAGATTGCTCAAGCCACAGAGCGCGATATCGTGCTATACGACGTGCCGCATCGTACGGGCGTAGGGCTCGCGGCAACGACGGTCGCAAGACTGGCGCAGATCGCCAACATTCGCGCAATCAAAGCGTGCGCCCGTGAGCGATTCGCAGCGTTTGGGACGTTGCCCATCGCCATGCTGTGCGGCAACGACGACTCGTTTCTCGACTGTCTGCGCGCTGGCGCAACCGGCGGGATCCTTGCGAGCGCCCACGTCTGCGGCGATCTGCTTGCCGCAGTGCAGACACTGTTCTGCGCTGGCAAAGGCGACGAGGCGTGCAGACTTTTCGCATGCATCGAGCCGGTCGTGCGTCTGCTGTTCGCTGCGCCGAACCCGAGCGCTATCAAGACGATGATGTCGCTCGACGGCAGCATTTCTGCCGAAACGCGCATGCCGATCACGCCGGCGCCCGATACGCTCCTTCGGCGCCTGCAAGCGGCGCGCGCCACGCTTGATGAGTTACGGGCATCAATGCCGGCTTACGGCGCGGTCGAGAGCTGATTTTCGCGCCTTCGCACAATTCGAACCCGCGCGCGACTCGCTCCCTACATGTGCCACGTGGGCTCTGGATTGGACTGGGGATGAGCCGGCGCATGTGGGCGTGACGCTGATTTTGTCTTCCCGCTAACGCGTTTGCTTGCGCGTGACGGGGTGAGTGTGCCCGCTGATTAACGGCGACGCCGGGTTGCCACGCCCAGGCTGTAGGTGCAATTCTACATAAATATAATGATCGCACTTTCATATTGCAGTCCTTACGATTTTGGACAGCGTGCCGGATGTCGAGCACGGTATCGAAAGGGGGACATGAAGATCGCGACGCGGCCGGCGAGCAGCGACCAGGCGCGAAGCGCCGATGACTTTATCACGCAGCCGTGCCGAAGGGGCAAATTGCCTGTACGGGCCGAAGGCACTCAAGCCGGCCAGCCGAGATAGCGCCATACGTCGGCACGCGCCGCCGCGATGCCACCGGCACCGGCAACTTGGGCTAGCGCGCTGGCTCTCCAGTCGGACCAGCGAGGATCGAATGCGAACGCTCGAAGCCACTTAAGGGTCTCGATCCTATAACGCGCAAACCAGCCGTCGATCTTCGTGAAATCCGCTTGAATGTCGCTTGCGCTTGAAAACGAGCACTGTCGTGCGACGTTTTCCGCGGCGCTGCGGTAGACGTGTTTTGTCATGCCGTCGCGCGCACGTGCCGGCCCGGAAAACGCCACATCGTTCCACCCTTTTCGCGAGACGACTGTCGCCGCAAAAAACGCGATCTGGTCGAACAGATAGAAGGCCGCGAGATAGTTCTGGATGACCCAGAACCCATGTCGAAAGAGCGCCGCGTCGTTGTGCCGGATGACGCGCGGAGCCACGTATCCGCGTGCGTATCGCGAGGCCGCGTGGACGTCGCAGTAGATTTCTTCCGCCGAGATATCGGATGCGCCGTCGCGCATCAGGCGCGCGCACATGTCATCCAAGATTAGCGCTTCGCGCGCACGTTCTTCGCCTTCGAGGCGCGCGAGAAATTTTTCGCCGGCGCGCCGCACCGTGTCGACGAAGTCTTCGAGCGACGGCCTCAGTTGCTCGATCACGGGGTCATGCAGGATGACGCCAAGACGAAAGCCGAGATGCAACCATTCGTGAATCAGCGTGAGATGCTGCAGGCTGTCCGCTGCGAAGCGCGCCAGTTCCTTGTAACGCCTGCGGAACTGAGCGTCGGGCAGATACGGCTCGGGGGCGAGAATATCGGCCGCGGTGCGGCCCCTGGCGACGAGTTGGAGCTTGAGCGTGAGCGCGAGACCCACTTCAGTTTCGCCAAGGATGGAGAGCTGCTCAATCAGGAACAAGGTTACGACATCCTGCAGTGCGGTTGCGCTGTCCCAGTATGCACCGCCGGTCACGAGGAACGGCATGGTCAATCTGCAAAGCGCATTCACGAATTCGAGCCAACGCGAGTCCCAGATAATCGTGTGCTCGCCGCGCCAAGTGCAAATCTCGGTGCGGGCCATCGGCGACGAGATCGACAGAAAGCCGATCTCGCCGCTGAGAATCATGTTGCTGCAGCCGGCGATCGCCTCCTCGTCGAAGGGGATTGGCCCGCCTAGCGTGTAGAGATCCCGCTTGATGTCCAGCAGGTCGGCGAAGTCCGGATTGTGGGCGAGTTCAATCCGCTTTGTCATCGTTGAATTCGGTGATGCGACTTTCCAGAATCTGTTTCAGATCCTCGCCCGACATGCCGCGGATGTCGAGTGTCGTCGTCTTCGGGCCTTTCTTGAGGACGACCCGACGCAGCGCGTCGCGCTTTTGCCAGGCAACCAGCACGGCGGCCAATGAACTGATGATTGCGGGCAGGTTATGAAAAACGTCGTGCACGACGGCGGTGATGATCGGATCTCCCCCAATGACGCCCGTGGAGCGGACCACCTCGACGCCCGGCCCGGCACCGATCTTTTCGAGCACGTCCGCTTCGGCGACGCCGACGATATCAATCATCAGTTCCATGTTGGTCTCCAGATGAGTGCTTCATTCGTTCGTGTAACTCGATCCCAGAATGCGTGCGGGGATGGCGGAGGTCGTTTTAGGTGGCCCATTGAATGATAGGTGAAGGCAGGAGGCTCGCAAGATACGAAGGGAGGGCGGGAGGGTGGCGCGGCGCTTGATATCCGCATTGCCGGCCACCGCGAACTGCGCTCACGCAGGCAGTGAACCGTCGGGCGGCTAGGTCCGGGATCTATCCGAGGTCCTATAGCAATGCAACGGCTGGATGCCGGCCTGCGAAAGCCGGGTACCGC
Organism: Paraburkholderia sp. BR10872; assembly: GCF_040965835.1. NCBI lineage: Bacteria > Pseudomonadati > Pseudomonadota > Betaproteobacteria > Burkholderiales > Burkholderiaceae > Paraburkholderia > Paraburkholderia sp. BR10872. The sequence continues at coordinate 33,659 of NZ_JBFRCN010000060.1, forward strand.
TCCGTGCGACCATTTCGCGGGGAATATGCCGCGTGGGTTGCCCGGTGGCAGGAGTAGACGAGAGTCGCTCCGGGCCAGTGCGCATGAAGATTAACCACTGCTGGCCCCACGACGCGCGGGCCGGTTTTCTTCCGCAACAGCCGGCGCCAGTCCGTCGTTGAACTGATGCGGCCGTATCCAGTTGTACCGGTGCATCAGGTAGTGGCTGATATCCCGATGCGCTTCCGTTCAATGGCTGATACGTGACCGTGAACGGACATCCATTGGGCGATCTTGAAGGGCCGACATTGGCCGGTCCTGCCTGCTGTGAACGCTTTCTCGTGGCTGCCTCCGTCGCGTCGGCGAATGCACCAAACTGCCCCGTTGCTGCCGGTCAAGTCGTCGGAGGTGCGACGGCTGCTCTCAGAGTCCAACCGTCATTCGCTCGCTATCGTCGGGCCTTAGCTTGTCGGCCATTGCAGTCAATCACGGGTTATGCGGCTCGAACTCGGCGAACGGCCGGCCGTGCTTCGAGCCTTCCCGCTCGCCAGACCGTCTGCCAGTCAGGCTCTGCTGGCACGTCGCACGACCCCGTGGCTGCGGATTGTTTCGAGGGACGCTGTGCGTGACGCGTTGGCAACAGCGTCACCGGCTTCTTCGCCGCATCCAGGACCCGCTCCCGACCCGCTGTCGCGACGAAGGATGTGCCCACTGACCGGTCCTCACCAACCTTGAATACGGCCACGGCTTCACGCAACGCCTGCGCCTGTTGGGCCATCGACTGTGCCGCGGCCGAGGCTTCCTCGACCAGGGCGGCATTCTGCTGGGTCACTTCATCCATCTGCGTGACGGCCTGATTGACTTGCTCGATGCCGGTGCTCTGTTCTTCGGACGCCGCCGCAATCTCGCTCATGATGTCACTTACGCGCTTGACCGACTGAACGATTTCGCTGATCGTACTGCCTGCTTCCTCAACGAGTTGCGAGCCGGTGTCGACCCGAGTGACCGACTCGCCGATCAGTTCCTTGATTTCCTTGGCTGCCGTCGCGCTGCGCTGGGCGAGTATGCGGACCTCGCCGGCGACGACGGCAAATCCGCGTCCCTGTTCACCGGCTCGGGCTGCCTCGACCGCGGCATTGAGGGCAAGGATGTTGGTCTGAAACGCGATCCCTTCGATCACGCTAATGATTTCGGCGACCTTGGCCGAACTTTCCGTGATCCTGTGCATCGTGTCGACCACGCGCCCCACGACTTCTCCTCCGCGCTGCGCGTATCCCGACGCCGTACTGGCCAACACGGTTGCCTGCTTCGCGTTATCGGCGTTTTGACGCACCGTGCTCGTCAGTTCTTCCATGCTCGAGGCAGTTTCCTCGAGCGAAGCGGCCTGCTCTTCGGTGCGCTGCGACAAATCAGTGTTGCCCTGAGCGATTTCGCCCGCCGCCACCGAGATCGACTCGCTGGAAGTCTTGATGCCCTGCACGATACGAGTCAGCTGGTCTTTCATGGCGCCTAGCGAGAACATCAAGCTCGAACGGTCTCCGGACTTCAGCTGCAACGCGACGCGCAGATTACCCGCTGCGATGTCGCTGGCCAGCGCAGCTGCATCGCGAGGCTCGCCGCCAAGCTGTTTCGCAATGCCACGGGCGATGATCAGCGCCACGCCCAGCGCAACCGCAGAAGCCGAGACGATCAGGGCGATCACCAGCACGATTGCGTGCGAATAGGCCTGACCGGCTGCCTCGCCTTCCTTGGCCGCCCCAGCCTCGTTGACGGCCACGATCGTCCCGATATCCTTTTCCATCGCGTCACGAAGCGTGCCCGATTGTCCCTGCATCAGCGCCATCGCTTCTGCCTGTTTGTTCGCTCGTCCGAACGCACGGATCTGCTGGTCGACTTCGAGATACTTCGACATGAGCGTCTGGATATCGGCATACGCCGTCTTCTCTTCCGCCTCGGTAATGAGCTTCTCGTACTCGGCCGATGCGCGCCGGTAGTCTGCAAGGCCGGCGTCGATCCGGGCGTCCGCTTCCTGGCTTGCGGACGGCGTCTGGGCACCGGACGCGCGGTATTCGGCGAGGCTAATCGCACGCAATCCCGCTTGCATCTGCAAGCTGCTGCGCACGCTGGGCAACCAATTATCGCGGAGTTGGGCAACGTGATCGTTTTCACTGCTGACTTCGAATACGCTGAACGCGCCCAGTCCCACCAACAAAACGATGACCGACGAGAATCCCAGGATCAGCTGCGTGACCACCTTCAGGTTTTTGAGAGATTGCACGGTTGACGCCTCGCGTTGAGAAGAAATCGGCGGCCAAAGTTCGACTGGCCCGGAGGAAGCAAATTGAATCAGCTGACCTTCGTATCGGCAGCGAACCGCCCGCCTTAAGGAAATTGCGGGATTTCCCCTAAATGCATACGTTAGATGAATCTTTTCAGCTTCGGGGATTCAGGCTACCCTTGCAGCCACCCCTCGGTCTCACGCGAAAGGCACAACAGCGCGGCGGTTTCAGGTTTCCGCCCGTTGCCCGGAACGACCGGATTACTTTAGCCGGTTGCGTGCGTCAAGGACTGCTCGCCGGGAAATGCCGCTCCCCGTTGAACGCGAGAACCCGCGGCGGACCCAGCCGTTCGGGCGTGCGGATCATCTATCTCAAGATCGATCAGGCGAAGGTCAATGGGAACAACTTCACGATCCCCCGTTCCTTTAAGGGATGACGGTGGCTACTTCATGGGTGGCGAGGACGTTGACAACAAGATTGTCCGCATAACGCCGTCCGGTCCCGCCCAACAGGCCGACCGGCGATTTGAATCCGAGCGCGAGGGAAGGCGATTAGGTGTGCGTCGGCGTGCCTTAGTCTCTTGTCTGAGACGAAGCCGACGTTCGAGTGACCGCTCCGCTATACCAGCCAGAGTCTGTTCCTGGCCGCCTCGCGCCCGACGACAGAGCGCAACGAACCTTTCCGGGCGGGTAGGCGATGCAACAGGCATAAGCCGGCCCGAAGCGGGCATCCGCTCTCTCCAAAGCAGTGGTGTATGGCTTCATTTCCCAGTCGGGCGGCGCGGTGGACGGCCTCGAACTGGCCCGGCGCGCACGGGACATGCGACGCGGACTTCGGGTGGTCGTGGCATCGGGGCATATCAGCCCCTCGCGCCATGGCGACGGCGAACTTGACGACTTTGTCTTCATTGCCAAGCCCTACCGGCTGGCTGAGCTTGCACGGGCGATGCGGCGCGCTGCGGAGGCGTCACGCCGCGCGCAGGACGCTTGAGCGTTACGCAGGGACCGTGCATGCGGCAGGCCTGCGGGAGGGCCTGGTACGATGGACGACGCGGTGCTGCGCGGGGGCGCGCGGCACTTGAAAATTTCGGCGGAGGAAACTAAGTTACAGGCAGTTCCGGCGGTATGCGCCAGACGGATGGCCGCATACCGTATTCCGGTTTGTGTGCCCGCAGCGCGGCAGCCGAAACGGAGCGCGCAGCCCGTTGTCTGCCTGCTGTGGTCGAAGGAGAAGACGATGAGCCATCTTCCTTCGCGCCCCTATGGACGTCGTTCGTCCACCCGCATGTGTCGCAAGCGCGGCGTGGCTGCCCGCAATCTGCTGCAAACGGCAGATAAATGCAGGGCGGCCCGCTATGGTTTCGCGTGCGTTCCCGCGGCATCGGCATATCCCTGAGGGCGATGACGTCGCGGCTCGCATCCAGCCGCCCGGGGCACGCAACCGGTGATCACCGTATTGCAGCCAGCTAGCCTGTCGTAACGCGACCGAGGCACTGTCGCGCGGTCGGGTCGGGCGATGCCACGGGCGAAAATTTCGCAATGCTTCCCGAACTGTGCGATGCCCAACCGACGCACGCCCAGTCCGGGACCGGAACTCGTGAGCTGAATCATGAAACCCAGGTACCTCCTGCGCTGCGCGCGTCGCGACAGAAAGACTCGCGCGGCTGCCACCAGAAGAAAATCGTTGCCGGCAAGCCTCGCGGTTCTCGTCGGCGTGTGGTCGACTGTGCCCGCAGTGGGGAGTCCGCCGGGCGCTCCGTTACCCGTCAGGCACGTGCTCCGGGTAAGCGGCGAGACGCCTCAGGACAATGGGAGGCGCGCGGGGGACGACGCAAGCGGAAGCCGGCACATCCAGCAATCCAGATCGCTGTGTGAAGACACCGTGGCCAGCGACCTCTATGCCCGCGGGGGCCGATCGGCGGCGCCGCTGCTGCCCGTCCATGTGGAACAGCGCCTGGGAGTCAGGGAACGCGAGGTCTGCCCGAAGATGAACATCCGCCACGAACCGCAGCCTGATGTGATTTTTCCGGTCTCCTGAGATCTGCGCTCGCACGCTCAGGCGCTCCCGGCTTTAACCCGCAACATACTCCGCTGCGGCATCGTCGAGCAAGCGGCGCGGATTAAGGTCAAAGCGGCATCGCTGTGTAGCGGACAATATCGGAGAAAACGTCCGAAGAAACGGGCGCGCTCAGCAAATGCAAAAGTGGCCGCTGGCGTGGCCATGGATTTGCGCACCCGCTTGACACTAGACCGCTAATGGGAGCGTCTGGAGAACGAATAGCGTGGCTTTGCGGGATTGCAGACGAACGTGCGCAACTTCCGGATCACCGCGATCGGCACCGCCGCCGTGCCGTTTGCCTATGTGCGGATGGGAAGGTCGAACCGCAGACGACGTTCGGACAGGTCAGTGCCCAATCCGCTTTCAGCTTTCCGAATCAATCCCCGCCCCGGGATTCCCTCAGTTTTGCTGATAGCGGTCACGTACCGGTACGTGGCCCCATTGAGTGCTCTCGCCTGCATGCGGATGTCTGCGCAATTGTCCGGCTCATTGGCCGACAGGCCCCTGGAAAAGCGGACCGGGGGGAGCGTCACTAACGCGTCATAACGTTCGACAAGGTGTCCTAGAAAAACAGGAAGGGGGGTGAGAGACCCTCTCACGCAAGCCTCCCGTTCTCCTTGAAAAGCGAATCTGAATTCTCGATCCTGATGCCCGGATTGGCCAGGTCGATTCCGCGCTTTATCTGCTCGGTCCAGATCTGGCTATCGGGAAACCAGAATGCGTTTTCGCGTGGAGGCGCGACGAGCTTCACCCGCAGGGAGGGGTTGAAGATTTTCGACCAGGCCGAGAGATATGAAGGCGTCTTGATCAGATACCCGCAATTTGAGAGAAGCAGGCTCGCGACCAGTGCTTCGCGGCCGATTGCGAGCCCTGGATGTCCGCTGAAATGCACGGGCTTCTCGCCTGTCGCGAGCAACGTGGCGGGCGCGACGTTGACCGGCACGGCAAAGTTCCAGTTCAAGAAAAAATCAAGGAAAGCCTGCTCGTCGCTGGATACGAAAATGTTGGTGAGATGGGGTTCGTCGGCAAGCGTTCTCTCGACCGTACGGCAAAGTGTATCCCGCTCGATCATATGGGCCTCGAACTTCTTGTCGGTGCCGCGAAAATGGACCCCGAGTGTCGATGCGCCGATACCAAGACGCCGGCGGATTCGATCGACTTCCTCGCGGATCGATGCGGTTGGCCGGTAGTGCGATAGGAACAGGGTGCTCGCCCGCTCGAGCTCAAGGCCGGATTCGTAACGTCGAAAACCCAGATCGCCGAGATCGCTTGCGACGGACGTCCGCAAACGCCGGCACACGGCAACTGGCGCGGTCGACGGCGCGAGTTTTTCAAAGCATTCGGCCAGCCAGTCGATTTTTCCTTGCGCGTCGCCATAACTGCCGCCGCGCGCGGAGACGACCGGCGTCAGACGGTTTTCATCGCAGTACAGCAGGATGCATAACACAATCTGCATCACGGAGAAAAAGCCTGAACTTGCACGGATCTCTATGACGAAGTAGCCACGGTTGAGGCGCTGCATCGCATGCAGGGAAAGTCGCGCTGGCGTATTGAGCGCATTCTTGAAGCCTTCGCTGCGCCGGATTCGTCTTGCGAACTCGATGAAATCGTCGAACATGCAAATTCCCTCCTGTCGCCGCAATATCTCACGGCCGGCCAGCATTACTCCATGGATTCAGTTGCCGCGCGCAAAGGTACGGCATTCTCGAACACATTATTTGATTAGCTAATATTATCAATTCAAAGGGCGGCGAGGGAGTTTGTCGAAACTTGCTCCAAGCTAACCGACACCGGCATGCATTTTTGGGCGAAAAAAACAGGACTATGTGGGGCGTCGTACGAATCCCGCCCCGTAGCCATCCATCTGGGGATCCAGATCGGTAAAACGGGCTTGCAGCGAGATCTCAGACACCTAACGATGCTCGAAACGAGCCGCCTCAACCTCTGCGAATGCTAAGGTGGCCCACGCAGGCAGCGGTTCCCTGAACTGCGCGGAGTGCGTCCAGTCGGTTCAAAAGGGGCATGCACATTGTGTTCGCGGGTTGCAGTCAGCCGCGAACTCCCTCCACGCCGTTGAGCCGCGCGCGCCAGTACGAGCTTGTTGCCGCAACATGTCGCGCGCAATCACACAAAAGCCGCCGGTTCTGCAGGAAAGCGGCGGCCCCAAAAGGACATGCTTCCAGCGAGGGAGTTGCTGGGGTTGCGGAGTGTCGGTGCAACCGTACAGGAAGGTAGCAAGGGAGGCGCTGACCGTCCATGCTCCAAAATATCGTTGGCGGCTGCAGCAGAGATCTTGTCGCCGATCGCCGCGATGATCGCGCCGACCGATAAAGGAAGGCCCGTCACGTCCCAGGGAATACAGCGGGCATCAGAGATCCGGGAGCCGTTGCGATAGCTTCCGGGAACGGCCGCGTCGGGGACGCGCTTGAATGAGACGGTGGCAAACGCATCCAGTGTTGTGCATTGTCCGAATGGCAGACAGGAGTCAGCGTCGACCAGCACTTGCATGATCCGTGGTGGTCCCGCTGTGGGTTGGCTCTACGGATGACAGCAAGTGGGCTCGCGCACGACGGCTGCTATCGCGTACGGGGGCGAAGTTCAAGTGTCCTTGTGAAGGCACGAGGCAATGACAGGACTGGGCCGGGTTTGCCTTGGCTGTTCTCGGCGCGGTTGTTCATGCGCGCGGCCGCTTTGACGAAGACGTGCTTCACATGAGCGAGCTGTGAGCGGTGGTCGCGGAATTCGAGACCACTGCGAAGCGCGCGCTGGGCGGTGCATTCCTGGCTTTCATCGTTTCCTCGTTATCGGGCTGCGAATACATGTTTGGCTGTCCGCGCATGGAAACGGAAAGAAAGCTGCGTGCTAACCTGTCCTCTAAAAACTTGGAGGCACTTTGAATGGACTTGGACGATCTGCAGGCTGCCTACGAAGCTTTTGCAGAAGTGAAAGGCAGATTCGAAGATCAGGTGAATGCGATGACGCGTGGAGGCTCCAGCGATTTCGAATTGCTCACGCGACTGCTTTCGGAGCTCGACGTGGTGCAACGGCGCTTTTCGGCGATCGCCACCGAGCTGCTCGCCGGCAAAAGAGGCTGGTGATCGGTTTCTCTCCCTTGCGTGGGGGATCAGCAGTTGATCTCGGCGAGCGCTTTCGCTGTCTATGCGATTGCGTCCTGAAGATCGCCCAGCCACATCGCATTGCGCTCCAGCTTGTTCTCCATGTCTTCGGCCACAGCCGCGATCTGGTGCGGCTTCTCTGCGCCTGGGTTGCTCATATTCGGTTCACGATTGAAAGGTTAGGGTCGGGCGATTTGTGCGGTAACGCACATAAGGGGCGGGTTCGCGCTCCGATGAGCGTGCTACGCTTTTCGTTGAGCTTGAGAGGAGCCTCCCATGACAAGCCAACTTTCCGAGTACAAGCCGGGAATTGAGATACACGCGAATGTCTCGAATGATCCGGAGCAAGCGACCTTTACCGGCTGGATCGTGATCACCGACAAGACCAGGAGCGATCACGTCAGGGATTCTCGGGTGACGCCGCGGTGGGCAACGCCCGCAAATTCTTACGAAGAGGCGTGCCGCGTCCTGATTCAATTCGGCAGAGACGTGCTCGAAGGCCGCGCCACTGGCGGCGATTTCGTCAACAACGGTTGAGGTCATATCCCGTCTCACGTAACCAGGTTATCGCGCACTTCGTCGCGGTTGTGACTGGCAACCTTCGTGCTGGTCGACTGAATGGCTGCAGGTTCAAGCTGCATTCGGACTGCGTGCCATGCAGATCCATCGACTCGAAGGCGAGCAGACTGTTGAGCCTGGCCTGATCGCCCCATTCCTGCATGGCGGCGAGGTTCGCTTCGTCTACGCGCGGCGCTTTCACGAACGCCATGCGCAATGCTTGCTGGCGTCGAAGAAGCGCGCTCACGTGTTCCGGATCATCACGGCGCCGAGCGTGCCGCCCAGCACAATGGCCAGCGCCTCGGGCTGAAGCAGCGTGACGATGTGGCCGCCTTCGAGCGAGAAGCCCGCGACCACAGCGAGCGCGCCAATGGCGATACCGATCAGGGTAAGCAGATCCATGCGTGTCTCCCAACTCAGCGATCTGCCTGGCGTCCGCCAGGCGACTTCAGTGCACGCACCGCTTCAAGCAGGCGCTGCTCGATATCTTCGACTTCCACGGGATCGATCTTGATGTCGCGGCGCATGACCCACGACACTTCATTCTTGCGTGCGTCCGCCATCACCGAGAGCAGGCGCCCGGATACGGCCGGGTCCTCGATCGAGGCGAGCAGCTTCGCGAGATCGTAGGTATCGAGCGCGCTCACGGCTTCGAACAGCGTGCGCTGATCGACGAACAACAGATCGTCGAGCGCCTTGAGTTCGCCCGAGCCTCGGCCCGTGCGCTTCGAGAAATACGCCACGCCCTTTTGCTCGACGAAGTTGAGCACCTTCGACTTGCGGAACGCGAAGACCTCGTCGGCGATTTCGGCGTGCGAGAGCTTGTTGAGAATGACCTTGCGCTCCACGCCGATCAGCGCTTCAAGATCGCCCAGCTCGATCAGTTCGAGTTCGCTGTTGATCGACACATCGAGATCGCTGTCTGCGACCTGCGTCGCGCGCTCCACGATGCGTACGGCGTCGAACGTCACCACCTGGCGGCCCAACGCGCCTTCTGCCGCTGCCGCATTGTTGGCGAGATGCGTGGCCTGCCCGCTTTGCATCGCGACGAGATTGAGCTTCTCCATGCGCCGGAGCATGGCCATCACATGCGGACGCGAATGGCCGGCCACGGCACGGCATTTCTGCACGACGTCGGCGAGCGGCACGCTCACTTCGGCACCACTCGCACCCTGTCGCGACCAGGTATCGCCGCCTTCGGCGCGATCGCTCGCCCGTGCGATCAGCGCGAGCACATGCGCGTACGACAGCACGCCCGGCATGAAGTCGGCATGGGTGTAGGTGGCGAGCAGATCGTCCTTCGCCTTGACACGCCGCGTGAGCGTGCGCACCACATGGCGCAGCATCGGGGTGACGCGTTCGAGTTCCTCTTCGATGAGAGTCGCCGGCACGACGGTCAGCTGGCAAAAGCTAAGCGCCTTCGCCGTGTTCGGCCGTGGTTCCGCACCGAGCAACGCAGTCTCGCCGAAAAATTCGCCGCGTCCGAGCGTGGCCATCACGACTTTCTTGTCGTCGCAGCGGGTGGAGATTTCGACCTTGCCGTCGGCGATCACGAAGATCAACCGTTCGCCTGCAAAGCCTTCCGAATAAATGATCTCTCCCGGCGCCGCCGTACGCGACCATGTTTGACTGCGATTCAAGTTCTATCCCCGGAAAACGTTTTTATCGCACGCATTAGTCAGACTACTTCCTGCGTCTGCGAAATGGCTGCCGTACGCCGGGTTTACGGCGTTTCCCGAGACATTCTTGAATCACCTTGCATAAACAGCACAGGTGGAAAGCGGGCCGAAGGCCCCAGCATAACGCCGGTGCCGGGTCGTTTTTTATGTGGTGCAGACGCAAACCCTTGCCCGTTCGAAGTGCCACGGAAAAGGCCCGGAAAGCGACCTCTCGATACACTTAATGATTCTGATACTCTGCGGGCAAATGGCAGGGCGTATCGCGTATTGTTCGTGTTGCCAGGTGTTTTCGGGCCGGGTATCAGAGCGTGATGGCGTTGAACAATAAAACAGTCAATCGACAGTATGAAAAAACCTGGAATGGATGCTGAAGGCAAGTACTGCATACCGGTTTGTGACCTGCCCATGCCCGTTGTCCGATACGACGCGCGAGGTCAATGCCGCTACATGAATCATGCAGCGCGGATGATGATGAGGGCTGCATCAGATTGCGGCTGCGTGCCGGAGCTCGAGGCCAGACTGCTCCTGCCGCAAGCCCTGCAGCAATACCTCGATGCGATTTCCGAAGTCGCGGCCACGGGTGTCGCCCGCGAGCTCGAACTCACATTCGATCGGTTGCCAGAAGCGCAGCGTGAGCACTATCTCGTGCAGCTCGTCAGTGCCCCGGCTCCGGACGACGCAGGAGGGGTGCTTGCATTATATTTCGACGTTACCGCATGCAAGCGCGCCGAGGCGAAGCTGCGCGAGCGCGAGTCGTTCCTTGAGTCGCTGCTCGACACCGTCCCCATTCCGGTTTTTTCAAAAGACAGGGCGGGGCGGTACCTGCATCTCAATCGCGCCTTTCAGGAGTTTCTGGGCGTGCCCAGGGAGCACTTTGTCGGCAAGACCGTCTTCGAGACGGGTCCGCATGAGCTGGCGCAGACCTATTTCGAAATGGATGAAGCGCTGTTCGGAAAAGGTGGAGTCCAGCACTACGAGTTCAAGGTAAGGAGGGCGCAGAAGGGCGTGCGCGAGGTGGAGTTCAGCAAGGCGGTCTTCCGTGACGATCAGGGTCGTCAGGTCGGCCTGATTGGTGCGATCCTGGATGTCACCGAGCGCAAGCGGGCGGAGGCCGGGCAGCGGGAACAGTTCAGGCAGACCCTGCAACTGAACAGGAGTCTCGAAGAGCGGGCACTGGAGTTGTCGTACGCACGGGCACAGTTGATGAGCGTGCTGGATACGATCCCGGACATCGTGTGGCTCAAGGGAACCGACGGCATCTTCCTGCTGTGCAATCGCAGCTTTGAGCAGTTCGCCGGCAAGTCGAAAGCTGAAGTCATCGGCAAAACCGATCAGGATATCTTCAATGCCGAGCTGGCTGACTTTTTCCGGGAGCGCGACAAGGCCGCAATCGAGGCCAGACAGGTTTGCGTCAGGGACGAGTGGGTGGTCGCCCCCTGTACGCGCGAACAGACCTTGCTGGAGACCAGATTGTTGCCGGTTTTTAATGCTGACGGGATGATGGCGGGTGTGCTCGGCGTCGCGCGCGACATCACCGAGCGGCGTCGATTCGAGGAAAGGCTGGCTCGTCGGGAGCACGAGTTCAGAACGCTCGTAGAAAACTCCCCGGATACGGTGGCCCGCTACGGCAGGGACTTCCGGCGGATCTATGTTAATCCGGTTTTCGCGTCGCTCTCCGTCGGTGGCGCGGACGCCTTGCTTGGCAAAGCGCCGAGCGAGTTCCCGGGCGGTTCGGGGACCGTTCTCTACGAAAAACAGATCGGGGAGGTGTTCGCGACGGCGAGCAACAGGGAATTCGAGCTGACCAGATCGATATGGACCGCGGGGAACTCGACACGCTGCTCGAGCAACAGCTCGTCGCACTCGAGACACTCGCTTCCGGTGTGCACCGTGCGCATGTGACCGACGACGGTGAATTTCTCCTTCAGGCGATGACGCGAAAACGGTGACCGGCGCCCGCTCCGCTGCGCTTGTTGTGTGGTCCAGGCGTGACGTACAGGGAGGCGATGGTGGCTAGCGGTGCGTGCGAAAGGCGCGGACTCTGGCGATACAATCCGATCAGGAGTCACTGGTCACGCAAACCCCGGAAATGGTCGCAGGCGGTCCCCCGACCTACGGGCCGTGGTGTATCCGACGCGCGCGCGTAATTTGACCTTCTGCGAATGCTGTTGCGATAACCGTCCGGCTAGAAGCGGCTACAGGTGTGGGCAGTCCGATGCCTTATTCACTGATCTATGGCGGATTCACGATCGACTTCACGCCATTTCCGACCGATAGTCTTGCGTACGGAGCGCAGTGGACGATTACACCCAACGATCCTCCGGGTGCCCTCGGGATTCCCTTCTCCAGCGGCGATCTTCGAGTGCGAGGTCCTGCCGATGAAATGGCTATGCTCGCGAAAAAGCAGGCAATTGAGTGGATTGATCGCCGCCGCGGTGACTTCCATCGATAGCCAGTGGCCGCGCGGTAGACCTGCGGCGCGCCAACGGCTGTGAATGGGAAGGCGCGGCGATACCACTGCGGCGACGACACGCTGGCTACGTTGAGCTGACACAGTGCTCTTCAACCCACTCCACTGCACTTTCGCGCGCGAAACTCAGAGCCTCGTTTTCGTCGATAAAATTCTCATCCAGGCACAGGTCGTGGACATCGTCTTCGAAAGAACCGTCGGACGCCGGAACGAAGATTCTCGCATTGGCCACGATACGTCCGTCCTCGACGCTCGCGCTGGTGCTGATCAGGCAAGACCGAAAAATGAATTGCATGGCTGGCTCCGGTAGCTGGTCGCATGACTACCTGCGCCGGAGCAAGCGCCATACCGCGCGGTGTGCAGACTGTGGCAGGACAATCGTCGGCGCCCGGGCGGCCAAGGCACGGCGCGGCTATCAGACCGCCAAGCCATCGACCTCGGGATGGCAGCGCACCGGCTTGCTAGCTGAAACGCCAGTGCGACGTTTGACGGCTGATAACACAACGGCGACATGCGGGCGAGAAACGCCGTGCTCTGCACAGGCAGCGCTTGCACACATTGGGTAATGAGCACCGAAAGGACGGCTGTTATCGGGACCGGCTATATTTGTTGAGCGTGCCGCCTTTGCAGGCGGCCTTCAATCCGGTGTGCATGAGGAGTCTGACGTGGATGAATCGTGGTTGTGTACCGCTGCGGGCCTGTGTGTGCTGGTGATAGCAGCAGGAGGGGTCGTCGCTCACTACCGCCGCGAGCGGCGTCGAGCCGATCTGCTGCGCAATCTTGACCACCATGAGTGGTGGCGCTGGACCAGGCCACGACACTGAATGGCTCGATATCCGTCACCTGTCCGGTCGCCTGAAACCGTCGAGAGAGGGCATAGGTGTCTCATCACGAGCACGCTGGAAACGGGGCTGCGGGCGTTCAAAGAACGCTTAGGCTTGCGCCAGGCGATTCGCGTCGACGAAGAGAACGTTTTCAGGAGATGTCGAGCCATGCGCTTATGCCGGCGAACATGGGAAAATCGGCCCGCATCTGGCGGCGTGGGACGATCATCATCATGACAGCCTCTCCACCGTATGAATTCGAGCCAGCGGTTCTGGTGAGTGGCGCGCCCGACGCTGCCGACCACTTCCTGGTCTCTGTCCTTTGGGGCGAGCAGGAGGACGCGCTGCCCGTCGCGTATGTCATGAACTGGGCGCGGTTGCTGCACGAGCGCGGCGACGATTTTTCGTCCCACGCGGCGGCGTGCCACTACTGGCTCTTTGAACACTACCGGGGCGACCGGCATCAGGGACCAGCCGCTTCGGTCTGAGTGCAGGGCTTGCTCGCCGTCACGCGGCCGACGTGTGTTAGCCTCCCCGAATGGTCCTTTCCGTTCTGTGACCGTTCACGGGCTGCAACTCGCCACCCTGTTGCGACCGGTTGCCTTGGCATCGTAGAGCGCCTCATCGGCTGCCTTGATGACGGTCGTGACGTCGGCATCGTGATCCGGAGACCAGCTTGCCGAACCGATGCTGGCCGTCACACGCCCGTATTCACTTGCGGCGTGTTCGATGCCAAGTTCGCTGATCGCCGAACGGATCTTTTCAGCAATCACGATGGCGCCGTCGGGTGGGGTATCGGGCAGGACCACGATGAATTCTTCGCCCCCATAGCGCGCCGCCGTGTCGGCCGGGCGCCGGATGTTCTCGCCGATACATCGTGCTACGGCAGCCAGCGCATCGTCGCCTGCCTGATGGCCGTATGTGTCGTTGTACGCCTTGAAACGGTCGATATCGACGAACAGCAAGGAAAACACGCTGCGCATGCGTTTGGCCCTGCGCCACTCCTGATCGAGAATTTCCCCGAGTGTGCGCCGGTTGTTCAGGCCGGTGAGGCTGTCGGTACGCGCGAGCATCTGCAGTTCGGATTCCGCGCGCATCCGGCGCCGTAGCTGCGAACCCAGCAGGAACGACAGCGCGACAAACCCCGACGCAAACGCGCCCATCAGCGAGCCGATCGTCATCGCGCGACGCCGCCAGGCGGCATAGATATCCGGTTCCGCCTCAGCCACCATGATGATCAGGGGCAGGTGAGGGAAATTCCTGAAAAAGTACAGGCGACGGACTCCGTCGATCGTCGACGTGTCGGAGAAGCTTCCCTCGGGGGCGGTCAGGAACTGTCTGAACGTACTGGCCTTGCTGATGTCGCGTCCGATGACGGCTGGATCGTAGGGCTGGCGCATGATCATGATGCCGTTGTGGCCGATCAAGGAGATCGCACCCCGCGGTCCAAGCGAAAGCCCTGCGAACAGCTCATGAAAGTATTCCAGGTTCACGGCGATCATGACGACGCCGGCGAACGAGCCGTCCGGGTGCGAGAGACGACGGCTAAGCGCGATGCTGGGTGCGCCGCCGCGTAGCCGGGAGTGGTAGGGATCGCTGACGTACAGGCCGGTATCAGGATGGTCGCGCTGAACATTGAAATAAGGCCTGTCGGCAAAGTTGCCCTTGCGTGGCGTGTCGCTCGCCGAGTCGATGATGATGTTCCCCGACGCATCGAGCACGAGCATCGAGCCAAGATATCTGGCGCTCGCGGCGCGATCGAAGAGGACCTGCGCGCGAAGATGGGGTGGCAGTGCCATCACGTCGGGTTGGTCAAGTCCTTCGACGACGGCCTGAAGCGACAATGCGTAGAGCTCAAAATTTCGCTCGATGTCGCGCTGCGCGATCAGTGCGACATTGCGCGACGTTTCGCGCGCCCGCTCCAGCGCATCCTGCCGGCTCTGGTACAGCACGATTGCGCAAAGTGCTGCCATGACAAGCGCAATGATGAAACTGCCATAAAAGAATGCTCGTGGTCCGGCGAGCCGTCTAAGCAAGATGTGGCGCGATGGTACCGGCATGGTCACCTGACCTTTGCAGCTCGCCGGGACATCAGGCGAAACAGGGTGGAGCGGTGAATGCTGAACAGGGTTGCGATTTCCTGCATGCTCGTGTTGCCCTCGTCAACGAGTCGATACATGTGATCCAGCTGTGCCGGGTCAAGCGCCGGTTTGCGGCCCACTTTCGTGCCGCGCTTCATTGCCGCTGTGCGCCCGGCACTCGTGCGCTCTGCGACCAGGCTGCGCTCAAAACCGACGATGCCAGCGAAAACGGCCAGTGCCCCGCCGCCTGTCGGGGCGTCCACCCAGGGCTCGGCGAGACTGCGCAATCCGGCGCCGGTTTCACGAATACGTCCGGCGATGTCAAGCAGCTCGCGAATGCTGCCAGCGAGCTGGCTAAGCCGCGTCACCACAACAATGTCGCCCGGCTCGAGGTATTTGAACATCGCGACGAGTTGTGGGTGGGCGCGTCGGGTGGCGCCCACACGGTCGGCGAAGATGCGACCACAGCCGGTCGCACGCAACTGCGCCACCTGCATCGCGGGATCCTGATCCGTTGCCGGGACACGGGCGTATCCAACCAGAAAGGCGCCCGTTTCGATGTCCCGCGTGGCGATGTCAGCGGAGTCCCGCATCGCGGCCCCGGCGAACAGGTTCGGGACGCCCGCATCCGGTCGATGGCACCGGGTTGCGGCCTATCCACAGGGAAGCCCGCGAAGGCGATGTCCCGGACGGGCAGCGCGACGTCGGGGCGCGTGTTCGTTGCGTTGACCTCATTGAGCCCCCGAGGCCGCGCTGATGTCGTTGCTCCACGCGCGCAAAGACTCCTTGACGCATTGGCGTTCACCGCCATTGCGAGGCGTGAGGTCCAGAGGTCGTTCGGGCGTGGCGTGCCCGGCTCCTGTCATTCTGTCCATTCGATGGGCCGCCAGTCGGTTGCGAATGCTGTACCGTTGTTGTCACGGCCGACGCAGCAGTCCGGCCGCAGTCCTCCCGTGCCGGGCAGACGCCGCATATCATAGTCGCGTAATTCGGCGCGTTCAAGACTTCCCTCTGCATGGTAAGGACCACGTTCCCGACGCGATTCAGCTTGTTCGTGATCACGTGAGTCCTGGAGCGGGCCTGACGACGCCGCATCCGTTCGAGGGATGATTCAGCAGCGCAGGCTTGAGCGCAGCCGCTGACGCCGTGATACCGCGAGCCGCAACCTCAGGCCATGGGTTGACTGTTCGAACCTTCGCCCCACTCGATGAACCTTTTTATTTGCTACCGCCTCGCCGTTTATCTCCGGCTTCGCGAATCGCAGGACATGACGACCGAACTGAAGCAATGCACGATCTCGCGTGCGGACGCCGCCGGTCAGGATTACGAGGCGGCAAAATCCGGCAGGGGTGACGCCAGCCGCCATACCAGGGCCGCGTCGCGGCGCTCGGACATCGCAGATGGAAGGCGGGCACGTCGCTTCGGTCGATGAAGCCGTCAGGCGGGGTATATATCCAGGCCGCCAGAGGGTGCGTCAGCAGGGACGGCCGCCTGCTACGGGACCCCGATCTCCAACGTATTACGCCGGTCGCCCGTTGGTCCGCAGACTGAAAAACGCGACCACGTCGCTGAGCTGGCGCCCCTGATCCTGAAGTGAAGCGGAGGCCGCTGCAGCCTGCTCGACCAGCGCCGCATTCTGTTGCGTCACCTGGTCCATCTGGGCGACGGCGAGGTTTACCTGTTCGATCCCGCGACTCTGTTCGCTTGATGCTGCTGCGATTTCGCCCATGATCTCGCTGACTTTCGCCACCGCTGCAGTGACTTCGGACATGGTGTCGCCAGCCTCGGACGCAAGATGCGTCCCGTCCTGAACCTTTCGCAAGGACATCTGGATGAGTTCCTTGATTTCCCTGGCCGCACTCGCCGAACGCTGTGCAAGGGTTCGCACTTCGCCTGCGACGAAAGCGAAGCCGCGACCTTCTTCACCGGCCCGCGCCGCTTCGACCGCTGCGTTGAGCGCAAGGATGTTGCTCTGGAATGCAATGCCCTCAATGAGGCCGGTGATGTCGGCAATCCTGCCGGAGCTCTCGCTGATCTCTTCCATGGTGGCCACCACCTTGCCGACGACCGCACTGCCTCTGTGCGCAACGTCGGTCGCACTGCCGGCCAGAGCATTGCCCTGCTGGGCGTTGTCGGCGTTCTGCCGGACTGTCGCTGTCAGTTCCTCCATGCTGGATGCCGTTTCCTGCAGGGAACTCGCCTGTTCTTCAGTTCGGGAGGACAGATCCTGATTGCCCGCCGCGATCTGGCTTGTCGCGGTCGCCATGCTGTCGGTTCCATTGCGAACCCGCCCGACCACCTGCAGCAGACTTTCGTTCATGTCGCGTAGGGCGCGCAAAAGGCGACCGGTCTCGTCTGCGCGGTCAGGCTGGATGTCCTGGGTGAGGTCGCCACGCGCCACGGCCTCGGCGGCAGATACGGCAACGCCGATTGGCACGGTAATGCTGCGCGTGATGAAGAACGCGAGCAGGGCTGCTGCGGCGAGCGCCGCCACCGTGACGACGATGATGCTCCACTCGGCGATCGTGGCGAGGCGCGTCACTGTCGCCCCCTGTTCGACGGTGCGTTGCATACCGATCTCGATCAGTGCATCGAGTGCCTTGCCGATCGGCTTGTCGGCTCCTGCAACGCCGCGGTCGCGCGCCTCGATCGACGCGCCGGAGGTGACGAGCGCATCCAGGCTGGCCAGCGATGCGCGATATCCGGCGGTCGCCGCGGTGAGCGCCGCGACCGCATCAGGTTCGGCCGGTGCGAACCGGCCCATCTCCAGCGAGGTATGCGCGGCCCGGTCTATTTCGACCAGGTTGCCGACAACTCTGGCGCGGTAGTCGCCGCCGCGCAGTACGTAGTCCTTGTAGTTGTGAACCGCATCGCCGAACACATCCTTGGCGTGCTGCAGTAGCCGCAGTTTTGCCAGCGTCACCGATTCGTAGCCCTGCCACTCGGCTGTGATGGCCGAGAGCCGTGCGTAGGCGACCGCGCCGAGCAGTGCTGTGAGCAAGGCCGCGATGAGGAATGCCAGAGACAGACGAACGCCGATGCGCAGGTCGCGGAAATTGGGGAGCATGAGGTTCTGTCCTTCTGTTGACGCTGGGCGTTCAGGTGAGCGGTCCAGGTATCATGACCGGATGGGGAAACTTCCAGGGCGTTCCCCGGCTAAACGGCAATCAACCGGCTTTCTGATGGCTTGGGGCCTTGGCGTTTTCCCGGGGGCGCAGAAGACCTCTGTTGCGGCCACGCCGTACCGCTCCTGCTTCATGCGGGACCCTTCTGGCGAAGTCGGTGCGTAGCCTGGTTTGGCTGCTTCGAGAGCGCGAAAATGCGCATCGACCTGGCGCAGGGCGTCGTCGACCTGATACTGGATCGAACCCAGGTTCATGCTCCCTCCCGCCGCAGGGTACGGCTCAAGGTTCAAATTTCGCATCTGCCGGAAGTTGGTCAGCGCTGGAACGGGCTACCGTTGTATGTGGCGCTAAAGCATCCGTGCGCGATGTGGGTGCATGCATGCGCTGCAACGCAACGCAAAAGTGCAAATGCGCCAACACCGCTTGCATCGGTGCGACGAGCGTCGGCGCACGCGAAGGCGTCGCACGTTCAGCGACAGCGCCGGCACGATCAACATCGCGGCATGCCGGTGCACTTGTAACGGCACGGGGTCTGCCGTCGCGGCTGCGGTTCTCCAGTCCCTCGGCAAATCACGCGTGGCATCGCCTTGCAGGCTCCGGGCTGTCACCGCCGTGCAGTACGAACGTCAGGCGTTGAATGCGGATCACTTTGACTTCGGTGGTCTCCCGGTCTTGACCGGCTCGACGGACCTGACAGCCGCGAGCAGGCGTTTCGTCGGCTCAGATGCCAGGAGGAGAAGCCCTGCACGCACGAGTTCGCTCTTTTTCACGGCTACGCCCGCATCGAGGCACCGCTGTTTGAGCGCAGCGAGCTGTTCGTAGTCTTCCCTGGGCATCGTGAAGGTGTCGCGCACTACCTTTTCCCGTTTGACATGCTCCCTGCGGTGTCGGACGACAGGCCGCGGAGGGTCCCCATCGGGCACTGTCTTTTGGGCCTGCCGCTTTGAGGCCACAGGTTGAGCCTTTACAGTCTCGACCCTCTTTCCACTGTCCACTGCCGCGCTGTTGTCTTCGCCTCCCGACGCATGGGGTCGCTTGCCGCTTCTGTCTCTACTGGCCTGTATTTTCATTGGATTTTCCGATTTGACAAACCGTACAAACAGTTTATCGTCTTTCTGGAAAGGGAGAGATTTTTTATGCCAGACAGACACATATCCAGCCAGTACGATGCCGACCTTGAACACCTTTCGTCGAGATTCTTCGCGATGGGGGGACTGGTTGAGTCCCAGTTGTCCGATGCCATGGAAGCGCTCAGCCGCTTCGACATGGGTCTCGTCGAGAGGGTGATTGACGAGGAGCATCGACTGAATGCGATGGAAGTCGAGATTGATGCGGAGTGCAGCAACGTCATCGCGCGGCGCCAACCCATTGCGTCCGACCTGCGTCGACTGATGGGCTTCTCAAAGGGCATCAGCAATCTCGAGCGCGCAGGCGATGAGGCACGCAAGATCGCAAAGCGCGCGAGGAAAATCGCGAATGATTCTGCAGGCAGGAACATGGATATCGCGGAAATACGCTCCTCCGGTCGGATGGCAGGAATCATTTTCCACGACGCGCTCGCCGCCTTCGCCCGGCTCGATGCGGTCGAGGCAGCCCGGATCATGCGTGAGGACGAGGCGATCGACGAGCAGTACCGGGCGCTCGTGCGCAAGCTGCCGACGTACATGGCGGAGAATCCCCGCATCATCTCCTCTGCGCTCGACTACCTGTCCATCGCATCAGCCATTGAACGTATCGGGGATCATGCGAAGAACCTGGCAGAACTTGTCATTTATGTTGTCAAGGGCAAGGATGTCCGTCACATTCCTCGCGCTCAACTCGAGCGAGAGGCGCTTGGCGATTGAGAGGGGCACTGCAAGAGCGTGCGATAGCGGCGCTCGTGTGCACGTCCGAAAGCCGGTTGAACTGGACTGGCATTTATACGGCGCCAAACGTCCGGGCGGGACAGGCGCGCCCGGGAGAGGGCGCGCCGGTGTGGAATCGCACTCCTCATGCGCGCTGCTGGAGAGCGACAAGGCAGGAGGTCGAAACGCTACGCATTTGGGGATGACACTTTCAATACGCTTGCAGTCCTGCCTGTTCGAGCGTAGGACGCAATAAGAATGTCACCGCAAAGACCTGGAGCGGGCGGCGATTTGCGCCACTGCGGTGACAGTTTTGCTTCCGCTCCGAGCGAGGTAAAAGCGTCACTTCGCCTCAGTCCGCATTTAATTCGACACTTGAGATCGCCGCAGGGATAGCCGGAGGTTCCGAGGCTGGACCTGCACGGAAGCAGTTTCGTCGAAAAACGCAGCTATATCGCTAATAGGGGTTAGCGATAGGGTTGTACCTTACATGCACGTCCGCAGCCGCAGGCTAGTGGAGCGGCGGCAAGTTAAGCGA
This sequence comes from Paraburkholderia sp. BR10872, assembly GCF_040965835.1. Lineage (NCBI taxonomy): Bacteria > Pseudomonadati > Pseudomonadota > Betaproteobacteria > Burkholderiales > Burkholderiaceae > Paraburkholderia > Paraburkholderia sp. BR10872. Next base: position 54,210 of record NZ_JBFRCN010000060.1, read on the forward strand.
GGGGCGCGTCGCGCCCCCCTTGCTGTCTTTCGTCTTCTTTCCACATGCGTCCGTAGTTCCTCGAAAAGCGGTCGTACAACGTGCAGTCTAGAGTAAGTGCCGATGACCGAGCCACGAAGCACAACATACGTTAGAGGTGGCGTCGCTTGTTCGGACAGGGTCCCGAGATTTTAAGTGGAGCGTCCGGGGCGATCATGCTGCCGATTTGATCGCTGGCAGCGTCGCGAAGTATGCCTCATCGGGCGTCTGATCCGCCAGG
>NZ_JBFRCN010000061.1:0-53229 GCF_040965835.1 Paraburkholderia sp. BR10872
AGTACGCGCCCGCCTGCAGCAATGCGAACTGCAGGTCCGAATCCTCGCCCCCCGCCGCATCGTGATCTTCCGCGCGCTGCAGCTCGGCGACATGCTCTGCAGCGTGCCCGCGTTGCGCGCGTTGCGTGCAGCCTGCCCCCGCGCGCACATCGCCCTCGTCGGTCTGCCGTGGTCGGCCGATTTCGTGGCGCGCTACCCCACGCTGGTCGATGAGCACATTGTCTTTCCCGGCGCGCGCGGCTTTCCCGAACAGGCCGAGGACGAGCGCGGCCTGCCGGCGTTTCTCGACGCGATGCGCATGCGCCGCTTCGATCTCGCGATCCAGCTCCATGGCAGCGGAGGTGTGGCAAACGTGCTGGTCGACGAGTTCGGCGCGCGCGCGCTCGGAGGCTTTAGCCAGCCCGGCGAAGCGCCGCCGCCCGGCTGTTACCTGCCGTGGCCCGACGCGCTGCCCGAGCCGCAGCGCTACCTCGCGCTGATGCACGCGCTGGGCGCGCGAGGCCATGCGCTGCGCGACGACACCCTCTGGTTTCCGCTCTACGACGCGGACTACGCTGCGTGCGACGACCTCGTCGAGCGCTTTGGACTCGACCCCGGGCGGCTCGTGCTCGTGCATCCGGGTGCGCAGCTGCCCTCGCGGCGCTGGCCGGCCCAGCGCTTTGCCGCCGTTGCCGACGCGCTCGCCTTCGACGGCTGGCAGATCGCCGTGACCGGCACCGCGGGCGAACGCGAGTTGACCGCGAGCGTACTGGGCGGCATGACGCAGACGGCTCATCATCTCGCGGGCGAAACCACGCTCGGTGCGCTGGCGGCGCTCGTGCGCCAGGCCCGGCTCGTGCTCTGCAACGACACGGGCATTTCGCATGTGGCGGCCGCCATGCGCACGCCGAGCGTGGTCGTCGCCTCAGGCAGCGACACGCGGCGCTGGGCGCCGCTCGACCGCGTCCGGCACCGCGTGCTCGCCGACTGGCCCGCTTGCCGCCCCTGCTCGTTCCACGCCTGCCCGTATGGCCACCCTTGCGCGCTCAACGTGAGCGCGGAGCAGGTCGCGGCCGTTGCGCAAGCGCACTTGCTCGATACCCACCGCATGCCCGGCTTCGCAGCCCGGGGAAGCGTTGCCCCCATGCCGATGAGGAGGACCCCGCCATGCTGATGCGAAACACGCGGCCCTTGCGTGTGCTCACCTGGCACGTACACGGCAACTATCTTTATTACCTTACGCAGGCGCCGCACGACTTCCATGTCGTGACCAAACCGGGGCGCCCGTCGGGCTACGCGGGCCGCGCGGGTGTGCTTCCCTGGGGCGCGAACGTCCATGAGGTCGTTGCCGAGGACGTCGCCTCGAATGAGTTCGACGTAGTCGTGTACCAGCAGCGCAGCCATTGGGAGCATGACCGGTTCGATCTGCTGAGCGACGCGCAGCGCCGCTTGCCGCGCGTGTATATCGAGCACGACCCGCCGCAGGAGGCGCCGTTTGCGCAGCGGCACTGGGTAGACGACGGCGGCGCGTTGCTCGTGCACGTCACGCCGTTCAACGCGCTCATGTGGGACAGCGGCGCGACGCCCACGCGCGTGATCGAGCATGGCGTGCTCGTGCCTGAAGGCGCGCGCTACACGGGCACGACGCCGCGCGGCATCGTCGTCGTCAATCATCTGCGCGAACGGGGGCGGCGGCTCGGCGCGGACGTGTTCGCGCAGGTTCGTCACAAGGTGCCGCTCGATCTCGTGGGCATGGAGGCGCAAAGCCTCGGCGGCATCGGCGAGATTTCGAATGTCGAGCTCGCGCAGTTCGTGTCGCGCTACCGCTTCTTCTTCAATCCGATCCGCTGGACGAGCCTCGGTTTGGCCATTGTCGAGGCGATGATGGTCGGACTGCCCATTGTCGGGCTCGCCACGACGGAACTCGCAAGCGTGATACGCGACGGCGAGAACGGCTTCGTCGATACGCGCATCGACCGCCTGGTCGACTGCATGCGCACGCTCATCCGGGAACCTGCACTCGCACGGCGCCTCGGCGAAGGCGCGCGGCGCGGCGCGCTCGAACGCTTTTCCATCGATCGCTTCGCGCACGACTGGGATCTCGCGTTGCGAGAAGTGACCGCGTAAACGCGTGGCTTGCAGCGCTTTTCAAAGGACGGCAAACGTGAAAGAACTCATCCGCAAACGCATTCTCGTCACCGGCGGCGCAGGCTTTCTCGGCTCGCATTTGTGCGAGCGGCTAGTGGCGCTGGGCCACGACGTGCTGTGCGTCGATAACTTCTATACCGGCTCCAAGCGCAACGTGGCGCATCTGCTCGACAACGCCAACTTTGAACTGATGCGCCACGACGTCACCTTTCCGCTCTACGTGGAAGTGGACGAGATCTACAACCTCGCCTGCCCCGCCTCGCCGGTGCACTACCAGCACGATCCGGTGCAAACGACCAAGACGAGCGTGCACGGCGCGATCAACATGCTCGGGCTCGCCAAGCGCGTGCGGGCGAAACTGCTGCAGGCCTCCACCAGCGAAGTCTACGGCGACGCGCGCCGCCATCCGCAAACCGAGGACTACTGGGGCCACGTGAATCCCATTGGCCCGCGCTCGTGCTACGACGAAGGCAAGCGCTGCGCCGAAACGCTGTGCATGGACTACATGCGCCAGCATGGCCTCGACATTCGCATTGCGCGGATCTTCAATACGTACGGACCGCGCATGCATCCCCGCGACGGCCGCGTCATCTCGAACTTCGTCATGCAGGCGCTGGGCGGCGAGCCGCTGACCGTCTATGGCGACGGATCGCAAACGCGCTGTTTCTGCTACGTGGACGATCTGATCGACGCCCTCGTACTGCTGATGAGTCGCGCAACGCCCCCGGACGGCCCCGTGAATATCGGCAACCCGCAGGAAATCTCGATGCTCGACACGGCCCGCCGCGTGATCGCCGCCGCGCAATCGAGCTCGGAAATCGCCTTCGCGCCGCTGCCCGTGGACGATCCGTGCCGCCGTTGCCCTTCCATCGAACGCGCGCGCGCGCTGCTCGGCTGGTCGCCGCACACATCGTTCGATGCCGGCTTGAGCGCGACCATCGCGTATTTCCAGCGCGAGATCGCAAGCGCTGATCCAGGAGGCTTGCTCGCGAGCACCGCCGCGGCAGCGGCGAAGACGAACCGTGTGGAGACGCAGGTATGCAAGGTCTCTTCTTCCTGAACCGCCGCATCAGCGTGGTCGTGCTCACGCACAACCGGCGCGCCGAAGTCATGCGCACGGTCGCCTCGCTGTTGCGTCTGCCGGAGCGGCCCGAAGTCATCGTGGTGGATAACGGCTCGACCGACGGCACGCCAAACCTGCTCGCGCAGACGTATCCGGGTTTGCGCGTGCTGCGCTGCGAAGCCAACCTCGGCGCAGCCGCGCGCAATGCGGGCGCCGCCCGCGTGACGACGGACTATGTGGCGTTCAGTGACGACGACACCGACTGGCAGCCGGGGTCGCTTACACGCGCTGTCGAATTGCTGGACCGCCATGCGCGCATTGGCGTGCTCACGGCGTCCGTGCACGTGGGTGAGGAAGACACACTCGATCCAGCCTGCGCATTGATGGCCGCGAGCCCATTGGCGCATGCGGCTCATCCTCTGCCGAATCTGGTCGGCTTCATGGCAGGTGCATGCGTGTTCCGCACCGCGCTCTTCAACGCGCTGGGCGGTTATGAACCGCGTCTTTTCATCGGCGGCGAGGAAGCATTGCTTTCGCTCGATGTCTTGCAAGGCGGCCACGATATTGCTTATGCGAGCGAACTCGAAGTGCACCATCGGCCTTCGCTCGCGCGTGACAGCGCGCTGCGCCGCCGAATGCTGGCGCGCAATGCTGCGCTCGTTGCGTGGCTGCGTCTGCCCTGTGGCGAAGCGCTGACGGCGACGTGGCGGGCACTCGGCAGCGCGTGCCGTGCGGGACGGCCAGGCGAGGATCTTCGTGAGCTTTGGCGGGGCATAGGCTGGGCCCTGCGCCGCCGACGGCCCGTTGCTGCGCGCGTGCTGCGCATGCGCGCGGCCGTGCGGGAGGCAGAAAAAAACCGTGGCGATCGCGCGCCGCGGGGGGCCGTCGAGCACGCGGACACGTCGGCTTCAAATTGGTAGTGGAGGCGCTGTGCCTACGTGGGCAATGCAGGCCGCTCCACCTGCCAGTAACGCTCGGGCCGCTCCACATCCGGCGGAAACGGCCCAAATGCACGCATCTGGCTCGGATACGCCCCCACTGCGCGCCGCTTGATCGCCGCGAGCCGCCGAGCCGGATACCGGCCGAACGCCTGCGCGCGCATCGGGCTCACCCGCAAGCGCTCTGCTTCGAGGCGCTGGAAGCCTGCATCGAGCACACCGGGCATTGCGCGGTAAATCGCGTCCTCATAGGCGATATATCGTTTAATGCGCTCCGTTTGCAGCAGCGAACGGCACGCGGCGCCCACGAGTTGATGATCGGAATGCCACAGGCCGAACGGGCACACGGGCAGCCAGGCGCCGAAACGCGCGAACTGCTCGGCCAACGCGTGCGCAACGTCCGCGACGTCGGGCGTCGCGCCGTACTGTCCATCCAGAAAATCCAGCCACAACGGCGTCGCGCCACACAGCGCAAGCGCGCGCTCGTCCTCCCGCTTGCGCGCGCGCACGGCTTCGTGCGCATCGGCAAAGCCGCTGGCTTCATCCCATTGCGTATGCATCGGCGTGGCGGGTTCACCCGCGAACACCGTGCAAACGATCGAACCAGGGCACCTTGCGATGAGACCTGCGCAGCCGAGCACCGCGTCGTCCAGATGTGGCGAAACCACAATCAGCCGCGGCGCGCCGTCGCTCATGTCGTGAGGCAGAGCAATCGACATCGTTTCTCCTTTTGGGCTCCAGACGCCCAATGGCATGCACGTGATATGGCGCGGTGGTGCCCCGGATCGTATCGCTTGCAGCGCTTGCACGTAGCTTCTACAACTGCATATGGCCGTGCAATGCCGATCAGATTCATTTCGCACGCGGCGGCTCGATACCTTCGTCGGCGCGATGCAGCTTGCCCGCGCGGAGCGCGACCACCGCTTTTCCCACCGCGCGCGCCACATTGGCCACCTCCTGCTGGAAGCGCACGTCGGCGTCGAGTGCGTCATGTGAGCTCGCGTAGGGTTCGTAGTAGCCCACCATGCGATCGATGCGCGCCGACGCGCCCGCGTCGACCCATCCCATCCAGTCGAGCCAGTCGGCAAGCGCGCGGCGAGTGTCCTCGATGCCTGCCACATCGCCATGCACGATCGCGCCGTACGCTCGTCCCGCAAGATGCCTGGGATAATGCCAGCCCGCCAGTTCAAGCGCTTTCGCTTCGTCCGGATGCTTGCCGTGAGTCGAGGAGGGATCGGGATTGCCGCCGTCCGCGCATACGAGCCGGTCCATCATCAGCTTGAGCGGGCTACTCACCTGATACCAGTACACCGGCGTCACGAAAATCGCGCCGTGGCAGGCCGCGAAGCGCTCGTAAATCTCCGCCATCCAGTCGTTGACCTGACCGAGCGAATGGTTCGGATAGCAGCTGCACGGCCAGTGGCATAGCGGCATTGCCGTGGAAACACAGGCCTTGCACGGATAAATGTGAAGGTCGGGTTCGGCAGCGAGGCGCGAGAGGTCGAGCATGTCGGCTTCGATGCCGGCCTGCGTCAGTTCATGCTCGCAGATCTGCGCGAGTCGAAAACTCTTCGACATCTCTCCCGGGCACGTATAGTCATTGCGCGACGACGCATTCACCACGATCACGCGGGAGCGCGTGCCGCTCTCCCGCTGGCGCCGCTGCGCGGCTTCAAGACGCTGGTGCGTCAGGCGCCATTCGGTGGAGAGGTCATAGTCGGGATCGGCGTAACCCTCCCCCGCCTTCGCGGTCAGCGGCGCCTTGCGTCCTTCGCTATAGGCATCCCAGGCAATCGTTTCGAGGCGCGCGAGCGCGGCGTCTTCGGCACGAAACGCGGGATCGTGATAGCGGGCCATAAAACGCGCCCGAAACGCCTCGCGCGACAGACCTTGCATCATCTGTCCTTTTCGCACCCGCGGCGTGCGTACTTCCGCCGGCTTCTGTTTCATGATGGATCCCTTGTCGATACGGCTTGTCGAACGCCTCTCCCGCGCAATTGGCGTTCCGGCTCGGCCCGTTGCCATGGCGCGCCGCCGCGGGCGCGCGGGTTGCGGAACGGTGTTTGCGTGCACACCTGGGCGCCGCCGCTGTGCTGCGCTCGCCGGCGCGGTCCTCGAGTCCGGCGAAGACTGGCGGCAGCGCTAAAACCCGCGATCGCAAGGATAACGATGGACCGTCCCCCCACATCGCTCGCCAGCTATTTCGACAGCAAGTTCGCCGCGAACCCCGATCCATGGCACTACCGCGACAGCTGGTACGAGGCGCGCAAGCGCGCGCTGCTGCTCGCGTCGCTGCCGCGCGAGCGTTATCGCATGGCCTTCGAGCCGGCTTGCGCAATCGGAGCCTTGTCCGCCGACCTGGCGCGGCGTTGCGAGCATCTGGTTTGCGCCGACTTCTCGCCTCGCGCCGTCGCCGTGGCACAAGAGCGCCTCGCCGCGTTCGCGAACGTGGACGTGCACGCGCTCGCCATGCCGCGCGACTGGCCCGCCGGACAGTTCGACTTGATCGTGATGAGCGAATTCGCGTACTACCTGAACGCAAGCGACTGCACTTCGCTCGCCACGCTAGCCGCCTCCTCGCTCGCCGCCGATGGCACGCTGGCATGCTGCCACTGGCGTCACGGCGGCGAGACGTGGATGCTGCAAAGCGCCCAGGTGCATGGCATCTTCGCGCAGGCGGCGGCAAACGCCGCGCTGCATGCGGTCGTTCAGATCGAAGACACGGATTTCCTGCTCGATGTCTGGAGCCGCGATCGGCTCAGTGTCGCGCGCCGCGAACGCGCGTGAAGACACGCTGAGACTCAAGGCGCAACCGACTGCTCGCTATCGTCCACGCCGTCCGCCCACGCGGCGAGCGTGTCGCCGAAGCCGCCGCGCGTACGCGCGTCGCGCCGCCCGCTGGTCACCACGCGCGGCGCCGCGCTCCACGCGAGCGTGGCGCCTGTCGCGATCAGCAGATCGACCAGCGCGACGTCTTCGCTGCAGGCAAGCGGCGGAAAACCGCCAGCGCGCAAATACGCGTGCGCCGCGACGCCCAGGTTTGCGCCATGAATGTGGCGATGCCCGTCCGCGTCGCGGTAGCGCCGTTCCCAGGTCGCGCGGGCGCAAGGCGCCAGCGCGCTCCAGTCGTCCACGCTCACGGGCCCGCACACGGCGTCCGCGGCAAGCGCGAGCTGCGCGGCAAGCCAGTCGGGCGCCACGTGACTGTCGGCGTCGGTGAAGGCCAGCCAGCGCGCGCCGCAGGCGAGCAAGGCCTCAGCACCGGCAGCGCGGGCGACGCCAACGTTGCGCGCTTCTATGCATAGGGCCTCGAACCCGAAGTCCGAGACGATCTCAGCCGATGCGTCCGTGCAGGCGTCGAGCACCACGAGCGGCCGAACCGCTTCGCCTCGCAGCGCAGGATGCGTCGCGGCGCACCGCACCGAGGCAAGACACGCGGCGATCAGGCCCGCTTCGTTGTGCGCAGGAATAATGACCCCGATCATTCGAACTCCATGGTATTGGCGTGACATTGCGTCATGCCACCCGAAGTTCCATCGTGGCGTACGCAGCAAAGGCCAGACTGCGCCGCTCGCGCATTTCGCGCTCGAGCGGCGCAGTCTCATCCCCTGCAGCGCACGCCGGATGCCTGCGCCGACCGCCCCTATACCGGCGCCTGCGCGGCCTTCGACACCCGGAGTCGCAATGTCGATGCGTACGTACCGTTCTCGTCCACTCCTTCGCCGATGCCTCAGTCGAACCTTTTCGCAGCGTTGCGCCGGCCCCGCTCGCGCCTTGGCGCGGCATTGGCGCACACGCGTCTCGCGGCACATCGATTGCGCTTGGGGTCCCACAGAAGAGACCGGAGCACGCTATGGCTGGATGGATCAAGGCAATGGATGTGGCAGCAGTGCCCCCGACGGCCATGCGGCGCATCGAGCTGGAAGGGGTCGCCGTGCTGCTCGTGAACGCGGGCGATCGCATCCGCGCATTCAGCGCGGACTGCCCGCATGCGGGCGCGCCACTCGAACAGGGCGCGCTTTGCGCAGGCCGCATCGTGTGCCCATGGCACAAGGGCGTGTTCTCGATCGAAAGCGGCGCGTGTCTCGAACCGCCTGCGCTGGAGGGGCTGACGTCGTACCCGGTGCGTATCGAAGGGGACGCCGTCCTCGTCGAACTCACGCCACTGCGTGCCGCCGCGCCTCGCACGCCCTCCGCGCACGCCAGGTCCGCCCGTCGTTTCGCGGTGATCGGCGGCGGTGCGGCGGGCGCAGCGGCCGTCGCCACGCTGCTGGAAAGCGAATTCGCGGGCGAGGTGACGATATTCACCGCCGAGCCGCAAGTGCCCTACGACCGTACCTGTCTCAGCAAATTCGTGCCCGCCGGCGAGATGACGCCCGACGAGGTCCCGCCGATCCTGCCCGAAAGCGTGGCCCACGACAAGCGCTTGCGCGTCGAGCACAGAGCGGTCAAACACTGCGACGTCCAGACAAGACACGTCACACTAGCCGATGGCGACATGCATACCTTCGACGCCGTGCTCATCGCAAGCGGCTCGGTGGCAAAACGACCCGATATACCGGGCGCCGAACTTGGCAACCTGTTCACGCTGCGCACCCTGGCAGACGCCACAGCCATACTCCACGCGCTCGCGCCAACCGAGCGCGCCGTGGTGCTGGGTGACAGCTTCATCGGCCTGGAAACGGCCTCGGCATTGCGTAGACGCGGCGTCGAAGTCACCATCGTGTCCCCCGCAGGTGTGCCGCTGCAACGCGTGCTTGGCGAGCGTATCGGCGGGATGTTCCGCGACTGGCACGAATCCCACGGCGTGGTGTTTCGGCGCGCGAAGGCGCTGCGCTTCAGCGGCGCGCGCGAGGTCGAAGCGGTCGATCTCGACGACGGCAGCGCGCTGGGCGCGAAGGCCGTGATCGTAGGCATTGGCGTGCGCCCGGCTACGCACTTTGTCAGCGGCGCCGAGATCGGCGAAGACGGCGGACTCGATGTGGATGCGACGATGCGGGTCTGCGGCGAAACCTACGCGGCGGGAGATATCGCGCGATTCACGCTCAGCAGCGCGTTGGAAACGCCGCAGCGCACACGCATCGAACATTGGCGCGTTGCACAGCAACAAGGACGCATCGCGGCGCTCAACATGCTGGGCCAGACGGCAAGCTACGACGGCGTGCCGTTCTTCTGGACCCAGCACTACGACAAGCGCGTCGACTATCTTGGGCATGCCGGACATTGGGACGATCTGGTGATTGCCGGCCGCGCCGGGGACGATCGCTTTGGAGTCCTCTACGCTGAGTCGGGCCGCCTTCGGGCCGCACTCGCCTGCGGCTACGATCGCGAGATGGCGCTCATGAGCGAGCGCATGCGCAGGCCCCTGTCCGTCGACGCAGCGCGCGGAATTCTGGGCTTTTGATCCCTTTCTCTGCGTGCCGGAAGAACAGAATGCGATGCGGACCCATGACTCGAGGCGCTGATTCTTTAACGCCTGGTAAGTCCAAACAGCAAGCTCGCCAAAAAGAGGATCACGAAAATGACGAACAGAATTTTGGCGATACTCGCCGCGCCTGCGGCGATCCCACCAAACCCGAAGACAGCTGCGATGATGGCTATCACGAAAAAAACGATCGCGTAGTAAAGCATTGCCCGCTCCTTGAAGTATGCCAACCAGAGCGCACCCTCTGTGCCTGGGCGCGCACTGCGAGGAACTGGCTGTCAAACGGAGTGTTTGCGTGAAATGGGATTGCGCGGCATGCGGGATGCTGTTCAGTGATCGCCTCTAACCACCCTGGAGCACGAAATGACTACCTCTGATCCCCTCTCGCCCAACGCTGGCGCCAAGATCACCGGAGGCGGTATCGGCGATGGGCCGGGCCCTGAAGTCATGGCCGCCGCCACGCTCGACGGCAACAAGGTTTATTCGTCCGACGGCGAACACGTGGGCAAGATCTCCGACATCATGCTTGATGTGCGAAGCGCCCGCGTTGCTTACGCCGTGCTGTCCGAAGGCGGATTTCTCGGTATGGGAACCACCCTTCACGCGATCCCGTGGAGCGCGCTGACGCTGGACACTGCCGAAAAATGTTTCCGCGTCGACCAGACGGCCCAGCGCATCAAGGACGACCCCGGCTTCGACAAGGATCACTGGCCTTCGATGGCCGACGTTTCGTGGGGTACGCAATTGCATGACTACTACAACCGACGCCCGTACTGGAGCGCGAGCGGATCGCCTGTCGCGCGTAGTGGATCGGAGGACCCACTGCTCTGAGAGCCAATGGCGGAGGTTTGGCAGTCATGCCTCCCTTCGGCTATGAATGTCCGCGCTGTGGCCTCTTCGAGGCCCGGCGCGCGATCGCCCAGCGAGACCACGAACGCGCTTGCACGGCTTCATGAGAACGCTATGCAGCGACGGCAGCGCCGGGCGGCTGCATGCCATTCTCCCAATGATGGTCTGACTATTCGCGATGAGCCATCCTGTTAACCATACCCAACCTCACTATCTCCATGGTTCGCATCGCGATGCATGCTCTATTGTGGCCGGAGCCCCATATTTTCTTTTAATTCGTTTCCCATCGAATTCAGAATTAATATTTGTGCTCCGGGCCTGAAGGCTTGGCTTCGAATTCGCAAGGTCCGGAAAAGCTTCCGGAATAAATGCCAATTTCTCGCGACTGATCGTCTGAAGGCGTGGCGCCCCTATGTCCTTCCTTATGTATCTCACGTGAAATCTCCATGCTGAAGCCCGACGACGCGCTCGCATTCGGTACTGCGGTGGCCGAGCTGAAAAGAGCGACGCAGGACCTGGAACGCCTTGAGCACGATCCAGCGACGTCCCCCGCTGGGCTTGCGAGGGCGCAGGATCGCTATTATCTGTCTCGACTGGAGTGGCTGCGCAGCGAGTGCCAGCTGCGCAGGTCTGCCGCCCATGGCGTACCGAAACCAGCGCCGGTATCCGGACCGATTGTGATTGTTGGGCACGACAAGTGGGTCCGGGATTCGTTAGCCGTTTTGCTCGACGTGAAGGGTTACGGGCGGGGTTACGGGCGGTCGAAGGCGCGTGCCTTCGATACCTGGCACGAAGTCTGGCTCGAACCATCGCAACTGATCGTCGTCGATGTCTCGCTGTTTTCTCGCGGCGCCTCCACGTTGCTGATAGAGGGCTTTGATACCTGCATCGAAAGACCACCTATCATCGCACTGGTGTGGCCGCAGGACGCGCCGGCTTTCACCGGCAAGGTCGACGAGATCATCCACAAACCACTGGCGCTCAATGAGCTGCTAAACGCGATCGACAGGATCGGCGACTGCCATGTCGAGCGCATAGCAGACGACCACTGACCGCGTGCCGATCATGCTCCCGTACGGGCCGACTCAATGAGATCGCGCAACTGCTCTGCCGAAAACGGTTTGCGCACGGAGGCGAACTCAAAGCCCACATCGTGGGCGGGCGGCGCCTCGGTGCCCGAAGCAAAGATGACTTTCAGTGTCGGCACCCGCTGAAGTGCAATCCGGGCGAGTTCGATGCCCGACCCGTCGGGCAGCGCGATATCAGTGACAAGGATCTGCACACTTTCACTCACCTCGCGCAGGGCGCACTCCAGATTGCCGGCCTCCCGGACTGCGTAGCCCATCTGCGACAGTAGTTCGCTCACTGCTTCGCGGGAAGCAGCGTCATCGTCGACTACAAGTATGGAAACTTGCGGCGCGCCCGCGTTGGGTGCACTTCGCGCAGCGGGACGAACCGAACCGGGCCGATGTGCCAGCATGCGCCGTATTTTCCTTGCCAGCTGTTCACGGCTGTACGGCTTGCTGAGCAGATGCACCCCCGGGTCAAGCCGTCCTCCATGGACGATGGCGTTCTGTGTGTAGCCCGAAGTAAAGAGCACCTTCAGGCCCGGCAAGACACGCACCGCCATTTTTGCCATTTCGGTGCTGCGCATCGGCCCCGGCATCACCACGTCGGAAAACAGCAGATCAATCCTGGCGCCGCTCCGGATGATCACCATCGCGCCTTGTGCGTCATCCGCCTTCAGCACGACGTAACCAAGTTCGGTGAGCATCTCGATCACGGTGGACTGAACACGCTTGTCGTCTTCGACCACGAGAATGGTTTCTGAGCCGCCCGGAACTCGTGGCATCGGTAAAGGCTCCGGCTCGACAACCTCTTCCGTCGATCGCGGCAGGTAGATCTTGACCGTGGTCCCGTGTTCGACTTCGCTGTAGATCCGCATGTGGCCTCTACTCTGCTTGACGAAGCCGTAGGCCATGCTCAATCCCAGTCCCGTCCCTTCCCCTTCGGCCTTGGTGCTGAAATACGGTTCGAACGCATGCTCCATCACTTCCGGCGGCATGCCCGTGCCTGTGTCCGTAATCGCAAGCAGCACATACTGCCCCTCGGCGACATCGTCAGGAAGCGCGTGATAGTGGCTGTCGAGCGTTGTGTTCGACAACTCAAGCGTCAGCCGACCGCCCCGGGGCATCGCGTCGCGGCTGTTGATGGCGAGATTCAGCACGACATTCTCCAGGTGATTGGGGTCGACGAGCGTGTTCCAGAGACCACCCGAGACCACCGTTTCCACCTGAATCATTTCGCCGAGCGCCCGGCGCAGCATGTCGTTCATATTCCTGAGCATGACCGCAAGGTTGACCACTGCGGGCTGCAATGCTTGCCGCCGACCGAAGGCGAGCAGTTGTGAAGCGAGGGTTGCGCCTTGCTCGGTCGCCTCGATTGCCTTTTCGAGGCGCTCGCGGGACCAGGAATCGCGGTGGCGGCGCTCCAGCAGCTCGAGATTGCCACGCAGCACCTGAAGGACGTTGTTGAAGTCGTGCGCGACTCCGCCGGTCAGCTTGCCGATGGCTTCCATTTTCTGCGACTGCAGCAATGCGGCCCGCGCCTTCTCCAGCTGTTCCTGGGCAACCTTGCGCTCGGTCACGTCGCGCGTGATCTTGGCGAAGCCAACGAGTTCGCCGTGCTCATCCCGAATCGCATCAATGATGGCGTTGGCCCAGAAACGACTTCCGTCTTTCCTGACGCGCCATCCTTCCGCTTCGAAGCGGCCCTCACGCGCAGCGATCTCCAGACCGCGTTCGGGTAGCCCCTTCGCAGCGTCTTCGGGCGTATAGAACCACCGCAGGTGAGTCCCGACGATTTCGTCCGCCTCGTAGCCCTTGATTCTGGCAGCGCCGACGTTCCAGTTCGTGACAATGCCCTCTGGCGAGAGCATGAAGAGCGCGTAGTCGGTAACACCCTGGACGAGCAGCCTGAAATTGCGCTCGCTTTCGAGCACTGCTTCGTGAGCAAGCCGCTTGTCCGTGACATCCCGGACGATGTTTGCGAACCCGCTCAAACTTCCGTCCGGTGCCGAAAGCGGTATAACCAGGACGTTCGCCCAAAAACGTGAGCCGTCCTTGCGCAAGCGCCACGCCTCGGCCTCGCAGTGCCCGTGCTCACGGGCAGACTGCAGCATCGCCTCCGGCACGCCGGCTTGCCTGTCCTCGGCGGCGTGGAAAACGGAGAAGTGCTTGCCGATTATCTCCGCGGCATCGTAACCGCTGATGCGCGCCGCGCCTGGGTTCCAGGTGGCGACGATTCCCGCATCCGTCAGACGGAAGATCCCGTACTCGGAGACGCGAGCGACCAGCGCCATTTCCCAGGCCATCGCTGGGTCGGTGGATGGAGACTGGGACATGCGCTGCTCCATTATCGCGACTCGCTGCGCGACTCCCGGCGCTTCCCGCAAACCGCGGCGTCGAAAACGGCGTCAACAATGACTTTCAGCATTGGCCCTCCCGATGGAATCCTGAACAGCACACCCCAGAGTGGACGTAGAGAGCAATTTCTGAGCCTTGGGTGAATTCGTCCCGAGCCCGACATTGGAACAAGCCGTATTTCCGTGAACGAGTCCATCCGCGGCGGGCATACGGCCAGGGGCGATATCCTTCACACAAATAATCTGCCAGTTTGGAGGGATGCCTCGGCGCCTGTTATGTCGCTTTCCCACGCATTTGGCTGAGATAGCTCATCTATCGCGCGCCCCTGCCGCGATGTGTGCGACGACCGGCAGATGATCCGAGGCCACCGGTGCCTCGCCGTGGCTCCAGGCCTGCACGCTCGCCAGGCGCGACGCTGGATGCATCCACACGCGATCGAGCGCGAGCATGGGCCAGCGCGAGGGAAAAGTGGCTGGTGCCGGCGCTGCCCGGAAATGCCCGGCCAGCATGCGCAATGCGCGGCCCCATAGCAACCACTCGTTGATGTCGCCCGCAAGTATGACGGGAAGCCCCGGCCGGTCGAATGCTGTCAGCAGCTGGGCAATCTGTGCGCGCCGCTCACGCGGCCGCAAACCGAGATGCGTCGCGACCACACGCAGCGCCTCGCCGTTGCACAGGAGGTCGACGTCGAGTGCGCCGCGTGGCTCGCGCCCGCCAAAGGAGAGGTCGAGCGTGCGCGCCTCGGTCACAGGCCACCGTGTGAGCACCGCGTTGCCAAACCGGCGCTGAGGCGTATCAAGCGTCGGGCCCGCTACGGCCCGGCGGTTCGTGGCGCGGGCGAGTCCCGCCAAAACATCGGCGCTCGCCGCAGCCGCGCCGCCGAGTGGCACTTCCTGCAGCGCAACGATGTCGGCATCGATTTCGATAAGCACGCGCGCAATGCGCTCCGGTGCGCGCGCGCCGTCCGTTCCCACTGCGCCGTGAATGTTCCAGGTGACAAGCGTCAGCTCGCCGCCCCGCCCGCCTTGCACCTCCTTCACGAGACCGGCTGTCACTTCGGGCCGCCTTTCGCCGCAGCGTTTCCTTGCGATGCACGCGCTCCGAAAAAGCGCTGCAGCGCTGCGGACAGTGCCACCAGCACGGCACCGATTGCCACAAGCAATGCCACCGACCCGACTCCCGGATGGTGCACAGCGGCGGCAAGCTGTTGCGCGAAGGTGGCACCGAGGATAATGCCAGGCCCCATGCCAATGAGCGTGCCCAGCAGATAGTCGCGCAGTCCGATGTGCGAAGCGCCCGCCGCCAGATTGACGAGCACGAAAGGGGCCAACGGGAGAATGCGCAGCACGACCACCGCGGCCACGCCTTGTTTGCCAAGCCGCGCCGAAAGCAGGTTCAGGCGCGAACCGGCGTGCCGCCGCACCGCGTCGCGGCCAGCCCATCGGCCGATCGAATAGGTGATCAGTGCGGCGAGCAGCGATCCAGCCAACGCATAGAGACTACCCGCGAACGCGCCGAATAACACCCCCGCGCAGACGATCAGAACCGTGACAGGCACCGAAGCGACTGCCGCAAGCGCATAAGCGCCCACCACGAGCACGGGCCCGAAGCGCACGGCCGCCAGCGCCCGGGCCGCGTTGCCGATACTGGCGAGGTTCGCATAGCGAGCGAGCCCTGTGTAGTGCCACGCGAGCGTCATCAAAACGGCAAAGAGCGCGCCCAGGCCGAGCAGCATGAGCCGTCCGGTAATCGAGCGTCCCCCGCGGCCGGGCACGAACTCGCGCACGACTTCGTCCGGCACGGCAGGTTGCTCCGGATCGACTACGGCGCTTTCGGGAACCCATTGGTCGAGCATCGCACTCACCTTCGGCTCGAGCACGTGCAGACCGCGCGTGCCGCCTGCACAAGCACCGATCACGCGGTGGATGTCGCCCTCGAATCGCACGAAAGCGGCGTCGACCTGCGCGCGATCCACGCCCAGATGCTCGGCAAGCAGCGCATTGCGCATCGCCGCGATCGCGGCGCGCACACGTTGGTCGCCGGCGGCTTCCAGCACGACGTTGCATTCTGTATCGAGCACCATCGATCGATTGTTGAGGTTCGCACTCCCAACGATCAGCAGCGCATCGTCGACGATCATGAGCTTGCTGTGGACGTTTATGGATACGTCACCTGAGTCGCCGCTCCAAGGCGAGTACAGTCGTAGCCGCGCATACCGGTCCATATCACGCAGTCTACGATAGAGTCGCGCGCGCAGCGTGCCCATGGTCGCGGCTTGCAGCCAGCCGGTCTGTTCGCGCGGCATGACGGCGGCGACCGCGGGCGGATCGGGCTGCGAAAGCCGCTGCGCGAGTGCGTCGCCCACGGCACTCGCCGTAAAGTACTGATTCTCGATGTAGAGGGTTCGGCGCGCAGCGTCAATCGCGGCGCGATAGAGGGCGCCGATCTGCTGGACCCCTTCGCGGTGGTCATGGGGAGCGCACGTAAGCGCAATCCCCAGCTTCACGTCCTCGATATCGGGCGCGTAGCCCGGGGGCCAGGGATCGACGCTTGCAGATGGGGATGCCGGCGAGCGGACCGGCTCAGTCGCAGGCCACGGGGACACTTCCTGCGCGCGCGGGGCCCTCCGCGAGATCCTCTGCGCCATATGCCACCGCTCGTTCGCTATTGCCGCTACAGTGCGGGCGGCCTCGCCGTCGAACATGGCCTGTATGTCATGGGTCGGTCCATAGTACTGGCGCGGACCGTTGCTCCGGCGCGGCTCATATGGCGCGTGCGCGGACGAATCCCAACGTGAACGGGCAAGATCAATGCCTCCCACGAAGGCCAGCCGGTCGTCCACGACCACCATCTTCTGGTGATGCGAGGCACCCGGTGGGTGATGGCTGTCCAGCCGCACGTCCATGCGCTTGCCGCTGCGCCAGCCCAGCTTGTATGCGGGCAACCATTCGCGCTCGAGCGCATACAGCATGGCAAAATCCCACGCCAGAATCCGAACGTGCAACAGAGGACGGCTGGCCACCACGGCGGCAAGAAAATCGCCGAGCGGCTCGGGGAATCCATCGCCCGCGCCCGCGGGCACAAGCGTCATGCGGCTGTCAATGTCCCAGCCGACAATGATCACGCTGCGGCGCGCCCGGACTATCGCTACACGTAGCGCCGCGAAATAGTCCGCCGCGTCGATCAGCAGACGGAAACGCGCGGCATGACGAACGCATTCGCAGGTCTGGCCAGGCTGGAGCAAGTTTGGGGAACCGGCGCGCGGGTCCTCGAGCGCACCGCTTGGACGCCTCTTGATCTGCGGGTTCATGCGTGGACCGGCGCAATTCGCGGTCCCGAATCACTTAGCCTGCATACGACCGGATCAGACCACGGCTGGTCTCGGCGCAAGTGGCCCCGTGTAGATCACGGTTGCCACTGCGTTCCGGTTCAAGCGCCGCTGCGCGCGAAAGCCAACGCCGAATTGACGCGGAGTGGCGGCACGTCGTCATGCCACGGTGGTCGCGGCGCGAAGCGCTCGACGACGCCCGGCTGGAAAATCAGGCAGTAGGTGCTTCCCCCGTACTGAAACCACCCGAGCTCGTCGCCCTTTCCAAGCTCATCGCCTGGGCGTACGCATATCTGGCATGACGAAACCTCGGCCATGCCCACGAAGACGCACGCAACTTCCCCAATGACAGGGTTGTCGCTTTCGATGACGATCACTGCGCGAGCGGCAACGGCAGTGGTGTAGCCCTGGGAGTCGTTAAGTCCACTCGGGTCTTCGCCCTCCGCTTCGGCATCCGAATAGTAGGTGCCGTCGACGTTGTAGGCTTCGCGGACCCTGCCGTCGACAGGAGCGTGCCACCGATGGTAGTTGTACGCGCTCAGATAGCCCTGGTACACCGTGCCACCGACAAAGCGTCGGGCAAGCGCCTCGTCGCTCGACGTCAGTATCTCCTTGAGCGAATAGGGCTGCGACTTGATCCAGAAGCGGTCGATCAGCTGCACGCCCTCGCGCACGTCGAAGGGCGACGCTTCGCACGCGTTCACGATCACGGCAGGATCGTCCGGGCTCGCCACCGGCCGGGCGCCGGGACGCAGATGGCGCGTAAAGAAACCGTTCCACGAATCGAAGCCCCAATGCGCTCGCGTACGATCATGGACGAAGTCGTCCATCCCGAGCTTCTCCAACGCGGGAGGGCTGAACCAGCCCTTCGGCGCATCGTTGAGCCATACGCGTGACCGTGGGCCGCTGAGAAACGCGCACCACGTATTGAGGACGCGACGCAACTGCGCATTGAACGCCGGATCCCGGAAAACCGCATAGCCGGACGGCATGCACATTGGCCATTCAAGAACGGTATTGAGTGGCGTGGCCATCGGTGCATCGCTGTCGAATGGCGGGCTGTATGTCGTCAGATAGTCAATGATGGCGAGCAGCTCGTGGATATCCGAATACCCCAGCTGCTTACCCTGCTCAAGCGCCTCGCTTATCGCTCGCGCGAGGTTCATCCGTAGCACCGGATCGCCGTCAATGAGTTTTCCGAGATCCTGCACGACGCTGGACAGCGCTGCACGCGCCGCGCGCGCTCGGGCCTGCCGCGCGATTTCCAGCCTGAACGCCGCGCTTTTTTGCTCCTCGCCTGGCATCCAGTTACCGAGGCGCCGGCGCACTGCTCCCGTTTCCATACTCATTGCCCTCCTCCACGCAATGTCGAAGTCCCAGCAATCCGCACGCCCGCTACGTTGGCGAGCCGCGTTCACGAACAGCCGTCCTGCCACTGAGCGAAGCATAGAGAGTGGCAACACGACGACCATTCGTCGCGATACTCACGGGTTGCCCGCTCCACCCGAGGCGCCGTAGATCTGTCCGGTAATGTACGAGGCCTGCGCCGATGCGAGTTCGACATAGATCGGCGCGATTTCTGCCGGCTGACCCGGCCTGCCCATCGGCACCTGCTCACCGAACTTCTGCACGTTCTCCATGGTCTGGCCACCACTCACTTGTAGTGCGGTCCAGAAAGGTCCTGGCGCCACACCATTGACCCGGATTCCCCGCTTGATCATTTGCTTCGCGAGCCCCTTGGTGAAGTTCGCTATTGCCGCCTTGGTCATGGCGTAGTCGAGCAAGTTAGCAGACGGGTCGTAGGCGTTAACGGAAGTCGTGTTGATAATTGCGGCGCCTGCCTGCATGTGCGGAATGGCCGCCTTGGTGATCCAGAACAACGCATACAGGTTGGTCTTGAGGGTCCAGTCGAACTGCTCGGTGCTGATGTCGAGGATCGAGTCGTGGCTTTGCTGTCGTCCCGCATTGTTCACGAGGACTTCGAGGCCGCCTAGCCCTGACACCGCGCGTTCCACCAGCGATTGACACGCCGCTTCGCTGCGGATGTCGACTGCCAGCGGAACCGCCTTGCGGCCTGCAGACTGAATCAACTGTACAACTTCGCGGGCATCCGGCTCCTCCTGCGGCAGGTAGGCGATCGCGACATCGGCGCCCTCCCGCGCGAACGCGATGGCGGCTGCGCGGCCAATGCCCGAGTCGCCGCCCGTTACGAGCGCCTTGCGGCCGCTTAGACGCCCGGTGCCGCGATAGCTCGTTTCCCCGTGGTCGGGCCGCGGCGTCATGCGTCCCGCGAGTCCGGGCCAGGGTTGCTGCTGGGCAGGAAATGGCGGATGCGGATAAGCGGCGCGCGGATCCTCCTGCGGCGTCGGACCACTCGCGGTACCCGGCTCCTGCGCCATCGCGGCGGGCGCTACTGCGGCAAGGACACCTGCCGAGGCGGCTTGCATCCAGTTGCGACGGGACGCCGATATTTCGCGGGAAGGCATGCTGGACTCCAATAGGGATGGGCAACGGAAAGGCGAACCTGTTTGTTTGTGCCCGCCTTCTGCGCATTCACCGTACCCACGGCCTCGGCCGGTACGCCGTCGCGGTCGGCGCTGCGGGAGGGTCTTCGCGGGCTGGGCATGGCGACTGCGCTCAATCCTGCCTGATCGTCAGGCCTGAAAACGCCAGACGGGCATTCACTTTCAAGGGGCTAGCCATGCAACGTACAAAGCCGGAATCTGGCCAGAATGAAATTCCATTGAATCCGGGTAACGAAGGCCAACCGGGCGCGCCAGGCGTAGGCGAGGACCTGTGCGGAGCCTGCCACGGCACCGGGCTGGTGCAGGGCAAGCGCTGTGCCGTTTGCGGAGGCACGGGAAAGGTCATGCAAGGAATCGGCGGCGGCTGAGCCGCCATCGCTGCGCGCGCCGCTTACGCTCACGTCGTGCGAGGCACGGCACAATGACTTTGCCTCGACGTCTGCTTGCTGGCGGTTGCGGTCCTGATCGCGCTGCTGGTTCATTGCATGCCGGGTATCGTTCCCGCGCCACGCACGGTTGATGCGTGGGAACGGGGCGGCGGGGTCCAGGCGCTCGCGTCGCCTCGCCCCCCGGTGCTCGAAGCAAGGACTGGAGGTGCGAAAAATGAACACACTGAACGCGGTTTTCGGGGAAGGCAAGGATCTCGACGCGTGGCAGATGGCTGCCCGCGCCGCAGCAGCGTTCCTGCTTACCCTCGTCCTCATCCGTATTTCGGGCAGGCGGTCCTTCGGGCAGCGCTCGACCTTCGACTATGTCGTTGCCATCCTGCTCGGCGCAACCCTGAGCCGGTTCATTGTCGGCGCGTCGCCTGCCGTCCCCACCGTCGCGGCGTCCCTCGTGCTCGTGCTGATGCACCGGGCGCTTGGGTGGCTGTGTGTGCGCTCACGCTTCGTCGAGCGCGTCATTGGCGGTCAGGCCCGTACGGTGTACCGCGACGGGACCTTCGATGATGCGCAGATGTCCGCGGCGCTCATCACGCGGGCCGATGTGCTCGAAGCCGTCCGCGTCGGACTTCACGGTTCCTCGCTCGATAGGGTCGAGGCTGCGCTGCTGGAAAGGAATGGCGAAATCAGCCTGATCGTGAAGCCCAGCGCCGACGAACGCAACAGCCGCTGACAAGGCACTGCAAATTTCGCCCCGGACGGCCGAGCGCGTGGAATGGGGCTTGCGCACCGGAAGCGCGTTCACGTCCCGCGCGAGGCATGCCATGGCAAAAGGTCAGAGATCGAAGGAAACGCCCCAGGCGCGGGAGAGCCGCCGGACTTCGGAGTATCCCTACGCCTCCGGTGGCTGGGGATCGCTGAAGGCCGTCACCCGTATCCTCGTGAAGGAGAAGGTTGCGCTCAAGGACATGAGTCTGCTTCCCCTTCAAAACAAGCCGGAAGGCTTCATGTGCGTGAGCTGCTCGTGGGCCAAACCAGCCAGGCCACACGCCTTCGAGTTTTGCGAAAGCGGAGCAAAAGCCACGGCGTGGGACACGACGCCGAAACGGGCCGACCGTGAATTCTTTGCTGCACACAGCGTGACCGAACTCATGCAATGGCACGACCATGACCTCGAAGAGGCGGGCCGCCTGACCGAACCGATGCGCTACGACGCGGCAACCGATCATCTGGTGCCGGTTTCGTGGGAAGAAGCATTTGAGTCGATCGGCGCCGAACTTCGCGGGCTTGATCCGAAGGGCGTTGTCTTCTACACCTCGGGCCGCGCGTCCCTCGAGGCGTCGTACATGCTCCAGCTTTTTGCGCGAATGTACGGGACCAACAACCTGCCCGACAGTTCGAACATGTGCCACGAAAGCACGAGTGTCGGCCTGAAGGAGGCCATCGGCGTGGGCGTAGGAACGATCGGCCTCGATGATTTCGACACGACCGACCTGATGTTTTTCTTCGGGCAGAACGTAGGCACGAATAGCCCCCGCATGCTCCACCAGTTGCAGGATGCGCGTCGGCGCGGCGTGCCGGTCATCACCTTCAACCCGCTGCGCGAACCGGGCCTCGTCGCCTTTGCCAATCCGCAGTCGCCCCACGACATGCTGCTGCCTGCGAACACGCAGATCAGTACCCAGTACCATCAGTTGCGTGTGGGCGGCGACACGGCGGCGATAACAGGAATCTGCAAGGCCGTTATCGAAGCGCATGACAAGGCAGTTTCACTGGGGCAGCCGCCGGTACTCGATCTCGTCTTCATCGAAGCACACACCAAGGGTTTTGACGAATTCGCGCACTTCGTCCGCGAGACCGGCTGGGACGCCATCGAGCGAGAAAGCGGCTTGCAGCGCGTTGCGCTGGAAGCCGCCGCGCGCGAGTATAGCGTCGCCAACGCGGTCATCGTTCATTACGGCATGGGCCTCACGCAGCACCGTCTGGGCGTCCAGAACGTTCGCATGATCTGCAATCTCCTGTTCCTGCGTGGCAACATCGGCAGGCCGGGCGCAGGTCCCTCGCCAGTGCGAGGACACTCCAACGTGCAGGGACAACGCACGGTCGGCATCACGGAGAAGCCCGAACTCGCCCCGCTGGACGAGCTCGCGAAGCAGTTCAACTTCGAGCCGCCGCGCGATAAAGGGTTCAACACGGTCGAAGCCTTCGAAGCGATGCTGGAGGGCACGGTGAAGGCCGTCGTCAATTTCGGCGGCAACCTTGTGCGTTCGGTGCCTGACAGGAACCGCACACAACCTGCATGGGCGAACCTGCAACTTGCTGTGAACGTGGCGACGAAACTCAACCGCAGCCATCTGGTGCACGCGAAGACCACCTATGTGTTGCCTTGCCTGAGCCGTATCGAAATCGATCGAACCGGTGGACATGAACAGTTCGTCTCGATGGAGGACAGCACGGCGCGTTTCCATGGCTCGCGGGGCGTGGCCGAACCTGCCGCGCCGACCGTACGGTCCGAACCCTTCATCATCGCGGGGCTTGCTCGCGCCACGTTGCGCGAGCGTTCGACCGTCGACTGGGAGGACTGGTGCGCGGACTACGCGCGGGTGCGTACGGAAATGGGCAAGACATGGCCCGCGATGTTCGCCGGCTTCGAGTCGAGCATGTGGACACCTGGCGGGGTTGTACGGCCGCTGCCCGCGCGCGAACGCACGTGGAAGACCAAAAGCGGCAAGGCAGAATTCATGGTGCCCGAAGCGCTTTCAGAAGATCCCGACATGAATGAGCGCGAGCCCGACGCGCTGCGGCTGATGTCCCTGCGCGCGGATGGCCAGTTCAACACGACGCTTTATAGCCTTGACGACCGCTTCCGTGGCGTGAAGGGTTCGCGCATGGTTGTACTGATGAACCGCGATGACATGGAGGCACGCGACATAGAAGAGGGCGACCGCGTAACACTGCGCACCATCGCGGACGATGGCGTTGTGCGTGAGGTTGCGGGCCTTGCGGCGAAGCCCTACGATATCCCCCGCGGATGCGCCGCAGGTTACTATCCCGAATGCAATCCCCTGCTCCCGCTGTGGCACTACGCAAAGGAAAGCAAGGTCCCCGGTGCGAAATCGATACCGGTGCGCGTGGTCGCGATTGAACCAAAGCGTGCGCGCGGAAGTGGGTCCGACAGCGCGGGCAGCGACAAGTTGCCTGGAGCAACCGCGTCGCACTAAGTGCCACGACAGCGGGCGAGTGGCTCCGACGGTGAAACTCCGTAGCGCCGGCAATGCGCCGCGGCGGTGGCGGCCTGCTTGATGTCGACAAGACAGGGTGGCCCCCCTGGAGAACACCTGCCGTCGAGCGCCTGCTTCATCGCAACCCTGACGACTGTCGGCCGTTCCGCGCGTTTCGTCTCGTCCGTGCGTGCGTCGTCGAACCCGCTCCTCCGAAGCCGGATCGCTTCGCGCCCGCCGTCCGGACATACAAACAACGCTTTTATCTGGTGATATCCCCTGCGTTCAACCGTGCCAGGTCGCCGAAAAACGCCATCCCTGTCATGTGGCCGCCTTGTCAGACAAGCGGGCAATGATGGTGAGCTGCGAAGAGCGCGCAAGTGCCGCGTTCCATGCAACCGGCCCTCCCCGGCGCGCCACGGCGGGATCAGTGTTGAGCGCCGTTGACCGTCGGTCTCATCGGCAGTAATGTGCGATTCCGTCAGCGCATACGGGGCGCCCTCGCCGTCGGTACGCCCCGCAATGAAGCCGGACTGATGGACCCCGCGTGCCGGGCCGGCGGTGACAACGAAAGGACTTCAGCATGACAACTAGTGCTCCAGGCGAAGACAGCCATGCCAGCGGCGCGCGCCGCGTGACGACTGGCTCGCCATTCGCGGTCGTCGGCATTGGGGCGTCTGCCGGCGGCGTCCCCGCGCTGGTCGACTTCTTCAGTAACGTGCCCGCCTCAATGGAGATGGCGTTCGTCGTCATTCTGCACCTCTCACCGGAGCACGAAAGTCATGCCGACGCGATCCTTCAACGGGCGACCTCCATGCCCGTGAAACAGGTCACCGCGTTGACGCGCCTGGAGAAGGATCACGTCTACGTGATCGCGCCAGGCAAGCAGCTGCACCTGTCGGACGGCTGCCTGAAGGTGACCGATCGCTACGAACATGACCGCAGGATTCTCACGATTGACGAGTTCTTCCGCACCCTGGCCGACGCCCAGGGTATGCGCGCCATGGGAATCGTGCTCTCGGGCACCGGTTCGGACGGCGCAGCGGGGCTCAGTCGCATCAGGGAAAGCGGCGGCGTGACGATGGCTCAAGACCCGAGTGACGCCGAATATCCGGAAATGCCTCAGCATGCCATCACGACCGGTCATGTCGACATCATCCTGCCCGCGGCTGCAATGCCCGGCAAACTCCGCGAATTAAGGAACAACGCCCAGCGGATCCACGTGCCCGAACTGGACGGGATGACGCCCGGGAAGGACGCACCGGATATTCCGCGAACCGGTGACGAACGCGCGCTCCAGGATATCCTCATGCACCTGCGAGTACGTACCGGCCACGATTTCCGGCATTACAAGCGCGCAACGGTGCTGCGCCGCGTCGAGCGGCGACTGCAGGTGAACGGGCTGACAGATCTCGAGAGTTATCGCAATTTCCTGCGTAGCACGCCGGACGAAACCAGTGCGCTGCTGGCCGATATGCTGATCGGCGTGACGCAGTTCTTTCGGGACCGGGAGGCCTTCGATGTTTTGCGGCACGCAGTGATCCCCGGTTTGTTCCGTACTGCCGCCAGCGATGGGCAGATCCGGGCCTGGGTTGCCGGCTGCTCGACCGGCGAGGAGGCGTATTCCGTCGCGTTGCTGATGGCGCAGGCGCGCGAGGCGGCCGGATCGGCTTCGGCGATGCAGGTATTCGCGACGGATATCGACGACGCGGCCATTGCGCGGGCGCGTTCAGGATCCTATCCCGAGTCGATTGCTGTCGACGTGCCCGCCGACCTGCTGCGACGCTACTTTACGCATGAAGGGGGGCGGTATGCCATTGTCAAGCCGGTACGTGAGCGCATTCTCTTTGCCGCGCACAGCCTGCTCAAAGATCCGCCGTTTTCCCATCTCGACCTGATTACGTGCCGCAACGTGCTGATTTACCTGGAGCGCTCGGTACAGAGACAGATCCTCGAACTGTTCCACTTTGCACTGCGCCCCGACGGCTATCTGTTCCTTGGGTCCGCAGAATCGGCCGACGCTGCCGATGATCTTTTCGCCGTCGTCGACAAGAAACATCGCGTTTATCGAGCGCGCAAGATCGTCAATCGGGCAAGGCAAGCTACGGCCTTTCCCTCGCTCGCGCAGGCGAGCGGGGTCCCCGAGGAGGTGCAGGCGGTCGCGGGAAGCGCAGTCCCGCCGCCTCCGGTCGAGCGCCGGAGCTTCTCCTTCTCCGCCCTGCACCAGCGGGTCCTGGAAGAATACGCGCCGCCGAGCGTCATCGTGGACCGTGATTCGGCGATCGTGCATCTATCCGACAACGCGGGCAGGTTCCTGCACCACGCCGGGGGCGAGCCGTCGACGAATATCATGACCGTCGTCGTGCCGGAACTGCGTCTCGATCTGCGTACGACATTGTTCCGTGCCCTGCAGACCGGAGCGAGCGTCGAGGCGAGGCGCGTGAAGATGGTCCGCGACGGCCGCCCGTCGTGGATCAACATGACCGTTCGCCCGTTCCATGATCAGGGCGTGAACGCCGACTTCTTCCTGGTGCTTTTCGACGAGGTGCAGGAACGCATGTCGGACGAAGGCGAAGCCGAGCAAAAGGGGCAGGACCCGGTTCTCATGCAGCTCGAACAGGAGCTGCAGCACAGCCGCGAGCAGCTGTCCACTACCATCGAGCAGTACGAAACTTCCGTCGAGGAACTCAAGGCTTCGAACGAAGAACTCCAGGCAATCAACGAGGAGCTCCGCTCGGCAACGGAGGAGCTCGAAAGCAGCAAGGAAGAGCTGCAGTCGGTCAACGAGGAACTCACCACGTTGAACTCGGAGCTGCACGCGCGTGTCGAGGAAACCGCCAAGGCTAACGATGACCTGCAGAACATCATCGTCTCGACCGAGATTGCGACCGTGTTTGTCGACAGGAAGATCCAGGTCAAACGCTTCACCCCGAGCGCCACACACATCTTCAAGCTGATCGAGTCCGACATCGGACGCTCGCTGTTCGACATCACGCACTCGCTGAATCACCCCACGCTAGCCGCGGACGTCAAGGAAGCCTTCGAGACGCTCAAGCTGATCGAGCGCGAACTGCAAAGCCAGGATGGGCGTTGGTATCTGATGCGTCTGCTTCCCTACCGAACGGCCGACGACCGTATCGACGGCGCCGTGCTCACGCTTATCGATATCACTGCGCGCCACGAGGCAGAAGAGCAGGCACGCATCGGCGAGCAGCGGCTGCGGCTCGTGGCGCAGTCAACCAACGACTATGCCATCATCGTTCACGATCGCGCCGGCAGCATTGTCAGCTGGAATACGGGCGCGGAACGGATCTTCGGCTACACCGAACGCGAGGTCATGGGCCAGGATATCGCGCTCATCTACGAGCCGGACGACCGCGACGCGCACGTTGCGGCGAGCCAACGGGAAGCCGCCGGCATTGAGGGCCGCGCTGACGATGAGCGCTGGCACGTCACCCGGGACCAGCGGCGCGTATGGTGCAGCGGCGTCGTCACGCCGATCGCCGATGCCTCCTTCACCGGCTTCGCCACGATCCTGCGCGATCTCACGCAGCGCAAGCAGCGCGAGGATGCAAAAGAGATCGCGTTGCTGCACGAACAGGAGGCAAGGCAAAGGCAAAGCGAATCGAACCAGCTCAAGGACGATTTCATTGCGGTCCTTTCGCACGAGCTGAAGCACCCGTTGAATCTGATAGGCATGAAGGCAGAAATATTGACGCGGCAGCCCGAGACCCGCGAGATCACGTTTGTGCGGGAAACCGCCGACGCGATTCGCCGTGCGGTTCGGGGCCAGGCGCAGATCATCGACGACCTGCAGGACCTGTCGCGGGTGCGCACCGGCAAACTGGCGCTGGAGCTGGAGCCGCTCGACATTGCCTCGATGCTGCAGGGCATCGCGGGCGCCTGCACACAGGATACAAGGGCGAAAGGCATCGACCTGTCGGTAACCGTCCCCCCACCGCCGGTTATGGTCCATGCGGATCGCACCCGCTGCGAACAGATCCTGTGGAACCTCGTTTCCAATGCGATCAAGTTCACCGGTGACGGAGGCAGGATCGAGCTGCGCCTCGCTCCTGAAGCGTCGATGGTGCGGATCGATGTGATCGACAGCGGCCAGGGCATCGCCCAGGAGGAACTCCCGCACATCTTCGACATGTACCGCCAGGGAATGCGCGGGCGCTCAAAGACAGGCCTCGGAATCGGGCTTGCACTGGTCAGGCAGCTGGTTGAAATGCATGGCGGGCGCGCGATTGCCCATTCCGACGGTCCGGGCCTCGGATGCGCGATGACGGTGTGGCTGCCGGCCGTCGAAGCGGCAGGTGAGTCCGGCGCTGCAGCGCTACCCGCCGGTTCGCTCTCAGGTGTACGAGCCATGATCGTACTTGATGATCCGGATACCGCAGCCTCGTTGGGAAAACTTCTCGAACTGGAGGGCGCATCGACCGTGATGCTGGCTGGCGCAGACACGGTCCTGGCGGCACTGGAAGCAGAAGTCGTTGATGTCCTGATTTGTGACGTCGGCAGCTCTGGCATCGACGCCGCCACGATCACCGCCCATCTGAGGTCGGATCCGCGGCTTGGGAAGCTTCGATCTGTCGCGGTGACCGCGAACGACACCGAGGCGAACCGGCGCGCCGCACGCGAAACTGGCTTCGACGCGCATGTGAGCAAACCGGTCGACTTCCAGACACTGGTTCGGGTGCTCCGCGACCTCCTGCCAGCGCTGCGCCGGTAAAAAAGGGCGGCGTGCCTGAGCGCGACGCGGCCGTTGCATGCAGGGTGTGCGGTTCCTGCCGGTCGCTGCACAGCGGGACCGCCAAATGCGCTCGCTAGAGGCATGGAACAACGTGACATTGTCGTCATTGGCGGCTCACGCGGTGCGTTCGGCGTTTTGCGCATGATCGCCGCCGGTCTGCCCGCCGATCTCCCGGCCGCCATCTGCATCGTGCTGCACGTTGGCAGGCACGATAGCGTGCTGCCTCAGTTGATGTCGAATTGGGGCCCCCTTCCTGCCAGCCATCCCGCCGACGGCGAAGCGCTCGAGAATGGCAGGATTTACATCGCGCCGCCTGACCGGCACATGCGGGTGTCGCAGGGGCGACTCAGACTGGATAGCGGAGCCGCCGAGAACTTCGCGCGACCCGCGGCGGATCCGCTATTCAGGTCGGCCGCGCTGGATTACGGAGCCCGCGTGGTCGCCGCCGTCCTTACCGGCGACCTCGATGACGGCGCGGCAGGCCTTGCCACCGTCCGGGCGCATGGCGGCTACTGCATCGTGCAGGATCCTGACGATTGCGAGGCGCATTCGATGCCCCGTTCGGCGCTTGCGGCCGCAGGCGCGGACGCTATCGCCGACGCGGCGCATCTGGCAGCGCGCATCGTCGCCGCAGTGCGCGGCGCTCCAGTGAAGGAGCCGCTCCCGATGTCCACGAACGATCTTTCTCTCGAGGCGCGTCTGGACCAGCTTGACGTGCTGCAGCCCGAGGACCTCGACCGGATCGGCGAGCGCTCGCCGCTCGCCTGCCCGGAATGCGGCGGCATGCTATGGCGCGTGCTTGACGATCGGGTGCTACGTTACCGCTGCCACACCGGCCATGCATACAATGCACTCTCCCTCGAAGATGGCCATGAAAAGGCTGAAGAAAACGCGATCTGGACGGCCATACGGACGATCAACGAACGCATTGTCTTTGCAAGAGAGCGGCAGAAATGGGCCGAGCGCGTCGGTGACAAACAGCAGATAGAGATCGAACAGGCGCGCATCAACGAAGGGATGACGCTCCTTGACGCGCTCCGGCATGCGTTTCCCGCAACCCGCACTGACCGGCGGCCTTGAAGCCGATACGACTACCGAGGCATACCCGCGTAGTGGCTAGACAACCTGCCGCTCTCCCATGCGTGCGGCCAATCGCGGTTATGACGCGAGCCTCGTTCGGCTCGCCTCACTCGCTTGCGATAGACAGCTCCCGACCCATGCTGGAGCCGCATGCATCGCGCCGCGTCGCGCGATCAGCGTGTCGTATGCGGCGAGATAGTCATCGCACATGCGTTCGGCCGTAAAGCGTCGCTCGAATTCGGCGCGGCAGCTGTCGCGGGAAAGCGAAGGCAAGCGTGCTACCGCATCGACGGCCGCTTCCAATCCATCGACGATGAACCCGCTGACCCCATTGCGGAGGACCTCGGGCACAGCGCCGCGCCGGTTGGCAATCACTGGCGTTCCGCTCGCGAGTGCCTCGATCATGACAAGTCCAAACGGC
This sequence comes from Paraburkholderia sp. BR10872, assembly GCF_040965835.1. Lineage (NCBI taxonomy): Bacteria > Pseudomonadati > Pseudomonadota > Betaproteobacteria > Burkholderiales > Burkholderiaceae > Paraburkholderia > Paraburkholderia sp. BR10872. Next base: position 29,542 of record NZ_JBFRCN010000061.1, read on the forward strand.
TCGTCCCAGGTGATCGGCATCAACAACGCTTCAGCGCGGCTCAACAGCATCGTGCGCAACTCGCCGCCCACTTCCCCGAGATACTCCACGCAGCTGGCATGTCGCCTGAGCAGTGGACGCATACGATCCTCGAACCAGGCGCGCTCTCCCGAATGGACTGCTGCCGCCATCTTCAACGGCTTGCCGGATCGTCGGGCGATTTCGATGGCCGCGTCGGGCCCCTTGCCCGGCATCATGCGGCCCATCCACAGCAGATAGCCGTCGTGAACCGCGCTGGGCCTGAACAGATCGAACGGCAAGCCGTGCCCGATCGTCGAGAGCCAGTTCGCGTGCGGAGCGCCCTCACGCTGCGCTTGCGACAGTGCGACGAGCACCGCGTCCCGCGATACATCCAGCAGCACGCCCAGATCCTGCGGGCGGATTACGCCGTGCAGCGTCGTGAGCGAAGCGACGTTCAGTCGGCACGCCAGCGGCAGATGCAGCGGTTCGGTGTGAAAATGCATGACGTCGAACTCGTGCGCTCGCGCGGCCACCCGCTCCAGCTGCGCAACATGGTGAACCAGTGTGTCGGTAACGTCCCGGTCGTGCCATAGGGCCCGCGCGCAGCAGGGGATGAGGGTGGCGTGAGTCTGCGAATCGCCACTCGCGAATAGCGTCACCTCGTGGCCGCGCTCGACCAGGGCTTCGGTCAGGTAATGCACGATCCGCTCAGTGGCACCGTAACGCTGCGGCGGTACGCATTCATAAAGCGGAGCGATCTGGGCAATACGCATGTCATTCCTTCGCAAGCGCAACCGGCGCCGGGAAATGTCGGCGCACTAGTCGGGGCCTGGTACGCGGCGCGCGACTCGATGGATGAGGGGCGAGCGGTTCCGACGCCACTGTGAGCGTCGGAGCGCGCACCCACTCGGTCGTACCGGGCACGACGACTTCACTGCGTCGAGGTCGCCTTCGGATGGGTCGTCTTCCGGTGGTGCATCGTCCCGCTCGACGGGCCAGAATTGCCCATGGTGTTGCCACCCTGGGCATTCGATTCCGTGGCCGTAGAGCCGCCGGAGTTGGGCGCGCTCATGCCTGTGCCGCCACCACCGCCAGAGCCTCCTCCGGTGCCACCTCCGGTGCCGCCTCCGCTACCACCACCTCCACCGCCTCCGGCGGCGAATGCGCCACCGGAAAGCGCAAGACAAGCCAGCGCTGCTATCAATTTAGACTTCGTCGTCATGTTTGCCTCCATTCCAATCGATTCGAAACTCAAGGGGTCGTCTCGCGACATCGACGCCGCCAGAGTCAAAGCCAGCGAGTGCGCCATGCAAAGCGCGGCAGTCGGCGTCCGCGGCGGCAGCAGTCACAATCCGCAAGGCACATGCCGGGTGACGGGGCTGGCGCATACGCACCACGCAGCCAGTCGACAATATGCTTCTGCGCTGCGGTCATTTTGAGTCTCCCTCAGGCGGCACCTGAACAGGGCTCTCGGGCCGGATGGCTGCCTCGCCAAGCTCGGCTCCCGTCTGCGGGTCCACGGCGGTCTCCGAACTCAGTCGCTCGCGCATGGCTTTCAGCGCGGCCTGCTGGCTCTCGTCCAGGTTGACCCACGCGTTGCCGTCGCCGCCATCAACCGCCGGTTCACCCTGGCGCATCTCCAGGCCGTTGCCGCTGTTCCATGGCGCGGCGATCGTTTCGCCTCCGTGCGACATCTTGTAGTAGACGTTGGCGAATTTGGCGACGGGCGGACGCTTTCCCGGCGGGAAGTTGCCCTGTATCGCATACAGGGCCTTCTCGAATGACTTCTGGTGCGAGACCTCGCGCGTCATCAGGAAGCCCAGGGCGTCACGGATACCAGGATCGTCCGTCACATTGATCAGCCGTTCATACACGATCTTTGCCCGTGCTTCCGCGGCGATATTCGAGCGCAGGTCTGCCGTCGGTTCACCGATGGTGTCGATGTAACCTGCGTTCCAGGGCACGCCTGCGGAGTTGACCAGCGGCGGCCCGCCACCGAACAGGACCTGCGTGACGTGGCTGTCGTTGCCAGCGCCGTTGAGCTTGCGGTAAAGCTCAGCCTGCTCATCTACGGCTTCGGCAAGCTCGCCCTTCGCACCCTTGTTGAGCATGGCGACGATCGACCCGATGATTTCCAGATGGCTGAGTTCCTCCGTGGCAATATCGAAGAGCATGTCCTTGCGGCCGGGATCTTCCTCGGCAACCGCCTGGGTGAAATAGCGCATCGCAGCGGCCAGTTCCCCCTGCGGCCCGCCGAACTGCTCGAGCAGCAGGTTGGCGAGACCAGGATTGGTCACGTCGACGCGGACGGTGTACTGCAGTTTCCTGTTGTGCATGAACATCAGGATCTCCCGGTATGACCTAAAAAATTACGCATTGCTAATCAGTCGTTGCCGCACGAAGCAGGCGCCGCTGCCGGGTCGCTCACCCCTTACCCGCCGCCTTCGCGTTGCCCGCCGACTCGGCAAACTTCGAGAGCTTCAGATCGGTAGCCTTTTCTTCCTCAAGCGTTTCCTTGAGCAGCTTCACCGCCTCGTCGTGACCGAGAAGCTTGCCCAGCGCACAGAGGCTGCCGTATGCCGCTATCTCATAGTGCTCCACCTTCTGTGCCGCCGCGATGAGGCCGGCATCGAGGACCGGGCCCTTTTCGATTTCCTCGATCAGTTCGTCGGCTTCCTCAATCAGGCCTTCCATCGCGACGCATTTCATGCGCTTCAGTCGCAATCCGGTGGATTCAACCGCCTTGTCGATGCGCTCGACCTGCCCGTGCGTTTCTTCCAGATGCGTCTTGAAAGCGCCTGAAAGCTCAGGATCGCTGACCGTACGCGCGAGCTTTCCGAGGGCGCGGGTCAGTTGCTTTTCTGCGCTGTAGATGTCCGACAGCATATGGACGAACAGGTCGTCGACCGTCTTTCTCTGGCTCATGATCACCTCCGTGGTTTGGGTGATGCGCCTCACGCAACAGCCATTCCTGAGGGAGGGGTTCTGGACGGAAACGGCGCGCTCGCCGCTTCTCTGCGCGGCTCGTCAATCGACGCCAAACGGGGGCGGCACGGCCAGCTGTCTCGCGGCATCACCGCTTGCCGGCGCCCCGCCGAAGCGCGTAGCGCCGGCAATGTTCGAGATACTCCGCTTCGTGGGCGACAGCCAGCTCGACCATGCTGCGCCAAAGCCACGATGGCGCGCCCGGCGATCCGGGCCGCCTCGCCTGCAGTTCATGCAGCCAGCTCCGGCGGGTCGGGGCATCCATCTGTCCCGCGTGCGCCTGCCCGACCACCAGCGCCAGGAAATGTGCAGCTTTCACGGCGTCGGCTTCCGTGAGCCGGTCTGCGTCGATTTTGAGATCCTGTGGCATGAGCTCGCGGATCACAACCGCGCAGCCATCCAGACGGGCGGCGAGCATGCGGTCTCCAAGCAGCGGCGAGACGTGTCGGGCACCCTCCGCCACCCGCTTTGCATTGTCGCGCGGCATCGTGGCGCCGACGTGGCGAGGCGCAGCGGCGGCGGCGGCCTGCTTGATGTCGACAAGACAGGGCGGCCCTCCTGGAGAACACGTGCCGTCGATATCGAGCAGCACGGCATAGCGCCGCCGCCCGAGGGAGCTGCATCCCTTTACCCAGAAGGCAGCGTCAAGGACGTCTATTTTCCCGCCGCCCCGCACAGCGCGTCCCAGCGCTTCCCGTACCGCAAGCCCTGACTGCGATTCGAACAGCGTGCGCACCGCCTGCGATTCCTCTTCGGACAGGGGCCAAAAACGTTTGCCAAGTGGTATGCGAGGCGCGACGCCGTCAATCGTCTGCCGGTCCAGCTTGCGCCACGAGCGGTGCAGCGCCTGCTTCATTGCAACCCTGACGACTGTCGGCCGTTCCGCGCGTTTCGTCTCGTCCGTGCGTGCGTCGTCGAACGCCTGTTCGTATCCATCGATAAGCGCTTCAGCCATACGGCTGGTGATCACGCCGGGCAGATCCGCGCTACGGGCGGCAGTGGTCAACGACAGTCCCAGGCGCAGGAGATCGTGCACCGGGTTGCCGATGACGCTTTGATCCAGGTCCCGGATCTGGACTGCCACCCGCCCTGAGGCATCGGCCAGCGGGCCGAGATTGCCGAGGTGGCAGTCGCCGCAAATCCATACGGGAGGCCCGTCAGGCAATGTCCCGGATGCCTGGCTGTCGAGCCACGCATAAAAGCGGTCCGCGCTGCCGCGTACATACGCGTGCGCTGATCGCGCCATCTTGCGCATGCGTAGATCCGCCAGGCGGGGCGCCCGCTCCTCCGGAGTCGGGACACCTTTTAGCGATGCTTTTTTCACGACTTCTCCCTCAGCGCAACACCGGCTGCACACGGCCGCTGGCGCGGCCTGAACCCCGGGGCGCAAGGACCGTGCCAGACGCGCCGAAGCGGCAGTCAGGCATTCGGCACGGAAGTTGCGGAATGGGGCTATGCCGCAGGCTGCGGCTTCGAAAGGAGAGCTGCGCCGTGTCGGACGAAAAGGATCTGGAACAGGACCATCTCGAGCCCGAGGCCGCGGTCACCGACCGCACGGAACGCTCCTGGCTGTCGCGCCTCGGCCCCGGCCTTGTGACCGGCGCGGCGGACGACGACCCGAGCGGCATCGGGACGTACTCGCAAGCGGGTGCGCAGTTCGGCTTTACGCTGCTATGGACGCTTCTGCTGTCCTATCCGCTCATGGTCGCCATCCAGATGACGAGCGCGCGCATCGGCCGCGTCACGGGCAAGGGACTCGCCTCGAACATGCGCGCGTTCGGTCCGAAATGGCTCGTCGTCGTGCTGGTGCTGCTGCTGGCCGTGGCCAATACCATCAACATCGCAGCAGATCTCGCCGCGATGGGCGCGGCGATCCACCTTCTCGTTCCTGGCCCCGAGCATCTCTATGTCGTTGCCATTGGCGTGCTCTCTGCCATCATTCAGATTACGCTGCCCTATGAGAGCTATGCGCGCCTACTCAAGTGGCTGACCCTGGCGTTGTTCGCCTACGTCGCGGTCGCGTTCGTCGTCCCGGTCGACTGGACAAAGGTCGCCGTCTCACTGGTCTGGCCGCGCGCCAATATTTCTGGCGAGTATCTCACCACCGTTGTGGCCGTGCTTGGTACCACCATCAGCCCGTACCTGTTCTTCTGGCAGGCGTCACAGGAAGTCGAAGAAATGCGCTCGAAGCCTGGCGAGCGGCCGCTGCGATGGATCTCATCGTTCCGGGCCTACCGGCACATAGACCGGATCACGGCTGACACCTGGATCGGTATGGCCGTCTCGAACGGAGTGGGATTCTTCATCATGCTGACGGCCGCCGCGACGCTCTACACGCATCACATAAAAATCCAGACATCCGCCGATGCAGCGAGAGCCCTCGAACCGGTTGCAGGCCATCTGGCGGCATACATCTTTGCCGCCGGCATTGTCGGCACAGGCCTGCTCGCGCTGCCTGTTCTGGCCGGCTCCGCGGCGTACGGGGCTGCTGGCGCGTTCCGGTGGCGCAGCAGCCTTTCTCTGCACCTCACTCTTGCGCGTGAGTTCTATGCCGTCATCGCCCTGGCCATCCTCGGCGGCACCGCCATCACGTTCTGCCACCTCGATCCGGTCAAGGCGCTGTACTGGAGTGCCGTCGTCAACGGACTGGCGGCCGTGCCTGTCATGGTCGTGGTCATGCTGATGGGTACCAACCGGCGCGTGATGGGCAAGTTCGCGATATCCGGGCTGCTGAAAGCGGGCGGCTGGATCGCAACGGCATTCATGGCGGCTGCGGCCGTGGGCATGTTCATTCCCGGCTAGTGGACAACGTTGCAGTGCCGCGAGAGTGGGTGAAGCGTCAGGAAAGTGCCCCGCGCAGGTCGTCAGCCGTATAGGGCTTGCGCAGTTCGCGCCATGAAAAAGGCAGCTGGCCGGTTGGGGGAACGCTCGAGCCCGATCCAAATATCACGCGAATATGGGGCCGTTCGCGCACGGCTTTCAGGGCGAAATCCACGCCTGACATGCCAGGCAACGAGATGTCCGTCAGCAATACGTCGAACTCCTGCTTGCGCAGTGCCTCGTCGGCGCTCTCGGCCGATTTGTGCAACTGAGGGCAATGTCCAAGCATTTCGAGCAGCGCGCCCACGGCATCGGCCGAGCCCGCGTCGTCGTCGACCACCAGTACGCGCAATGAGCCGGGGGCCAACCCTTGTTCGCGCTCGCCTTCCTCGACCACTTCGAGATCGATGCCGGGCGAGCCAAGCAGGCGGCGGATCTTCCGCGCGAGCTGGTCGCGGCTGTACGGCTTGCTGAGGAGTTCAACGCCCTCGTCCAGCCGCCCGCCATGCACGATGGCGTTCTGGGTGTACCCGGAGGTGAACAGCACCTTTAGCTGAGGCAGCGTCTCGCAAGCCTGCCGCGCCATGTCCGGACTCTTCAGCGGACCCGGCATCACGACGTCCGTAAAAAGCAGGTCGATATGCACGCCGCTACGGATGATGGCCAGCGCCTGTTGTGGGTCGTCAGCCTTGAGCACCGTGTAGCCAAGGCCGCCCAGCATGTCGACAACGGTCGATTGCAGCTTCGCATCGTCTTCCACGACGAGCACGGTTTCCCTGCCACCGCGCAGCGGTGTGCTGACGGGCGACGGACGCTCGATCGCACTCCCCGTCGAGCGCGGCAAATACACCTTGACGGTAGTGCCTTGGCCGACTTCGCTATAGAGTCGCAAATGGCCGCCGCTCTGCTTGACGAAGCCGTAGACCATGCTCAGACCCAGGCCTGTTCCGTAGCCTTCCGGCTTTGTCGTGAAAAACGGGTCAATCGCCCGCGCCAGTATGTCGGGGGACATTCCCACTCCCGTGTCCGTCACTGCCAGCAGAACGTATTGTCCCGCTGGAACGTCCTGCAGTCCGGCCACATAACGGTCATCGAGCATTGTGTTGCCGAGTTCGAGCGTCAGCCTCCCGCCGTCGGGCATCGCGTCGCGGGCGTTGATCGCAAGATTCAGAATGACGTTTTCGAGTTGATGGACGTCCGCATAGGTGTTCCACAGACCACCGGCCACGACGGTTTCGACCTGGATGGTTTCGTCGAGCGCGCGGCGCAGCATGTCGTCCATGTTGCGCAGTGCCGTTGCCAGATTGATGACAACCGGCTGTAACGGCTGCCGCCGCCCGAACGCGAGCAATTGCGAAGCGAGCTTGGCCCCGCGCTCTACGGCGTCGATCGCCTTGTCGAGGCGCTCCTGTATCTGGCTGTCGCGACTGAGCCTGCTCTCGATCAGCTCGAGATTCCCGCGCACGACCTGCAGCACGTTGTTGAAGTCATGCGCGACACCGCCAGTGAGCTTGCCAATCGCCTCCATTTTCTGCGACTGGTACAGCGCCATGCGCGTTTCGTCGAGCGCGCGTTCCGTCTCGCGCTGCTCGGTAACATCCCGCGTGATTTTCGCGAAACCGGCCAGCGCACCGTCGTTGTCGCGAATCGCATCGATGACTACATGCGCCCAGAAGCGGCTGCCGTCCTTGCGCACGCGCCAGCCCTCGGATTCGAAGCGACCCTCGCGCGCGGCCGTTTCGAGCCCGCGCTGCGGCAGCCCTGCCGCGGCATCCTCGGGCGTATAAAAACGCGAAAAATGGGAGCCGATGATTTCAGGTGCCGCATAGCCCTTGATTCGCCGTGCACCCTGGTTCCAGTTTGTAACGCGCCCATCGGGCGACAGCATGAATATGGAATAGTCCGTGACGCCGTCTACCAGCATCCGGAATCGCCGCTCGCTTTCGACCACCGCGTCGTGCGCCCGCTTCTTGTCGCTCATGTCGCGCACAATCTTGCCGTAACCAAGCAGTTGCCCGGCAGGATCGTGCAGTGCCGTGAGAATCACACTTGCCCAGAAGAGACTCCCGTCCTTGCGCGAGCGCCAGCCTTCGGCTTCGCTGCGACCGGTTTCCCGTGTCTCGCGCAGTACATCCTCGGGTACACCGTCGCGACGGTCCTCGTCCGTATAGAAGATGGATAGTGGACGCCCCAGAATTTCCTCGGGGGCATATCCGTAGACCGACTCGCCGCCGGGGTTCCAGCTCGCAACGCGTCCGTCGGTCGTCAGCGCAAAAATCGCATAGTCGGAAGTTGAGTCAATCCATCGGGCCGCCCAGTCTGTCGTCTCCCAGACTACGGTCAGCTTTTGCGATTCGGCCATGCTGGTCCCCTCTTTTGCACAATGACGTCCCCGCACTGCCTGAAGCGCGGCGGAGCCCGCCGCGCTTCGCGCTTCGCGACGACAGTCGAAATGGCACCTTCGCCATTTTGCATGCTGTCGGCAAGTCGATCCGTTGCATTTCGTCGACGCGCCGCCCACGCGCCCTGATTTCATCGCCGTGCCGGGACGGAGTTCGCTGCACGGCTACGTAAAGGATGCGGCACAGGAAACCCGGCGAGAGAAAACTGTCATCAAGGCCGACGCTCGGGTTGCGCCGCACGCGCCACCCCGGCCCGTTTGGCGGCATCGCGACACACAGTTTGCACCAGTTCGAAGGCGGGGCGCCCCAACGAAAGCGAACGCGCATGCCGTGATCCTGGATCAACCGGGTGGCATGTGAACGGGAACACAAGCACCAGGTCACGTCGTGCAAGCGCTGCGAGACTATGCGAGCGACAGCTCCGTCACGTCAGCCAGACGAGATGCAAACTGGGTCTGCAGGTGCCAGTCCTGAGAGGCACTCTCACGCCAGAACAATATTCCCATATGTTGGGATATCTGGCACGATGGAATGGTGTCCACCCAAGGAAACCGCTCATGCGGCCCACGCCGAGTGTACCGGGAGTCGTGCACTTCGCTCACGCCTGCATCCACCCTCCGTCTAAGGTGGCGCTCTCACGACTTCCGGACCGACGACGGGGGTGCCACTCGTGACACCCAACAGGTGGCTGCTTCTCGGCGTATTGCTGCTTGTCGCATCGATCGCCGCACTGTTCATATGGCACTGATTGCGCGTCTATTGACTCGCAAGGATGCGCCTCACATGGCTTCGGGCGTCGCGGCGAACGGGCAGCTTGTCCAACATGCGTCGCGAGGTTCGCAAACGTTCCGATCAATCAAACATCACCCATCCCGGCATTGCGGAAAGCGCAGGAACTCGGGCTGGCTGATGGTACGGCTTCACAGGAGTCCGAACGTTTTCCTCAAGCTTGAATCGACGGGGCCGGTGGGCATAAAGCGTCGCAATTTTCTCAACAGAGAGGCCTCACCCGCCGGTGTGCGACGCATGCGCCAGCTCCCAAGCGCCGCTTCGACAATCGTGTTCGCTACGCCGTCGGGCGCGGGGGCGCCTTTGACACTCTTGACGACTGCGCTCGATGCAAGGCTACGCTCGCGATCATAGGCGGCGATTTTCGAGCTTGCCAGAGGGGCGTTGGTGTCCAGGTTGGTCCTGGTAAAGGACGGTTCGACCAGCGTTGCGCGTATGCCGAACTGGCGCACCTCATGGTCCAGGGTCTCGGTCAGCCCTTCGACGGCATGCTTGGACGCCGAATAGAGACCCATGTAGGGGGCGGGAAGGAAGCCAAGCACCGAACTGACATTGACGATCCTTCCGCCACGCTGTTCCCGCATGTGAGGGAGTACCGCCTGCGTCGTGCGTAGAATGCTGAATACATTGGTATCGAACAGCGACACGGCCTCGGCAGCCGAAGTTTCCTCCACGGCACCGATCAGGCTCATTCCCGCATTATTGACGAGCACATCGATTCGCCCGGCGAGTTCGATGACGGACTGGATTGCGGCCCGGACCGATGCATCGTCGCGAACGTCCATCTCGACGAGCTCGACGCCGGAGACAGGCACCGCTGTTGCGATGCTGCGCACGGTACCCAATACGCGGCAACCCCGGCCGGCAAACTTCTCGGCGGTGGCGCGTCCGATACCCGATGACACCCCGGTCACAACGACAACGGTGGATTTCGACATGAACAGCTCCCCTCAGGTGAAATTGATGATGTTTTAAGTGCGCGCGTCGAGCGCATCCTGCGTCACCGGTTCTGAATGCGATGACTGGTTATCCCGGCTCTTGTGCGAACCCGCAGAAGTGCCGGGGCGGATCTTGAACCAGATGGAATACATCGCCGGCAGGAACACCAGCGTGAGAATCGTCCCGGCGAACGTACCGCCGATCAGCGTGTAGGCGAGCGTTCCCCAGAACACCGAGTGGGTCAGCGGGATGAAGGCGAGGATCGCCGCCATGGCCGTCAGGAGCACCGGGCGGGCGCGCTGCACGGTGGCTTCGACAATCGCATGGAACGGATCCAGCCCGGCATGTTCGTTCTGATGAATCTGCCCGATCAGGATCAGCGTGTTGCGCATCAGGATGCCCGACAGCGCGATGAGGCCGACCAGCGCGTTGATACCGAAAGGCTGCCGGAACAGGATCAACGTCGGCACCACGCCGATCAGGCCGAGCGGGCTCGTCATGAACACCATCACCATCGCGGAAATCGAGCGAACCTGGAAAATGATGATGACCAGCGTGATCGCCAGCATGATCGGGAACAGCGGCAACATGGCGGTCGTCGCCTTGCCCGATTCCTCGATGGAGCCCGCCTGCTCGATGCGATAGCCGCCGGGCAGCTTCGCGATGATCGGCTGAAGCTGCCGCGTGATGGCCGTTGAGACGTCCGGTGGCTGCAGGTTGTCGGCAATGTCGCCGCGTACCGTGATCGTCGGCACGCGGTCGCGCCAGCGCATGACCGGCTCCTCCATGCGCACGTCGACCTTGCCCACCTGCGACAGCGGGATGCGCTGCCCGTTGGCCCCGGCCAGCGTGAAGTCGCCGAGCCGGGCCGGGTCGAGACGCACATCGCCGGCCGAACGCGCGATGACCTGCACGCTTCGAATATCCTCACGCACGGCGGTGACGGGCACGCCGGTGAGCAGGAACTGCAGTTGTTGCGCGACGGCGCTGGAGGTGAGCCCCACCGCCTGCAGACGGTCCTGCTGCAGCGTGAAGTGCAGCGTGGGCGAGCGTGTGCCCCAGTCGGTGTTGACCGTGCGCATCATCGGACTGGCCTCCATCACCTGCTGAACTTCAGCCGCGATTGCGCGCAGCTTGTCCGGGTCCGGACCGGTGACGCGATAGGCGACGGGAAACGGCGAATACGGCCCGAACACGAGTTGCGTGACCCGCACGCGCGCTTCCGGGGCGAGACCGTCGGCGATGGCCTGACGCAGTCGCTGCTTCAACGCGTCGCGCTCGTCCTGGCTGTCCGTACGGACCACGATCTTGGCGAACGACGGATCGGGCAGCTCCGGCCCCATGGCCAGGTAAAAGCGCGGCGCACCTTGCCCGACGTAAGCCGTGACGATTTTGGCTTCCTTCTGTTTTGCCAGCCACGCCTCCACCTTTTCGGTCGCGGCGCTGGTTTGGGAAATGGAGGTGCCATAGGGCATCTGCACCTCGACCAGCACTTCAGGACGGTCGGAGATCGGGAAGAACTGCTTCTTGACCACGCCCATACCGAGGATGGCCAGGGCGAAGAGGCCAACGACCGAACCGGCGACCAGCCATTTGTGCGCGATGACACGCGTGAGCAGCTGACGGAAGCGGTTGTAGCGGGGCGTGTCGTAGATCGCGTCGTGGCCGCCTTCGACCTGTTTGAAGTCGGGCAGCATCTTCACGCCGAGGTACGGCGTGAAGACCACAGCGACGACCCAGGATGCGATCAGCGCGATGCCGACGATCCAGAACATGTTGCTCGTGTATTCGCCCGCGGTGGACCGTGCGAAGCCGTTGGGCATGAAGCCGACCGCCGTCACCAGCGTGCCCGAGAGCATCGGCGCGGCGGTGTGGCTCCAGGCATAGGCGGAGGCGGCCACGCGGCTATAGCCTTCTTCCATCTTCACCACCATCATTTCGATGGCGATGATCGCGTCGTCGACGAGCAGGCCCAGCGCCAGGATCAGGGATCCCAGCGTAATGCGGTCGAAGTTCTTGCCTGTCGCGGCCATGACCACGAACACGATGGCCAGCGTCAACGGCACGGCGGCGGCCACCACCAGGCCCGCGCGCCAGCCCATGCTCACGAAACTCACGAGCATGACCACCAGCAAAGCGGCGAAAAACTTGAGCATGAACTCGTCGACCGCCGAATGAATGTTGACGGCCTGATCGGTGACCTTGGTCAGGCTCATTCCCAGCGGCAGCCCGGCGTTGATTGCGCCGACCTCGCTGTCCAGTGCCTTGCCGAGATCGAGCCCGTTCCAGCCGTCGCGCATGACGATGCCGAGCAGCAAGGCCGGTTCGCCGTTGTTGCGGATCATGAAGGTCGCAGGATCTTCATAACCGCGCTCGACGGTGGCGATGTCCGACAGCTTCAGCGTGCGACCTTGCACGACGACGGGCGTATCGCGGATCTTCTGCAGCTTGTCAAAGGCGCCGTCCAGGCGAATCAACACTTCCGGTCCTTTGGTCTCCACGGAGCCGGCTGGCGTCAGGGCGTTCTGGCCATTGAGCGCGGCGAACACGTCCTGCGGGCCGACACCGAGCGTTGCCAGCCGATCATGTGAGAACTGGACGTAGATGCGCTCGGCCTGCTCGCCGATGATGTCGACCTTCTTCACGCCCGGCACGTGCAGCAACCGCTGGCGCAGCGACTCGGCGTCGCGCACGAGCCGGCGTTGCGGTTCGCCCCCGGCCTTCAGCGCAAAGAGTGCGAAGGTGACGTCCGCGTATTCGTCGTTGACCATCGGCCCGATCACGCCCGCCGGAAGGTTGGCGGCTTCGTCGCCGATTTTTTTCCGCGCCTGGTAAAACTCCTCCTGCACCTCCGACGGCGGGGTGCTGTCGAGCAACGTCAGCGTTGTGAAGGCCAGGCCGGGCCGCGTGTAGGTCTCGGTCCGGTCGTACCAGCGCAGCTCCTGCATGCGCTTTTCGATTTTCTCCGCGACCTGATCGTGCATCTCCTGTGCGGTGGCGCCAGGCCACGCGGTGACGATGGTCATCACCTTGATGGTGAACGCCGGGTCTTCGGCGCGACCCAGCTTGAAGAAGGACAGGAGTCCGGCCAGCGAGATCAGGCAGATCAGGAACAGGGTGATGGAGCGCTCGCGCACGGCGAGCGCCGACAGGTTGAATCGGCCTTCGCTCACGGACGTGCTCCCTGGTTCGCCACTACGACGGCCTGGCCGGACATCCGGACCTGTTCGCCTTCGCGCAGCAACTGGGCACCTAGCGCGACGACGCGCTCGCCCTGTTTCAACGTACCGGAGACGCGAGCGCTGTCGTCGTCCAGGTGAAGGACCGTGACCGGCCGCCATGCAACCCTGGCCGGCTCGCCGTTGACGACCCATACGCCGGGCCCTTTGCCCGCGTCGAGCAGCGCGCCGATCGGCACCTGCAAGCCGCCCTGGAGCGCCACGCGTGCGTCCGGTATCTCGATCGTGACGGTGGCGCCCAGCGGCGCGTCGGCCAGCGCACCCTGCAGGACATAACGCGCTTCGAAGGTGCGGGTACGCGGATCCGCCGTATCCGAGAGCTGGCGCAGCGTGGCTGGCACGCTCACGCCGCTGTTGCCGAACAGGGTGGCCTGGGCGACCGAACCGATGGCGGGGCGCAGGGTTTCCGGTAGCTGGATGACAGCCTCGCGGCGCCCGGCGTGGGCCAGGCGCACCACGGGTTGTCCGGCGCTGACGACCTGACCCGGCTCGGCGAGCGTTTCCATCACGACGCCATCCCCGTCCGCCACCAGCTCGGCATAGCCCGTCGCGTTGCGCGCCACGTCGGCGTCAGCCTCGGCCGCGCTGAGCTGCGCCCTGGCTGCATCGGCGGCCGCCTTGGCCTGGTCGTAGGCCGAAGCCGAGATCGCACCCGTGCCGCGCAGGTCGCGATAGCGCTCCTCATCGTGCGCGGTCTGCTGCGCCCGTGCCCGTGCAGCGGTGACCGCCTCCTGCCGGGCCTGCGCGGCAAGCTTGAGGTCGATGGGGTCGACGCGCATCAGCAGCTGGCCGCGTTTGACGGTTTGCCCGGCATCCACCAGCCGCTCCAGCACCTTGCCGGAGACGCGAAATCCCAGGTCGCTTTGCACACGTGCGGCGACGGTTCCGGTAAACGAACGGGACGCGGGAATCGCGGCCTCGGCGATGGCGGTGCGCACCAGGGGCGTCTCGGTGCGCGGATCGGAAGGCGCTTTGTCGCCGCAGGCGGCTAGCGCAAGTGGCAGTGCATAGACGACTGCAGAGGTAGCGAGGCGACGCCGAAGCATGAAAGTCCCATAGATGGAGGAATCGGGGCTTTCATTGTGGTTCTTGTGACCAATTTAGTCAATGGTCACAAACGAAATTTCCCTCAAGGCGACAGACTGCGGAGCACGAGGCTGGACAGTTGCGCGGGCGCGACCTTCGTGTAATCGAAGCTGTACTGCAGGAGCATCGGGTTCAGGTAGGGGCGCATGACCAGATAGATCGCCATCGCGGTCTCATCGAGCGGCGTTTTGCGCTCGAAGTCCCCGCTCTGCCGGCCCTCCTGAAGGATGTCCCGAAGCAGCTTCTGGACGCGCGCCTCATACGAAACCACGGCCTGCCAGTTCTCCGTGGCCGCTGATGCTGCAATCTCGTAGAGCTTGCGGTCCTGGAAAAACAGACGAAGGCTCGCCTCGGTGAAGACGCTGAACATTCGCCGCAACTTCTCCGGCGGCAGATCGGTCTGGGCGATGGCCGCCCTGACCTCGGTTTCGATCTCGTGCAGGCAGTTCGCACAAATCATCTCGCCAATGGCTTGCTTGGACTCGAAAAACTTGTAGATGTAGGCCTTGGAAAACCCGATCGCCCTGGCGAGATCGGAGACTGTCGTTTTCTCGTAGCCATACCGGCTGAAGTGCTCGGTGGCGGCGGCAACGATCTGATCTCGTACTTCGTGGTCAGCGGGGCCGCGAGTCGTGATGGGAGGAGTGGTGGCGTTTTTCATGGGGATAAGCATACAACAATAGACAACCAGTGACCGTTTGGTATTATGGTCACCACAGTAACCCTGCGAAGACGCTCATGCTACCCAATCACATGCTCGCCGCGATCATCGTTGCCGGCCTCTCGACAGCCTGCGCCGTGGGCCCTGATTACGTCCGGCCCAGTGTAGCCATGCCCGGGCAGTTCCAGGGCCAGGACGCGGTGGATCAACGGCACACGGTGGCCAGTTCTGACCTCGTCACGTGGTGGACGGGTTTCGGCGATCCGCAACTCACACGATTCGTCGCGCTCGCGCTGGAACAGAACCTGGACCTCGAGCAGGCCGCCGCGCGCGTCTCGCAGGCGCGCGCAGGACTCGGCGCAGCGAATGCCGCGCTGCTGCCTTCAGGCAATGTCAGCGGCCAGGCGGCGCGAGTCTACCAATCTGTCGAAACGCCCTTGGGGCGCGTCCTGAATTCAACGCCCGGATTCGACCGCTACGGCAACGACTACGAGGCCAATTTCAGCGCGAGCTGGGAACTGGATGTGTTCGGTGGCCTGCGTCGCGGGCGGGAAGCGGCACTCGCCGAGTATCAGGCTTCGGAAGCCGGCGCGGTGGCCACGCGCCTGGCTGTGGCAGCGCAGACTGCCGATATTTACATCACGATTCGCGGATTGCAGGCACGTCTGAAGGTGGCCCGGCGGCAGGCGCAAACGCAACAGGATCTGCTTTCGACCATCAAGCTTCTGTATGGAAAAGGACTGGCGGCCGATCTTCAGGTAAGCCAGGCTGAGGGTGCGCTGGCCCAGGTGCAGGCATCCATCCCTGTCCTGGAGACGACACTGGACGCGGCCATGAACGCACTGGATGTGATGCTGGGCTCACAGCCCGGCACGCATCAAGCCGAACTGGTCGATGCTGGGGACATCCCGCCCGCCCCGCGGATCGCGCACACGGGAACGCCGGGAGAGTTGCTCAGGCGCCGACCCGACCTGATCGTGGCCGAGCGTCGCCTGGCTGCGTCGAACGCGCGTATCGGAGTGGCCATCGCCGAGTATTACCCGAAATTCTCGCTGAGCGGACTGATCGGGAGCGCAACGTCAATGGCCGCGGGCAATCTGTTCACTGGCGGCGCCAGTCAGGCGGCCGGGGTGTTGGGTCTGCGCTGGCGTCTGTTCGATTTCGGCCGCATCAATGCACAAATCGCGCAGGCCAGGGGCCAGGACGCCGAGATGTTGGCCGCGTATCGGCTCGCCGCACTGCATGCCACGGAAGATGTGGAAAACGCCTTTTCAGCGCTCGTCAAGCGGGAGGAACAGGCCGCGGTGCTCACCCAGGGAGTGAACTCACTTGGTCGGGCACGAGCCGCTTCGTTTTCGGCCTATCAAAAAGGTGTCGTCAGCCTGATTGAAGTCCTGCAGGCCGACGAAAATTTACTGCGCGCATCCGACGAGCGGGTGCAGGCGCAAACGGAATCGGCCCGCGCAGCCGTCGCTGCCTTCAAGGCACTTGGCGGTGGTTGGCAGCCCGGCGACCCCGAGGCCGTGGCAAGCCGGTAGACAGCACGATGTATGCCTCATTCAGCCTCCGTCGCTTCACCCGGGTGATTCCGGTCGCCTCGTCTCTGCGAAGCTTTCCGTGCCGGCGAAGCGTCCCGCATCGATCGCGCGGATGGCGTACTCGACGGTCTCCCGATGTGCGTCTTCCGCACTCGCCCAGCGCTGTGCGACGCACGGCAGGTGCCAGTCCTCGACCGTCTGCTCGCCGCGCCGGATACGCACAATGGCCATGTACCTGCCTGATCCCTGCGGAAGTACGCAGTGCCGCACGGCAATAGCGCTGGTTTCGATCGCGAAGCCTTTCCAGTTCTGATTGCGTGTATCGTCCATGGTTGTCTGAGCGCAAGTGCCGAAACGGCGCGGACCCGGCGGCCCGCGCCGCACGACCGGAAACATGTGTGCAATGTACCTAGCCAACGCTCACCTCGATACGACGGGGTTTCGCTTCCTCACGGCGAGGAATCGTCAGCATGAGCACGCCATCGCGCAGTTGCGCGTCGATGCGCGAAACGTCGAAGTCCGGGCTGAGCGCGAAGGCGCGGCGGAAATGCGGGTGGCGAACTTCGCCATGCTGCAGCCTCAGCCCGGATGGTGTCGGAATCACCGCCTCGGCCTCGATCGTCAGATTGCCGTCCTGTACCCGCACATCGAGCTTCTCGCGCGGTACCCCCGGCAGGTCCGCATATAGCGTGATGCCCCTGCTGTCCTCCAACACGTCGACGGCGGGCGTGAGGCGGGTGGGCTGCTTCGTGGGTCCGCCGCGCTCACGGTCGGCGACGTCGTTGCGCGCCGCACCGGTGGTCAGTTCAATGCTGTCGTTCATGATGTCCTCCGTGATCTCCTGGCTCGCACCGTGCTCACTGCACGGTGACCGCGCGGGGCTTCGACGCCTCGGAACGTCCGATGCTGATGGTCAGGCAACCATTTGCATAGCGCGCATTGACGTTCCCGGGATCCGCGTGCCGGGGCAGCTCGATCACGCGCCGGAATGCGCCCATGAAGCGTTCGCTGGCATACACGCGCGTATCGTCCCCCGATTGCCGCTCGGGCGGCCTGCGTTCACCGCTGATCGTCAGCAGTCCTTTGTCAATCGAGACGTCGATCGCCGCCGGATCGAGCCCCGGCGCAAACGCTACGATCTCGACACTGTCGTCGGTGCTGCCGATGTTGAGTAGTGGAAACGTCTCGCTGCGCGTGGCGCGCAGGCTTGCGGGAAAGGCTGGAAAGAGGCTGGCCATCTGCCGTTGCAGGCGGTCGAATTCGCCCAGCAGATCGGTGCTGAAGAAGGGATCGCTCATGACTGGCTCCTGGAAAACCGGGGCCGACACGGAGGACGAATGGAACCACGCGCTCCAGTCCGCCTGTCCGTGGGAAACCCCGCCGACAAACAAATCGAAACACGCAGCGCTTGTCGCGACTGCCTGAGCGATGAACAAAATAGCGCATGGAACGGAAATTTCAAGAGGCCCCGCAGCATGTCACGAGCGAAGTCTCATGGACGATAGCGACAGGCTTCAAGGACCGGCGCGAGTTTGCGCACGCCGCTGCGGCGCACAACCCCCGGTTTGATGGGGGCCGTACTGGATTCACATAGTAGCCTTTCAGGCCCGTCCCATAAGGGTATGGGCGATGCGGCGATGACCGGTTACCCCCGGATCTACCCCCACGGGAGGGGCACGCGTACTTCACGCGCTGATGCTGGATGACGCGTACCTGTTCGGGAATCACATTGAGCTGCTCGCTGGTCTCGACACCGATCTCAACCAGCGAATCGCCGTCATGCGCGCAGAAGCGGTCCGATTCGGGCAATTCGTGCCGCACGATCTCGCGCGGCAGATTCTGATCCAGCGGCTTGCGTCCGCGCTTGCCACGTGTGTGCCCGGCAACCTGCGTGGCAGTTTCTTCCTCACGCGCGGGCGCGACGTCAGTGCCGAGTGCTCCGGCATCCAAAGCCGTCGGTGTATGCGATCCGAAAACGGCCTCATCGACGTCGAGCCTGGTTTTTGCGTACGGCACTAACGGGGCCCAAGTCGCGACGCTGATTCCGGCGAGGAAAATGAGGCCCGCGTCGCTGCCCGCTTCTTATTTTCAATCCCTGTCTCGACAGCCATAGTTTGAGATGAATTTGTGAATCTAAGGTTTTCTATGAAATAGACTGATCTGACTCAGCCGTGGATATTTTCATTTCTGTTCGGCAGCAAAATTCAGTTGTCAATTAGCAAAATCAGCTTAAAAAAAGACCCCGAAAGCTTCTCGGGATCGAAGGAAACACGCAACCGCAGAAGACAAGGCGAAACGTGATCGCCCTGTCTATGAACAGAGTTAAGCCTTATGGCTTCGACCCAGTCGCTCGAAGATCTCTGGCCGCATATGTTTGAAGTACTGTGCCAATCCGATCCCGACAAACAGCACGCCGATACCCGCGATGCTGGCAGGCATTGAAGGAGCGGGCAGTATCCGGTTCGAGCGAAGTATCGAGACTCACACAGCATTGTTAATGCTGGCGTGCTGCATCATTTGTTCCCGGCATCTTGAGCGCCACTGCCGATGACCTGTTATCGCGCATACGTGGGACCATCCCAGCCGTCGAGATACTTCGGCAAATCATCCGAAACGTCAACTACACGCTAGCGATAGAACAGGTGCATTGTTGGAGCCAAGGCCGCATCGAGCTTCCCATCGGTAGCGCGGGCAACCAATGCATTTGGAACCACACGCATTCCCAGGCGATTGGTACCGAACATCACTTCGCCGCAGACGTCGCAAAATGCTTTCGTCAACTGCTTTTCTGGATGTTTGAAAGTCCGGCCTGCGCCGTCAATGCTGACTGCATCAGCCGCCCAAGCTGTTGCAGAAAACATGGACGTCCCATAAAAGCTCCTGCATGAAGAACAGTGACAGTTCGCACGTGCCGCCGGACTGCCGTGCAAGTTGACGGAAATCTTGCCACATAGGCACGTAACACAAAGTGACATAGTTATCTCGGTCGTAGTGACGGGTTCTCATTGTACTGTGCCATTGCTATGCAACCGCCGTTCGTGAACTCACGAAGCAGTTTTGTTAGCGACACTTAGCCCGCAGAGCGGTTCTCTTCGGTTTGCCGTAAGCAGTACTTTATATCAAGGCTGCTTCGACCATCCGCTCCGGCCACGAGGGCCCCGCCACATATGCTCTGGCGGATGAGCTGATGGCGTGTGGCTCGTCCGACAAGACGTCGCGATTCCCGATGCTGGACTGGCGGAAATTGACGGCAACCTGGGATAACACACGGGCCGTTGCCGGAAGACTTCACGGGTCACTTCACGAAACCCGCCGACCGGCAGGCACTGCTGCCGATAGTCGACAACAGTTGAGCGACGCCCCGCGCACTGCGTGCACACCCCAAACGCGTCACCTGCGAATGTGACGACCCAAATACGCTCGAACTGAAGCAATGCGAGTGCGATCTGATCAGTGATTCAGCCGACCGTCTCGCCGGGATCTTTCCTGGCTGCAAAAGCGCAGGCGGCCGCGGCAAGATTCAGTTCGTTCAGATCGAGCATGAGCAGCAGGCTGTCTATCTCGCCCAGCTGACTTTTGTTGACGCGGCCGGTATCGAGCAGGGCATGCAGCCTATGGCGCCAGTAGCTCGCAGGAAAGACGGGCCCGGCAAGATCTCTGGCGAGTGATACCGATACCGCGTGCCGGATATGTGCGATTTCCTGGTCAATCAGGTTCGACATAGTGCATCCGGCCTGAAGGCGCTCTGCGTTTGTCTTTTTCATTTTGGCACCCGTTCCCGCGGGTTGATCGGCATGACAGGAAAGCATGGTCTGAAGATACGATAGCACTTCGCTGTCGGTAGCGCCGCCCCTTTGTCTCTGGACGTTTCACCTCTTCAATATATGCCGCTCGAAAATAGCATTACTATTCAAATCGAATCATGCTGACTTTGAACGTGAGCGGCGTATTGCGATTGACCGACGGGCGGCTGCATGCCATTCGCAGAATCATTGTCTGACTATTTGTGATAAACGATCCTGCTATGCGCGCCATTGCGCGGTGAGGTACCTCCACCAGCACACTGGATTCGGGTCGCGTCGCGATGCAAATGCGTCCCGCCAAGATGCTCTATTGTGGCCAGTGCTCCATATTTTCTTTTAATTCGTTTCCCATCGTATTTCGAATTATTATTTGTGCTCTGACCTTGAAGGCTTCGAATTCGCAAGGTCGGAAAAAAAGACCTGGAATAATTGCCAATTCGGACGTGCTGGGTGTGTCATCGGTAATAGATGCTCCCAGTCAACGTCCAATCCAGAGAGAATACGGAGACATCTAAATGCTAAGCCCTCACGAATTCGCTACCCTGATGCTCGTCAAGGCCGCTCCAGAGCAGATCGATCTGGACCGCGAAGAGCTTGACACCTTGCTGGAACACCAACTGGTCGCTCTGGAACAGCTAACATCTGGAGGCCAACTTCCACGCCTTACCCGTGACGGTGACACAGTGCTTCAGGCAATCGCCGGGAAGCGCTGAGCGGCAATCGTCTGCGAACCTTGTTTCGGATTTCACTCGCCTTACGCGGCCATATCACGCGTATGCCCGAGGCTACGCTGGCAGTCAATTCCGTGGGGATCCCGCAGGCCGGACGTACCTTGGCTGGTCGACTGGAACCATTAGTCATGCGGGTTTCACGTGGTGGCGCGCATCATCGGTCGCAATGGAGCCGCATATGCATCCGAACGAGCATGTGGCGCAGGAACTCGCTCACATCCGCGCCATGATTTTGCAGCTTGAGCATCTGCTTATGGAGAACGATGGCGCGAAGTCAACGCCAGTGATGTCGCCGGACTACTGGCGCGCGCGGATCAATGGCGTGCGAGGAACTTCAGGGCTGCCCGCAACGCTGGAGGACGAGGCGCACGCCCTGTTGGACCGTCTGGACGCGCTCCGGGAAGAATCAGGGAACCGCTGCCTGCAGGCTATCGGATCCGCGCGTCAGCCTCGCTGAACTCGATGAACTGACGGGTGATCGTCCGGAACCGGCATGGTGGTCCACATCTCCTTCTTTAGATTTCCTACGCGACATCCCCATGCTGAAGCCAGAAGACACGGTCGCATTCGATACTGCGGTCGCTGAGCTAAACAGGGCGACACAAGACCTGGAACGCCTCGAGCACGATTCAGCGACGTCCCTCACTGGGCTTGCGAGGGCGCAGGACCGTTATTATCTGTCCCGACTGGAGTGGCTGCGCAGCGAATGCCCACTACGCAAGTCAGCCGCCCATGGAGTACCGAAATTAGCACCGCTATCCGGACCGATCGTGATTGTTGGGCACGACAAGTGGGTCCGGGATTCGTTAGCCGTGCTGCTCGACCTGAAGGGTTACGGGCGGTCGAAGGCGCGTGCCTTCGACACCTGGCACGAAGTCTGGCTCGAACCATCGCAACTGATCGTCGTCGATGTCCCACCGTTTGCTCGTGGCGCCTCCATGTTGCTGATAGAGGGCTTTGAGACCTGCATCGAAAGACCACGTATCATCGCACTGGTGTGGCCGAAGGACGCGCCGGCTTTCACCGGCAAGGTCGACGAGATCGTCACCAAACCATTGGCACTCAATGCGCTGCTAAACGCGATAGACAGGATCGGCGACTGCGACGTCGAGCGCATCACGGACGACCGTTGACCGCGCGGCGATCAGGCTCTCCCGCGGGATCGCAGAACCGGCCAATCAGAAAACCGCCGGAACACTCGTCTGCTGCGTTCCGATATCCAATCCGTTCCGGGCGACCCGACAGTCCCGTTCATTCATCCTGCAGGTGATCTGCGAAATTTCACCCGAGGCGATCGAGGATCATTTTGGAGCCCGACGCGCCGACCGTTCATGGTTTGCCGATAGCATTTGAAGCGCATCGCGAGGAAATCCTGTCGTTTACGAGGAGCATGCTTCTGCACAGAATTTCAGCGTCTGCTGTTTTCAAGGGATTTTGCCCATAGGCAGCCGCGCACGCCTGACACACGACAGGCCAGCCACCGATGAAATTGTGACCACTTGCGACAATCCCGCACGTACGTGGGGGCATTCAGAAGCCAAGGGATGAAGCGGGGCGGGCCATTCTCGTCGGTCTTAACGCGGGGAGTACCCCGCGTGATGAATGATGACCCTCACCTTGCCTGGTCAGATCGATGTGCGGTGTAGCGGCGCGCTTCGGGTCTGCTGTGGTCGCGTCCTTGATCCAGTTAGGCGGCTCGTCCCCTGCCCGACCAAGTCGCGCCCGTCTTTGGATCACGATATTTGGGAGGCACGACGCCCCCGCCGGGCGTCGCACGCGTGCCCCTCCGGCGTCCGAAGATGTCCCGCTCGGTAAACCCATAGTCGGCTACCTTCTCGCCCGATGCCGTTCGCGTCGACTCATCGCAACTCGGCCCAGGCTACGGATTAGCAACGGACTCGATGCGCGGCGCCGTCCGGTTGCTTGCCTCGCAAGAGGGGCTACTGCTCGATCCTGTGTATAGCGGTAAAGCCTTCGCGGGGCTGATTGAAGGTGTCACGTCAGGTCGTTATGCGTCAGATAAAAACATGCTCTTTGTCATGACCGGAGGGTTGCCTGGCTTATTCGCCTACCGGCAAGAGTTTCAGGCTGCCTAAGGTGGCTCGGTGAGCCAGCCATGACGTCCAGACATGACCTCTGGAGACAGAGCAGGAATGCTCGACAATTGCCGTTTCCCGGAGATTCTGCAGCAGCAACGGGGAGCGGCATTTCCCGGCGAGCAGTTCTTGACGTACGCAACCGGCTAAAGTAATCCGGTCGTTCCGGGCAACCGGCGGAAACCTGAAAACGCCGCGCTGTTATGCCTTTCGCGTGAGACCGAGGGGTGGCTGCAAGGGTAGCCTGAATTCCCGAAGCTGAAAAGATTCATCTAACGTATGCATTTAGGGGAAATCCCGCAATTTCCTTAAGGCTGGCAGTTCGCTGCCGATACGAAGGTCAGCTGATTCAATTTGCTTCCTCCGGGCCAGTCGAACTTTGGCCACCGATTTCTTCTCAACGCGAGGCGTCAACCGTGCAATCTCTCAAAAACCTTAAGGTGGTCACGCAGCTGATCCTGGGATTCTCGTCGGTCATCGTTTTGTTGGTGGGACTGGGCGCGTTCAGCGTATTCGAAGTCAGCAGTGAAAACGATCACGTTGCCCAACTCCGCGATAATTGGTTGCCCAGCGTGCGCAGCAGCTTGCAGATGCAAGCG
>NZ_JBFRCN010000062.1:0-52303 GCF_040965835.1 Paraburkholderia sp. BR10872
AGCTCCTGGAGCGTGGCCTTCTCCAGCGTGAGGCCCGTTTCCTCGGCGACCACCTGGCCGCCCGTGAGGATCGCGATGTCTTCGAGCAGCGCCTTGCGGCGGTCGCCGAAACCCGGCGCCTTCACGGCCACCGTCTTCAGCACGCCGCGAATGTTGTTGACGACGAGCGTGGCGAGCGCCTCGCCCTCGATATCCTCGGCGATCAGCAGCAGCGGGCGCCCGGCCTTCGCCACCTGTTCGAGCAGCGGCAGCAGGTCGCGAATGTTCGAGATCTTCTTGTCGTGCAGGAGGATGAACGGATTGTCGAGTTCGGCGACCTGCTTGTCCGGGTTGTTGATGAAGTACGGCGAGAGATAGCCGCGATCGAACTGCAAGCCCTCCACGACGTCGAGTTCGTCGGCGAGCGACTTGCCGTCTTCCACCGTGATCACGCCTTCCTTGCCCACGCGATCGATCGCCTCGGCAATGCGCTGGCCAATCGACTCCTCGCCGTTGGCCGAAATCGTCGCGACCTGCGCAATCTCCTTGCTCGTCGTGGTGGGCTTGCTGATCTTCCTGAGTTCTTCAACGGCGGCCACCACCGCCTTGTCGATGCCGCGCTTCAGGTCGAGCGGGTTGAGCCCCGCCGCCACGTACTTCTGCCCTTCGCGCACGATCGCCTGCGCAAGCACGGTGGCGGTCGTGGTGCCGTCGCCCGCTGCGTCGCTCGTTTTCGAGGCGACTTCCTTGACGACCTGCGCGCCGATGTTCTGGAGCTTGTCGGCCAGTTCGATTTCCCTGGCGACCGAAACGCCGTCCTTGGTCACGACGGGCGCACCGAAGCTGCGTTCGAGCACGACGTTGCGGCCCTTCGGGCCGAGCGTGACCTTGACGGCGTCGGCGAGCAGGTTCACGCCTTCGATGAGTTTGGTGCGGGCGATGTCGCCGAATACGATGTCTTTGGCTGCCATGATGACGTGCTCTCTCAGGTTCTCGCTTATTGATTGACGACTGCGACGATGTCTTCTTCGCGCAGCACGAGGAGTTCGTTGCCGTCGACCTTCACGGTCTGGCCCGCGTATTTGCCGAACAGCACGCGGTCTCCCGCGTTCAGGTCCGGCGCAATGCGGCGGCCGTCGTTGTCGCGGCGGCCCGGTCCCACGGCCAGCACTTCGCCCTGGTCGGGCTTTTCGGCGGCGCTATCGGGAATGACGATGCCCGAAGCGGTGCGGGTTTCCTGGTCGAGTCGTTTGACGATCACGCGATCGTGCAGTGGGCGCAGGCTCATGGGTGGCTTCCTTGCGGTTATCTCTCGGTTATTCGCGGTGAAAATGGCACTCGCCTCGTGCGAGTGCTGATGGAAAACCGAGTATAGAAAGCCGGCGCGCGCCGCTCCAATAACGGATTGGCAGATCGATATCTCACGAACGGGCTTATCGATATCGCGCGGAAGTGGAAAACGGAAAGGAGAGAGGAAAAGAGGAAGCGGAGCGGCGTCAGGCAACGCCGCTCCGGAGTCGTGTTACTGCCGCGGCGCCAGACCGCGAACGACCGACACGAGCGCATCGACCTCTTCGCACGTGTTGTAGAACGCGAGCGAGGGCCGCACGGTGGCTTCCAGACCGAAACGGCGCAGAATGGGCTGGGCGCAATGATGCCCCGCGCGCACTGCAATGCCTTCGCGGCTCAGCGCCTGCCCCACCTCTTCGGTGCTGTAGCCCTTCAGCACGAACGACAGCACGCTGGCCTTGTCGCGAGCCGTGCCCACGAGGCGCACGCCCGGCACCGGCGCGAGCACGCTCGTTGCGTAGGCAAGCAGATCGTGCTCGTAACGCGCGATGTTTTCGATGCCGACGCGGCTCACATAGTCCAGCGCGGCGCCCAGCCCCACCGCATCGGCGATATTGCCGGTGCCCGCTTCGAAGCGCGACGGCGGCGGCTGGAACACCGTCCGCTCGAACGTCACGTCCTGAATCATGTTGCCGCCGCCCTGCCATGGCGGCATGTTTTCCAGCACCTCGCGCTTGCCGTACACCACGCCGATGCCGGTCGGCCCATAGATCTTGTGGCCCGAGAACACGAAGAAGTCCGCATCGAGCGCCTGCACGTCCACCCGCATGTGCGAAATCGACTGCGCGCCGTCGACCAGCGCCTTCGCGCCCGCACGATGCGCAAGCTCCACGATCTCGTCCACCGGCACGACCGTGCCCAGCGCGTTCGACACCTGCGTGACCGAGACGATCTTCGTGCGGTCGTTGAGCAGTTTGCGGTACTCGTCCAGCAGCACCTGGCCCGAATCGTCGACCGGAATGACGCGCAGCCTGGCGCCCTTGAGCGCGGCGAGCTGCTGCCACGGGACGATGTTCGCGTGGTGCTCGAGATGCGAGACGATGATCTCGTCGCCCTCGCCCACGTTCTGCACGCCCCAGGTCTTCGCGATCAGGTTGATCGCCTCGGTCGTGCCGCGCACGAACACGATCTCTTCGGGCGACGATGCATTGATGAAGCGCTGCACCGTCTTGCGCGCATGCTCGTACGCGTCGGTCGCTCTCGCCGCGAGCGTGTGCGCCGCGCGGTGAATGTTCGAGTTCTCGTGCGCGTAGAAGTACGCGAGGCGATCGATCACGGCCTGCGGCTTGTGCGTCGTCGCGGCGTTGTCGAACCACACCAACGGCTTACCGTTCACGCGCTCCTGGAGGATCGGGAAGTCGCGGCGCACCGCATTGACATCGAAAGGCGGATGCGCGCCGCGCAACGGCACCCCCTGGCTCACGCCTGGCGCCGCTGCCCGTTCGTCGAGAAAGTATCGCGCGGGGCCGCCGCTTGAATCGTAGTCCCGATGATCGAGGGTCAGCAGGCCACGCAGTGCATCGTCGCCCGGCAAGCCGAACGCCTCCGGCGTAGGGAGCCCGTGCACCGGCACCTCGATATCGCGCGCCGTATCGCGCCAGCCGTTGCCCGCCGTTTCCGTGAAGTAGAACGGCGAACGCTCGCTCGTCGTGGCTCGCACGGGCTCGGGCGGCTCGGACACGGCGTACGCTTGCGGCACGCCAAGCAGCGCACCGCCCGCGCGCGGCTCCAGCGCCGGTGCGACCGTCACCGCGTTGTCGGGCAGTCCGTTCGCCGCCGCCGCGTGCGGCGCGAGCGCGGGTACGCGATTGCCGAGCGAAAGCACGTGCGTGGGCGCGGAAGGCGCGAGATTCAACCCCGGTGCCTTGCCTTGCGGCGGCGCGAAGCCCGGCACGCCCGTGCCGGTGCCGCCCGGACCCGCGAGCGGTGAGCCCGCCGGCGCCGGATTGCTGACCGAGGCAAGTATCGGCGCGGCCGCGGGCAAGGCGGACGGCACGCCGCCTACCGCGCCGCTACCTGCCGCGACGCCGGGCGCGCCTGCGCCGCCCGGCAACGTGCTGAAGAACTCGTTGGCGAGCCGCGCGAGCGTGGCGGGATCCGGCAGTCCGCCCGGCAACGGCGGATGCGCGATCTCCGTTGGGTTAGCGGTAGGTGTCAGGGTAGTCATGGTACTTGCCGATTTCCACGTCATCGAGCACAGCCAGCGCATCCGGCGAATGAACCGCCAGCGAGCAGTACAGCGAGATCAGATACGACGCGATCGCCTGGTTGTTGATGCCCATGAAGCGCACCGAGAGCCCCGGCCCCTGCTCGCCCGCCACGCCCGGTTGATACAGGCCCACCACGCCCTGGCGCTTGTCGCCCACGCGCAGCAACAGGATCTTGGTCTTGCCGTCGGCAACCGGCACCTTGTCCGAAGGAATCAGCGGAACGCCGCGCCACGTGAGGAACTGCGAACCGAACAGGCTGACCGTAGGCGGCGGCACGCCTCGCCGCGTGCACTCGCGGCCGAATGCGGCAATCGCGAGCGGATGGGTAAGGAAGAACGCGGGTTCTTTCCAGACCTTCGCGAGCAGTTCGTCGAGGTCGTCGGGCGTGGGCGCGCCGGTCAGCGGGAAAATGCGCTGGTCTTCCTCGACGTTCGCCAGCAGGCCGTAGTCGGGATTGTTGATGAGCTGGCTTTCCTGCAACTCCTTGATCGTTTCGATCGTGAGGCGCAGTTGCTCCTTGATCTGGTCGTGCGGGCTGCTGTAGAGGTCGGAAATCCGCGTGTGTACGTCGAGCACCGTGCTCACCGCGTTGAGGAAGTACTCGCGCGGCTGCTCTTCGTAAGGCACGAATGTCGTGGGCAGCGTGCCTTCGTCCTCGCGCGCCGTGCAGGCGGCACGCACTGCTTCGGGATCCTTAACGCGGTTCAGACGATAAATACCGGCTTCGACCGGCACCCATTGCAGCAGGTGCGTAAGCCAGCGCGGCGTGATCGTGGAAAGCTGCGGGACGGTTTTGGTGGCATTCGCCAGTTGCCGCGCGGCGTTATCGCCAAGCGCGGTCTGGCCGCTCTGAATCGAGGACATGAACGAGGGCTCCGGTGACTTATAACGAAAACTGCTTTGCTTATGAAGACGGCTGATTATGAGGAGCCAATGGAGCCGGATCAACCGGCTATAGACGGCAGCGTGCGGGAAGCCTCAGGGCGACAACGGGCTGCCGGGAAGCGAGATCGCGGTCGGCGCGCCCGCGGCCCCACCCGCAAGCAGCTCCGCGATACCCAAGCCGAAAGCCAATGCAAGCTTTTCGACGGTGACGATCGAAGCGATGGCCGTGCCGCGCTCGATTTCGCCGACGTAGGTGCGGTTGAGTCCCGCATGTTCGGCGAGCCGCTCCTGCGACCAGGCCTGCGCCTCGCGCAGGCGGCGCACTGTGGCGCCGAAGTCATGGACAATG
Organism: Paraburkholderia sp. BR10872; assembly: GCF_040965835.1. NCBI lineage: Bacteria > Pseudomonadati > Pseudomonadota > Betaproteobacteria > Burkholderiales > Burkholderiaceae > Paraburkholderia > Paraburkholderia sp. BR10872. The sequence continues at coordinate 4,774 of NZ_JBFRCN010000062.1, forward strand.
GCGCTCATCATGCCGCGCCCGTTGCGATGGCATCCGGCGCGGCGGTGCCGGGGCGTTCATGCGCCGGCGCGCGCACTTCGTGCCGGGAAATCGCCTGGGTGATATGCGCCCCCGCCGGCACGCTTTCGGTCAGCCAGACATTGCCGCCAATCACCGCGCCGCGCCCGAGCGTGACACGCCCGAGTATCGTCGCGCCCGCATAAATGACGACCTCGTCCTCGACAATGGGATGACGTGGCAGCCCTTTCTCGAGATTGCCGGCCGCGTCGCGGGGAAAGCGTTTTGCGCCGAGCGTCACGGCCTGGTACACACGCACGCGCTCGCCAATGATCGCGGTTTCGCCGATCACGACGCCCGTGCCGTGATCGATGAAGAACGCACTGCCGATCTGCGCGCCCGGATGAATGTCGATGCCGGTGGCCGCATGCGCCAGTTCTGAAATGATGCGCGCGAGCAGCGGCAAACCGAGCCGGTAGAGTTCGTGCGCGAGCCGGTGGTGAATCATCGCCAGCACGCCCGGATAGCAGAGCAGCACCTCGTCGACGCTGCCCGCGGCCGGATCGCCGTTGAACGCCGCGAGCACATCGCTGTCGAGCAATCCACGGATGACTGGCAGGCGCTGCGAGAACGCACGCACGGCGGCCAATGCGCGTGCATCGATTTCGCCGTGATCGGTTTCGGCGTGGCGCGCCTTGTAGCGCAGTTCGAGCCTCGCCTGCGCCAGCAGTGCGTGCAGCGCGGCGTCGAGCGCATGGCCGACGTAGAAGTTCTCGCTTTCCTGGCGCAGGTCGGGCGGCCCGAGCCGCATCGGGAACAGCACGCCCTTGAGCGTTTCGACGACCTCGGCCAGCGCTTCGCGCGCGGGCAGGTCGCGCCCGCCCGGCTCCAGGGCGCGGCGCTGCAATTCCCGCCATTGCTGACGCACGCCCTGCAGCGCATCGACGATTTCCGACACATGAAATACGGTCACGCCAGTTCTCTCTTCGTTATTCGTTGGGGGCGTCGGGAACAGGCTCTAATCCTGCACCCACGGTAAGTCATGAAAACGCCAGCCATTACGGCGCCCGCGCCGGCCGGCTTCGTCCAGGTCGCCTTCAAAGCCTTCGGCGACGTTGAACACATGGGTAAAACCCGCCTTGGCCGCCGCTTCGGCGGCCTGTGCCGACCGGTTGCCGCTGCGGCACAGCAGGACAATCGCCGCGCTCTTGCCTGTCTTTGCCTCGAGCTCGCGCACGAAGCGCGGATTGCGTGTGAAGCTCGTGCCCGTGGCCCACGCCACATGCAACGTGTCGGGCACGTGGCCAACGAACTTGCGCTCTTCGGCCGTGCGCACGTCCACGAGCACCGTTTCGCCCGCCTGATGGAGCGCCCAGGCTTGCCGCGGCGTCACGCTGCCCGCGTAGGGCAGGCCGGCCGCCTGCGCGGCGCCGCGCGCCGCTTCCAGATCCGCGTGCAGCGGCGTTTCATGCAGTTCCACTGTCATCAGTGTCTCCTTAATGTGGACGGCAGCGCCCCGACCCTCGGAGCGCTGCCGCCTATAGCCATCAGGATTCCACTATGCGAGTGCGCCGCCGCCGTTCCAACCAATAAAAACTGATATGCAAATGGGCACACGTATGAGATGCAATCGTGCGAATTGGATCGCGTGCGCCCTCGTCAACATGACGCCGGCCTGCCGCGCTGGTCGATCCACAGTCGCGCCCAGCGCGAGGCGTACGCAATGGCGTGATCGGCCTCGAAGAAGTAATCGAGTGCGTCGAAAGTGAACGACGAACCGGGCGGCGACGACCAGTTTTCGATGGTCAGGTTCGCCGCGTAGAGTCCGCTCGGCAATGCGTGTGCGGACGCTTCGACTTCGTAGCCCTTATATCGCATGAAGGCTCCCGTAATGACAAACGCGGACACAAGCGCCCGCGGCACTTCATCCTGGTGCAAGAAGCGCACGACGGCAAAGAAGGCTTTGGCGTTAGCAAATCAGCACGGGCATCACTTCGTCATCACGATGCACTTTGCCTGCATGGGCGGGAATATTCACGCTGGAACGTCCGATGACAAACGACAGCATATGGTTTGCGCAATTCATTATTTCGCGGCAAACCAGATTCGGCATTACGCTGACATTCGACGTCGCTTTCCAATACTTACGCCATTTAATTAGGTTTACATACGATTCGATTCATGGCGACGCGCGCGCACGTATGCAGACCGCACTCACCTCAAGCGCCTCTTCACTTCGATCCGCACGGAGACCGATTCATGGCCGCATTGCACGGTTCCAGCCTCACCCCGCCCGCCCCGAACGGGCAACGCCGCAAATGGCTGCGCGCCGCCGGCGCGACCGCGCTGAGCGCGCCGGTTCTGACACTCGGCCGCAAGGCATGGTCGGCGCCGGCGCTCAAGCCGTTCACCTTCGCGTGGGCGCCGAACGGCTTTTGCCTCACGCCCGTCGCCGTCGCGCAGGAGCAGGGGTTCTTCGAAAAGAACGGACTGAAGGTCAATCTGGTGAGCTACGCCGGCTCGAACGACCAGTTGCTGCAAACGCTTTCCACCGGCAAGGCCGACGCTGCGGTCGGCATGATCCACCGCTGGCTCAAACCGTTGGAGGCAGGGTTCGATGTGAAGATCATCAGCAGCGTGCACGGCGGATGCGTGCGCCTGATCGGCTCGAGCGCGGCCGGCGTGACGTCGCTCGCCGCGCTCAAAGGCAAAACCGTGGGGGTGAGCGACCTCGCCTCTCCGGGCAAGAACTTCTTCGCCATCATGCTGCTCAAGCACGGCATCGACCCGGACCGCGACGTGAGCTGGCGCCAGTATCCCGCGGACCTGCTCGATGTCGCCGTGCAAAAGGGCGAGATCCAGGCCATCGCCGACGGCGACCCGAATCTCTATCTGCTGGAACGGCAACGTCCGGGCGCATACACGCATCTCGCCAGCAATCTTTCCGACGAATACGCGCACAAGGTCTGCTGCGTGATCGCCGCACGGGGCTCGCTGCTGCGCAGCGATCGCCCGACCGCTGCGGCGCTTGCGCGTGCGCTGATCCAGGCCACCGACTTCTCGCGCGAGAACCCGCGGGAAGCGGCGAAATCGTTCGCGAAGTACACGCCGAAATTCGCCGAGGATGACCTTGTAAAGCTCTATTCGTCGCTCACCTACGATCACCATCCGACCAACGTCGATCTCCAGCAGGAGATCGCGTACTTCGCCGAGGACTTCAAGCGCGCCGGCGTGCTCAAGCCCACCACCGACCCGCAGCGCTTCGCCGCGGCCGTCTACACCAACGTACTGGGGTGACGCGATGACGACGCTCGAACAGCCTGCGCTGGCGCGCGCCGGCGCCAGCGACGCACTGGAGGCCAGCGAAGGCGCAGGCCAGCCTTTCGCGAATGTCGACCTGCGGGGCCGGCGTTCTTCCGGGCAGCCAACCGCGTGGTACACCGGGCTCGGGGTCGCGGCGGCATGGGCCGTGTTTGGCGGCGTCACGCGCCTGTGGCCGAACCGCATCACCGGTTTTTCCGACTGGGCCTATACCGCCGAACTGGGCGCGGCCGCCTGGGCGATCGCGGCATGGCTCGCGCTGTTCGCGCTCGTACTGCCCGCTCTCGAACGCGGCAGCGAGCGGTTGCGGCCCGCGCTGCGCGGCTTGAGAAAAGCGGGACCATGGCTGATCGCGTTGCCCGTTGCGTTCGCGCTCTGGGAGATCCTCACGGCGAAGACCGCGCTCCTGCCTACGCCGTTCTTCGCGCCGCCGCAGGCGCTCGTCGAGGTCTATCGCGACGACTGGGCGCGGCTCGCCGATTGCGTGGCCCATTCGATCGGCCTGCTCGCCGTAGGCTTTCTCTACGGCGGCGTGGCCGGATTCCTCATCGGCGTGTCGATCGGCTGGTCGCGCGCCGTGGGCTACTGGGTGCACCCCGTCATGCGCGTGCTCGGCCCCGTGCCCGCCACGGCGCTGCTCCCGCTCGCGTTCTATATCTTCCCGTCGAGCCGTTCCGCCGCGATCTTCCTGATCGCGCTCGCCACCGCGTTCCCCGTGACCGTGCTCACGTGGTCGGGAGTCGCGAGCGTGAACAAGGCGTACTACGACGTGGCCCGCACGCTCGGGGCAAGCCAGCGGTTCCTCGTGCTGCGCGTCGCCATTCCGGCTGCGCTGCCCCAGGTCTTCGTCGGCCTCTTCATGGGCCTGAGCGCCTCGTTCACGGTGCTCGTGACAGCCGAGATGATGGGCGTGAAATCCGGCCTTGGCTGGTACCTCACATGGGCGCAGGGGTGGGCGTCGTACTCGAACATGTACGCCGCGCTGCTCGTGATGGCTGTCCTGTTCTCGGGCCTCATCACCCTGCTCTTCCTCGTGCGCGATCGCACGCTCGTCTGGCAGAAAGGAACCGTCAAATGGTAAATGCCGCCGTGGCGCACGCCACGCCCTCGATTTCGCCCGAGCCAGCGATCCGGGGCGCACATATCACTGTCGAGCAGGTGAGCCACCGCTTCGACACGCCCAAGGGCCCGCTCGCGGTGCTCGACGACGTGACGCTCTCGGTCGCGCCGGGCGAATTCGTCGCGCTGCTGGGCCCAAGCGGCTGTGGAAAGTCCACGCTGCTGCGTCTCGTCGCGGGGCTCGAACCGGCGACGCACGGCAGGGTCCTGCAAGACGGCGCGCCGATCGAGCGGCCCGATCCCTCGCGCGTCGTGGTGTTTCAGGACCCGACGCTCTATCCATGGCGGCGCGTGCGCGCGAACGTCGCGCTCGGGCTGCAGGCGCGCGGCGTGATCAAGCAGGAGCGCAAGCGTGTGGATGTCGAGCTCGAACGCGTTGGCCTCACCGAATTCGCGGATGCCTTTCCGCACCAGCTTTCGGGCGGTATGTCGCAGCGCGTGGCGCTGGCCCGCGCGCTCGTCAACGATCCGCGCCTGCTCGTGCTCGACGAGCCGCTCGGCAAGCTCGACTCGCTCACGCGTCTGGCAATGCAGAGCGAACTCGTGGATCTCTGGCAGCGCGACCGTTTCTCTGCGCTGCTCGTCACCCATGATGTGGAAGAAGCGCTCTTTCTTGCCCAGCGCGTGATCGTGTTCAGCCCGCGGCCCGCGCGCGTCGCGGCCGAACTGCATGTCGACCTGCCCTATCCGCGCCATCGCGGCGACCCGGCGTTTGCCGCGCTGCGCCGCGAAGCCTTGCAGCATCTCGGCCTCGACGCGAGCTGGTAAGGAATACGAATGATGCGGCACGCTTCATCCCACGCGCGGCGATGAGCGCGCTGCTTTCCGGCAACGCCTGGCTCAACCCGTTTCTCGGCGCGCTGCAGGCGGCGCAGGTCGAACTCGGCAGTGTGGCGCACGCGCTCGGCATCGCCGGCGACAGCCACGGCCAGCCCGCGTGGCCGTGGCCGAAACGCCTCGCCGTAGAGGTTCTGCTGATCGATGCGGGCGTCGCGCGCCAGCTCGCACTGGCGCTCGCCGCCACCGGCGGCGCACTGCTGCTCGCGGTCGCGGGTCTGGTCTGGCGCGGGCGGCGCATCGCGCTGTTCGCCGCGGCCGCACTCGCCGCCTGGTTCGCGCCGTGGCCCGACACTTCGCTGTGGCTGACCGACGCCGTGCCCACGAGCTTCCAGACCACGCCCTTCTCGGTCGAGACGATCGCGCTCGGCGCGGCACACTATGCGCGCGAGTGCGCGGCCTGCCACGGCGACACGGGCCGCGGCGACGGCCCGCGCGCCGGCACGCTCGTGCACTGGCCGCCGACCGTCGTGGGCCCGCTGCTCGGTCATCGTCTGGACGGGGAAGTGTTCTGGCGCGTGCTGCATGGCATGCACGCACGCGACGGCGCGCAAACGATGCCCGGATTCGAAGGACGCCTGTCCGATGCGCAGACGTGGGCCATTCTCGATTACCTGAAGGTGCTGGCCGCGGGCGGCGGCGCGCAGGACGGCGAAGGCTGGCCGGTGCCTGTGGCGCTGCCTGCACTAGACGTGCGCTGCGGCGACGCGCCGGCCGTGCCGCTGGCCAGTTGGCGCGCAGGGCAGCGAGTGCGGGCCGTGGCCGTCGACGGGCGCGCGCCGCCGCTCGAAGATCCGCGCTGGCAAACGCTGCTGCTGTTCCGCGACGGCGCGTTGCCCGCGCCGTCCGAAGCCGCGCGTTGGGCAGCGAATGGCGACGCCTCGTGCGTGGCCGTCTCGCCCGGAGCGTGGACTGCGTTCGCGGGCATAGCGGGCGTGAATGCGCAAGCCTTCGCGGGCTCGCAACTGATCGCTGACCGCGACGGCTGGCTGCGCGCCGAGGCGAAACCGGGCGACCCCGCATGGGCCAACGCGGCGCTGCTCTGCACAGCCGCCGGCGCGGGCGGCGAACGCGGCGGGCGCGGCGGGCGCGTGAGCCGCGGGCGGTCCGATCCGCTCACTTCGCTACTGCTGCGCATTGACGCGGAGCCAGTGCGTTACGTGAAGGGTGGCTACGTGCATTGATCGCGGCACGGAAAAACGCACCTTCATCGCACACCTTCATCGCGCACCTTCCGCCGCATCGAACGAATCGGAAAAGTAACGCATATGATTCGGCATCCCTATTATCTGCCTTCGATATGTAAATCTCGATTTGATATTGGCCACGGTTTGCATCCCAAACCATAATGGGCAACGAGCGGATTGCACCGCCCGCGCGCTCCCGCAGTCTTGAAGCGCGACCTCTCAACCGTATCTGGATCGCTGCGGGCGCGGCCACTTCCGCCACACGGTGACGTGACCCGCGCTCGCGCCCATGCAGGAGGTAACGTCTTGAGTACCGTACTGGAACATCGAGCGCCGCAATCATCACTTACCCCTCAAGCGGGGTCGCCACTGCTCACCGAATCACTGCTGGAGCGCATCGGTGGCCGCGCAGCGCAGTACGACCGCGAGAACGCGTTCTTCGCAGAGGATCTGGCTGACCTCCACGCATCAGGCTTCCTGCGTGCAAGCGTGCCGCGCCAGTTCGGCGGCCTTGGTTTCACGCTGCCGGCGCTATTGCGCGAGCAGATCAGGCTCGCCTCCCGGGCGCCCGCCACGGCGCTCGCACTCAATATGCATCTCTACTGGGCAGGCGCCGCCTTGCATCTGTGGCGGCGCGGCGATCCTTCGGCCGACTGGATTCTGCGCGAGATCGGCGCGGGCAAGGTGTTCGCCGCAGGCCATGGCGAGCCTGGCAACGATGCGGGCCTCGCGGACTCGACAGTGCGCGCGACGCCGCTACCCGGCGGCGCCTGGCGCTTCGAGGGCCACAAGATCTTCACGTCGCTCGCCCCCGCATGGGACTGGCTCGGCGTGCATGGACGCGACGACAGCGATCCGGCCAATCCGCGCATCGTGCACGCCTTCATTCGCCGGGACGCGGCGGGCCATCGCACCGAGCCCACGTGGGACGCGCTCGGATTGCGTGCGACGAGCAGTCACGACACGTGGCTCGAAGGCGTCGTTGCGCAGCCCGAGCACGTCACCCGCGTGTTGCCCGCGGGGCCGCCCGACGATCCATTCGTCGACGGCATTCTTGGCGCAGTCCTGCCCGGGCTGGGCGCGGTGTATTACGGCATCGCGAAGCGCGCTTTCGACCTGGCGCTGGATGCGGCGCGATCGCGGCGCTCTCTCGCGCTGGGCGGCCAGACGTATGCGTTCAAGCCGCTCACGCAGGCCCACGTCGCGCAAGCCGCGATCGAACTGGAGAGCATCGAGGCGCTGCTCGAGCGCACCGCACAGCGCTGGTGGGACGGCTACGCACCTGGCGAACTGTGGCTCGCGCAACTCCTTGCGGCCAAACAGCACGCCGTCGATGGCGCGCTGCGTGTGGTCAATCTCGCCTTGCAGGTGAGCGGCGCGGGTTCGCTCTCGCGCCGGCAGGAACTCGAAAGGCTTTTTCGCGACGTGCGCGCCGGCGCGTTCCATCCGCCCAACGCCGATGCAACACACGAGTTGATCGGCCAGCTATGGCTGGGCGTCCTCGGCCAGACCGTATAGCGCACGCATCTCAGCAATTCTTCGAAGATTTCCGGTTCGCACGCAAAACATAAGGAGTCCGTTTATGTCTTCTGCCGCATCCACTATCGATATCGCGTCGCGTCGGGCGGATTTCGTTGCCGGTCACGACATCGCACACGAGCCCGTCTCCCGGCTTGGCCTGCCCGAAGAATCGGGGCTGCCGCCGCATGCTGCCGAGCTCTTCGAGCGATTTCGGCGCCAATACGGCTTCGTGCCAAACTGGCTGGCCGCACTGGCCGTCAACCCCGACACGGCGTCGCGGCTCGTGGCGTTCTACGAACATCTGTTCGACCCGCATCGCAGCCGCCTGACGGCCGCCGAGCGAGAACTGATCGCAGTCGTCACTTCCGCGGCGAACACCTGCAGCTATTGCGTGTTCAACCACACCCAGTCGCTCGCGACTGCGCTCGGCGACACCGTGCGCGCACAGCGCATCGCGCAGGGATGGCATCACGTGCGGCTGGATCCGAAGGAGGCGGCGCTCGCCGGGATTGCGGAGCAGCTCACGCGCGAACCCGGCCTTGTCGACGACAGCGCTCTGCAGCGGCTCCACGACCTCGGCTTCACGCGTGAGGCGGTCGTCGAGATCCTCGAAATATCCGCTTTCTTCAATTACGCGAACCGTCTGACGATCGCGCTCAATGTCGTGCCCGACGATCAGTTTTTCTCGGGAAGAGACCGCGAGACCTCATAAGATTCGCGCCGTCGACGGGACCGTATAGCCGCTGCCGCCCGCCGCAAGCGCTACCGCCGCTCACGCCGCGCGTGCAAGCTTCGCCGACTTGAAGCTTTGCGCAACGCTTTGCGCCAGCACCGCGATAGCGGATTCCATCTTGCCAATGGCGCGTGAGCGGACGATACGCACCGCGATTTCGGGCTTGAAGTCGCTCACCTGCACGATGTCCAGCAAATCGGCGTGCGCGCTCGCCACGACGAGCGGATACGGCACGACACCGAGGCCCACGCCGTCCGCGACGAGCCCGAGTTGCAACTCGGTGCCGAGCGTTTCGAAATTCAGTTTGAGTGCGTGGCCTTGCGCAGCGAGCGCATGCTGCAGGCCGGCGCGAAAGCCGCAACCGTCCGGATTGAGCACCCAGCCGTGCGACTGGCATTCGGCGAGCGTCCAGGCGCGGCGCTTCAGCAGCCCCTTTTGCGCGACCACGGCGAGCTTGAGCGAGCTGAGCGACTCCGCCACCAGCGTTTCGGACAACGCGCGGTTCGCGGGCAACAGCACGACGGCCGCGTCGAGTTCGCCGTCCTCCACTTTTTGCAGCAGCGGTGCGCCCCACCCCGTGGATACGCGCGCCTGCAACCCGGGATGCGCGTGACGCAGCGATTGCAGCGCGTCGAGCATCGCGATGTCGGCAACGGTTTGCGCTACTCCCACACGCAGCACGCCCGCAAGCGGCGCCCCGTCGTTCACGAGTTGCCGCAGCGCGTCGATCTCTCGCACGATGGCGCGGCACTGGTCGTACACGGCGCGGCCCATCGGCGTCGTGCGCATGGGCTTGGTGTTGCGATCGAGCAGCGCCACGCCCAATGCTTCCTCGAAATTCTGGATGCGGCGAGTCACGGCGGGCTGCGTCAGTTCGAGCCGTTCGGCCGCGTGGCTCAGCGACTCGCTGCGCACCACGGCGACGAAGGCTTCGATCTCGTCGAGTGTCATGATGATCCCGGTGTATTGATCGCGTAGCTTAACGTCGTTGCAACGCTTCGTTCAAGCGCCGGCGCATTTGCGATCTGCATATTTCCTTAGAAGAACAATGCGCTTGCCTTATATGGGAGCGCTCCGTATCGTGCTCTCTTCGCTATCCGCATTACCCAGGGAATCTTCATGCGCCGCGCTTATGTCCGCTTTCTTGTCGCGATTGCTGCAACATTGCCGCTGGCTGTATCCGCCGCCACGCTCAAGGTCGGCGACCAGCAGCTCCAGACGCGCGGCATACTCGAAGCGTCGGGCCAGCTAAAGGACGTGCCCTACCAGATCGAATGGTTCAATTTTCCCGCCGCGCAGCCGCTGGGCGAAGCGCTCAACGCGGGCGCGATCGACGTGGGCGGCCTGGGCGACGCCCCGCTCATCTTCGCGTACTCGGCAGGTGCGAAAATCCGCGCCGTTTCGGCCACGCGCTCGACGCCTGTCGATCTCGCGATCGTCGTGCCCGACGCTTCGCCGATCCGCAACGCTGCCGACCTCAAGGGCAAGCGCATCGCCACCACGCGCGGCTCGATTGGCCACTATCTCGCCGTGGCCACGCTCGAACATGCGAACCTCAAGCTCACCGACGTGACCTTGTCGTACATGCAGCCCGTCGACGCCCAGGCCGCACTCGCCACCGGCAGCGTGGACGCCTGGTCCACATGGGACCCTTACGTGGCACTCACCGAAGCGCGCCAGCATACGCGCAGCATCGCGAACGGCGTGGGCGTTTCATCGGGCTTGAGCTTCGAGGCCGCCACCGATACGGCGATCCGCGACAAGCACGCCGAACTCGCCGACTTCCTGCGTCGCGTGGCGGCCGGCCAGCGTTGGGCGCTCTCGCATCCTGACGAAGTCGCGGCGATCCAGTCGCGCGTGACGGGTCTGCCCGCCGATGTGCTCAAAACCGTCTATCAGCGCGCGCAACTGCATCCCGTGCCGATCGACAACGGCGTGATCGCCGAGCAGCAGCGCACCGCCGATCTCTACCTGCGCGCGGACGTCATCAAAACACGCCTCGACGTTGCGCCGAGCTTCGACAAACAGTTCTCGTCGACCGCGCCCTGAACGGACGTCCATCGCCCGGACTTCACCGCAATTACGGAACCGCCATGGCAGACGTCACCTCCTCTTCAAACCGCTATGGACCGCCTTCGCGCGCCGGCGGCTCGCGGCTTTCGACGGGTCGCTTTTATTTCTGGCTCTCGTGGGCGATCCCCGCGCTGATCGTCGTGGTCTGGGAACTCGCGGCGCGCGTGGGCTGGATCGCGCCGCAAGTGCTGCCGGCGCCGAGCAGCGTCGCCGCGACGGCGTGGGATCTTGCACGCAACGGCGACCTGTTCGTGCACCTCGGCGTCTCGCTGCTGCGTGCCGTAACAGGACTTCTGATCGGCGGCACGATCGGCCTCGTGCTTGGCGTACTGGTGGGTTTTTCCCGGCTCGCGCAGGCGCTCATCGACCGGTCGATCCAGATGGTCCGCGCGATTCCCTTTCTCGCGATGCTGCCGCTCGTCATCGTGTGGTTCGGCGTGGGCGAAGTCGCGAAGATTTTTCTGGTCGCGCTCGCCGTGCTGTTTCCCGTCTACATCAACACGATGCTCGGCATTCGTCAGATCGATCCCAAGCTGATGGAACTGGCCAAGGTGATCGGGTTGAACTGGCCGGCCGTGGTGCGCCGGATCATCCTGCCTGGCGCCATGCCTTCGATCCTCACCGGCGTGCGTTACGCGCTGGCGCACGCGTGGCTCGCCCTCGTGATCGCCGAAACGCTCGCGACGACCAAGGGCATCGGCTTTCTCGCCATGGACGCCCGCGAATTCCTGCAAACCAACGTCATCCTGTTGACCATGATTATTTACGCGATCATCGGCGTTGCCGCGGACGCGCTGGTTCGCTCGCTCGAAGCGCGCTTCCTCTCCTGGCACGCTAACTACGCGAAGGGGGCGAAATAATGGGCTCCACCGTCGCGTTGTCCCTTCCTGCGAATGGCGCGCCTCGCGCCGCAAACGAAGCCGCCGCGGCACCGTCCGCTGTATCGGTGCGCGGCCTGCAACGCCGTTATGGCGAGCGCGTCGTCATCGACGCACTCGACCTCGATATCCGCAAGGGCGAATTCGTCGCGCTGCTCGGCGAAAGCGGTTGCGGCAAGACCACACTGCTGCGTGCGCTCGCGGGCCTCGACAAACCGGATGCCGGGCAAATTCGCGCGCCAGAGCGGCCCTCCGTGGTGTTTCAGGAGCATCGTCTGCTGCCCTGGGCCACTTTGTGGGAGAACGTCGCGCTCGGCCACGAGTCGAGCGTCGGGCGCACCGGCGCCACCCGGGCACTGGCCGAAGTCGGTTTGTCAGGCCGCGAGGACGACTGGCCGCGCAATCTGTCCGGCGGTCAGGCGCAGCGCGTGGCGCTCGCGCGGGCGCTCGTGCGCGACCCCGCGCTGCTGTTGCTCGATGAACCGTTCGCCGCGCTCGACGCGCTCACGCGCATCAAGATGCATGGACTCGTGAAGCAGCTGGTCGCGCGCCACGCGCCGGGCGTGCTGCTCGTGACCCACGACGTCGACGAGGCGCTCGCGCTCGCGGACCGGATACTCGTCATGCGCGCCGGGCGCATCGCGGCTTCGTTTCACACCAAAGACCACACGCCGCAGGCATTGCGGCTCACGCTGCTCGAGGGACTGGGCGTTCGGTCGCACTGATGCGCTCCGCTCTCTACAGAAGGAACCACCACGAATGAACGATGTTTCACTGACTCGCCGCCAGCTTCTGCTCGCGGCGGGAGGTTTGCTTGCCGGCGCCGCAGCCGCGCCTCTTCTTTCCGCGCATGCGGCCGAGCCGCCCCGCAAGCTCACGCGCAACACCGACACGGTCCGCATTGGCTGGGGTTACGGCGCCCTGCCCGACATCGCCAGGCAGCGCGGCGCGTTCGAGAAGACGCTCGCCGCGAAGAACATCAAGGTCGAATGGATCGGTCCGTTCCCGAACCATGCGCCCTCGATCCAGGCCGTGGTCGGCGGTAGCGCGGACTTCGGCTTCTGGGGCTCCACCACACCCGCGCTCGCCGCCATGCTGGCCGGCTCGCCCATCGTCTTCACCGGATTCGACGTGTATTCGCCGCGGTCCACGGCCATCATCGTGAAGAAGTCGAGCGGCATCAACTCGGTTGCCGACCTCGCCGGGCGCAAGGTCGCGGTGAACCGCTCGGGGCTCGGCGAGTTCCTGCTCATCGCGGCGCTGGAGAAGCATCATATCGACCGCGACAAGGTCGAGTTCGTCTATCTGAATCCGCCCGATGCGGCGCCTGCATTTGCGCAAGGCAGAGTCGATGCATGGTCGATGTGGTCGCCCGCCGTGGATATCGCGCGCTATTCGCATGACGCGAAGGACATTTTCAACGAGGGGCGCGATCTCGATTTCCTCATCGACTACAGCTCGCTCGTGACACGTCGTAAGTTCACCGAAGAAAATTCGGAGCTGGTGCGCGCCGTGCTCGACGCGTATTACGTGGAAGGCGCCTGGCAGTCGGCGCATGCCGCCGATTCGGAACAGCTCGTGCAGAAGGAAGCGAAGTATCCGGACCAGGTGCGCGACTATCTGACGAGCCTGAAGCGCGTGAACCAGTTTCACGAGCCGGACGACGCGGCCTTCATGGCGCAGTTCCAGCGCGCGGCGGATTGGCTCGCGCAACGCAGAATCATCAACGGGCCCATCAAGGTCGCCGATTACAGCGTCAAGGTGTGACGCGTCATGAACGGGAATGCGCATGACTGAAACCTCCGCCCTCCAGCCCGGCGGCATCGCGCTCGTCTCGCCGTTGTCCGCCGCGCTCGGCTTCTGCGCGTTGCGCGAAGGCGAATCACGCCGCCGATATGGCGCGCTCACCCGGCCAAAGCGCTCCCGGGCGAATCCTTAGCAGAATCGCTTCGTTGCCTTGTGCGCGAAGGTCATCCAGCATTTTCGATTCGTCAACTGAATCCGCTGGGTCCGCCATGTTCTCTCCCTCCCGCCGACGCCTGCTCATTCATGGATCGATTCTCGGCGTCGCGGCGACCACGGGTCTCGCTTTTGCCGCACCGGCTTCCACGCTGCGAATCGGCTATCAGAAGTCGTCTACGCTGATCACCGTGCTCAAGACGCAAGGCAAGCTCGAATCCGCGCTCGCGCCGCTCGGCGTGAGCGTGAGCTGGAGCGAGTTCGCGAGCGGGCTGCCGCTCACCGAAGCGCTCAATGCGCAAGCCGTGGATTTCAGCGCCGATGTTGCCGACACCGTGCCGATCTTCGCGCAGGCTGCACATGCGCGCTTCGTCTACGTCGCCCAGGAAGCGCCCTCGCCCGGTGCGCAGGCCATCATCGTCAAGCGCGCGGGTGCGCTGCGCACGCTCGCCGACCTGCGCGACAAGGACATCGCCGTGACGAAGGCGGCCGGCAGCCACTATCTGCTACTGGCTGCACTCGCGCAGGCGAACGTGCCCGCCGAAGCGGTGCGCATCCACTACCTCACGCCTGCAGACGGGCGCGCCGCTTTCGAGAACGGCAGCGTCGACGCGTGGGTGACGTGGGACCCCTATGTGGCCTCGGTCGACCAGCAGCCCGACGTGCGCGTGCTCGCCGACGGCAAGGGGCTCGCCACCTACCAGCGCTACTATCTCGCCTCCACGCGTTTCGCGCAGGCGCGGCCCGACGTGATCGCCGTGGTCTATGCGCAGTTGCGCGACGCCGGCCAATGGGTGCGCAGCGCGCCGCAGGACGCCGCGCGGCTGCTCGCGCCGGTCTGGGGGCTCGATGCGCCCACCATCGAGCGCGCCAACGCACGCCGAAGCTATCTCGTGCGCGAGGTCAGCGCCCCGGTTTTCGGCGAGCAGCAGAAAATCGCCGATACGTTCTTCAACGCGCATCTGCTGCCGGCCCCGGTGGAGACGGCGCACGCCGAGCGCTGGGACTTCGCGCAAAAGCGTGCGATTGCGATCGGCGTGTAAGCCGCTCCGTTATCGCGACGGTGCCGACTCGACGCGCTCTTCACTGTACACGCTGTCCACATACAGCGACGGCTCGAAATCGGCGGCCACCACGGCGCTCATCCGCGCCTCATGCGCCTCGATATCGTCGAGAAACAGATCCTCGCTGATGCGCCGGATCACGGCGGGAATATCGCGCTTCATGCTCGGCACGTCGCCAACGGGCAGCCCGCGGCTCACGAACGCGGCCGGATTGAAGACGTGAACATTGCGCAGGAACGGTGCCGTGCCCGGCGTCTTCTCCAGGTATTCGAGCGCCGCGCCGAGGTAAGGATGCGCGCCGAGCGCCTCGTCCTGCTCGTGCGGCGCCGGCGTGTAATGATCGCGCCAGAGCAGCACGTGATCGGCCAGGTCGGCAAGCTCGGGCCGCGCGTGCAGGTCGACGGCGTAACCGGTTCCGGCAATCGCGAAATCGAATGCGAACGTCGCGTCGTTCACCCGCGCCGCTACGCGCGTGCCCTCCACCGTCGCGCGCTGCCACACGGCGTCCAGATGCAGATGGAAGTTCGGGAAGCGCGTGGCGCGTGAGACGGCGTCGGCGGGCGGCGTCGATCCCGCGCGACGAAAGCGCAGTGCCAGGCGCCAGCGCAGCGCGTCGGGCAGCGCGGGATAGTTGTCGTAAGCGCCTGGATACGCACGGGCGCGCGTCACAGGAAGGCTTGGCAACAGCGCGCGACGCACGAAGAGATGCACATCGGCAGCGCCCGCTTCGAGCGCCGTCGCCGCCGCGTCGAACGCCGAGGCCGCGCCCCCGACCACCGCGACGGACTTGCCGCGCAATGCGGCGAAATCGATCGCATCGGACGTATGCGCGAGGTGCGTGCGCGGCAGCACGGCCAGCGCCACGGCGACGTTGGGCTTGCCATTGCCCGCCACGCCGTTTGCGAGTATCACCTTGCGCGCCGTTTCCACACGCCGCACGACATCGTCACCGTGACGAACGTCGAGATGTAGCCTGAAGTGCGTTCCAACCGGTTCGATGCGCGTGAGCGTCGTGCCGTAACGAACCGCGATGCCGAGGAATTCCCGATACCACGCGAGATACTCGGCCCAATCCTCGCGGCCAATGCGTTCGAATTCGGCGTACGCGGCCTCGCCGTGACGCGCTTCGTACCACGCCTGGAAGCTCAGCGCGGGCAACCCTGCTTCCGGCCCCGCCAGTGTCTTGGGCGTGCGCAAGCGCTGCATGCGAGCGCGTGTGGTCCAGACACCCGCGTGCGGCGCGCCAGGCGCGCCGTCGATCACGCTGACCTTGCCGATCCCCGCGCGCCGCAAGCCGAACGCGAAGGCCGTGCCGCTCTGGCCGCCGCCCACGACGACCACGTTGTGATCGATGCCGTCACGGTTGACGACCCAATCTTCCGGATCGGGGCCGATGAGGCGCAGTGTGGTGTGCGCATGACGGTCGTGCAGTATGGGATCGCTCATGGGAATGTCCTGCGAAGGGGCACGTGGGGCGCAACCGCGCGCCGGAAGTCCGAGTATCGGTGAGCGCTCGGCCGCCGGCAAAGAACGATTCGGACTTTCCTTTTTCGGCGCGCGGCATGTCGCTGCATGTCATGTGCAAATGGAATGTTTATCAGCATTCAATATTTAAACCTCGCATGCCCGGGTGGTAGCCTCTTTGGATCGTTCGTCCACCCAGGGAGCCCGCATGAGCATCGAATTCATCGGCATGATCCAGCAGCGCAAGGTGTCGGAGACGCATCTCGCCGAAGGTCCGGCCATCGACGTCGACTACGTTCGCGACTTTGCGCAGGCGCACGAGCACGCAGGCTTCGACCGCATTCTCGTGCCGCACAGCTCGGTCAGCCCCGACGCCACGCTGACGATCGCCTATGCGGCAAGCGTGACATCGCGCGTGCATTTCATGCTGGCGCACCGCCCCGGCTTTGTCTCGCCGACGCTCGCCGCACGCCAGCTCGCAACGCTCGATCACTTTTCCGGCGGCCGGCTCGCCGTGCACTTCATCTCGGGCGGCAGCGACGCCGACCAGCGTCGCGACGGCGACTACCTGAGCCACGACGAGCGCTACGCGCGCACCGACGAGTACCTGCAGGTGCTCAAACGTGTATGGACCGAAAGCAAACCGTTCGACCACAAAGGCCGCTTCTATCGCTTCGAACAGGCGTGGTCGGAGGTCAAGCCGCGTCAGCAGCCGCACGTGCCGATCTACTTCGGCGGCGCTTCCGAAGCCGCGCTCGCGGTGGCCGGCAAGCACGCGGATGTGTACGCGCTGTGGGGCGAATCGAAGCAAGGCGTGGCCGACCTCATTGCTCGCGTGCGTGCCGAAGCCGCGAAACACGGACGCCAGGTGCGCTTCTCCGTGTCGTTCCGGCCGATCCTCGCCGACACCGAGAAGGCGGCGTGGGAGCGCGCCGAACATATCCTCAACGAGACGCGCCGCCTGCGCGCCGAACAGGGTCTCGACACGGGCGCCCCGCTTCAGAGCGAAGGCGCGCGTCGCCTGCTCGGCGCAGCGGGCGACGGCGTGCGCGCCGACGACCGCCTGTGGACCGCCGTCGCGAAGGAAATTGGCGGGCGCTCGAACTCGACGGCGCTCGTGGGCACGCCTGGCCAGGTGGCGCAGACGCTCGCCGAATATCACGCGCTGGGCGTGACGACGTTCCTGATTCGCGGCTTCGACCCGCTCGAGGACGCCATCGATTACGGCCGCGCGCTGATTCCGGCCACGCGCGAACTGGCCTCGCGCGTACGCGCCGCCGCCTGATACGGCTGGAGAGACCGCCATGAGCCATCCCGACGCCGCAGATATCGGCACCGCTGCACCGCGCGCCGTCCTCCGGCATGCGCCCATCCGCAAGTTCTGATGGGCATTCACAAGCTTCGCCGCTTCGTCGGCACGATTGCGGAACTCGTGGACCACGCGCCGCGCGAGTCCAGATTGATCGATCGCGGCCTCGATGCGCTGCGCGAACTCGTACGCGACGACGACTGGTTGCCCGACGCCTACGCCGCGCCCTCGCCTGAGCGCTATCAGCAATACCTGCTCTACGCCGACGCGCGCCAGCGCTTTTCGGTGGTCAGCTTTGTCTGGGGACCGGGCCAGCAAACGCCCGTTCACGACCACACGGTGTGGGGCCTGATAGGTGTGCTGCGCGGCGCCGAATATGCGCAGCCCTACGCGCACGACGCGGCGGGTGCGTTGCATCCGCTGGGCCGCGAGGTGTTGCTTCAGCGCGGCGAGGTCGAGGCCGTCTCGCCGACGCTCGGCGACATCCACCGCGTGCGCAATGCCTACGACGATCGCGTTTCGGTCAGCATTCACGTGTATGGGGCGAACATCGGCGCGGTGCGCCGGTTTACCTATCCGGCCGACGCCTCGCCCAAGCCCTTCATCTCCGGTTACTCGAACGACGTCCTCCCGAACTTCTGGGATCTCAGCAAGGAACCCAACGCCTCATGAAGTCATTTCCCGTACGCACGCATCAGGACGTGCGCGACGCCCTGCTCGCCCGCCGCGAGATCGCGCTGCTCGACGTGCGCGAGGAAGATCCGCATGCGCAATGCCATCCGCTTTTTGCCGCCAACCTGCCGCTCTCGAAGCTCGAACTCGACGCCTGGACGAAGCTGCCGCGCCGCAGCGTGCCGATCGTGCTGCTCGATAGCGGCGAAGGCTTCGCACAGCGCGCGGCCACGAAGCTCGACGCGCTTGGCTACACCGATATCGCGCTGCTGGAAGGCGGACTCGCGGGCTGGATCGATGCGGGCGGCGAGGTGTTCCGCGACGTGAACGTGCCGAGCAAGGCGTTCGGTGAATTCGTCGAAGCGGAGCGCCATACGCCTTCGCTGACGGCCGAGGCCGTGAATGCGCTGCTCTCGGGCGGCGAAGACGTGGTCGTGCTCGACGCGCGCCGCTTCGACGAGTACCAGACGATGAACATTCCCGGCAGCATCAGCGTGCCAGGTGCGGAACTCGCGCTGCGCGCCCGCGCGCTGGCGCCCAATCCCGCTACGCGCGTCATCGTGAACTGCGCGGGGCGCACGCGCAGCATCATCGGCACGCAATCGCTCGTGAATGCGGGGCTGCCGAACCCGGTGGCGGCGCTGCGCAACGGCACGATCGGCTGGACGCTGGCCGGGCAGACGCTCGAGCATGGCAGCGCACGCCAGTTCGAACCGCAGGCGGGACGCGACGCGGCCACGCTCGCGCAATCGCGCGCAGCGGCCGCCGCGCTCGCCAGCCGCGCGGGCGTGCGGCGCACGACGCTCGCGCAAGCCGAACAGTGGGCCGCCGACACGTCGCGTACGACGTATCGCTTCGACGTGCGCACGCCTGCCGAGTATGAACACGCGCATGCTCCAGGGTTTCAGGGTGCGCCGGGCGGGCAGCTCGTTTAGGAAACCGAAATGTTCGCGCCGGTGCGTGGCGCGCGCGTGGTCCTGTTCGACGACGACGGCGTGCGTGCCAACATGACCGCTTCCTGGCTCGCACAGATGAACGTCGACGTGCATGTGATCGACGAAGCCCGCAGCGGGCACCTCACCGAAGCGGGCGCATGGCGCGCGCCGAAGCCCGCCGCCGCCAGCGTCTCGACGATCACGCCCGAAGCGCTCGCCACGCGTCTTGCCGCGAGCGATCATGGCACTGTCGTGCTCGATTTCACTTTCGAGCGCCAATCACGTGAAGGCACATATTCCCGGCGCGTGGTGGGCGCTGCGGTCGCATCTCGCGCCAGGCTTCGACGATCTGCGCGCGCTGCCCGATGCGCGCCGCTATGTGGCCGTGTGCATTACCAACGCGCTCGCACCGTTCGCCGCGTCCGAGATTGCCTCGCTCACGGGCAAGCCCGTCGAAGTGCTGGAAGGCGGCACGGCGGCATGGATAGGCGCCGGCCTGCCGGTGCAAAGCGGCGATGCGCATCTGGCGTCGCCGCGTATCGACCGCTACCGGCGCCCTTACGAAGGTACCGACAACGCCCGCGAGGCGATGAACGCGTACCTCGAATGGGAGTACGGGCTCGTGGCGCAGCTAGAGCGCGACGGCACACATGGATTCTTCGTGATCTGAAGGCGACGCCGAGAGCGCGGGTCGCGTAAAACAGGATGCGTTCAGCCCGGCAATCTGCAGACAGTCGAAAGTAACGTGATGCAGCGCGATGACGATTGCCGCGGCCTGATAGCCTAACCGGGCTAGGCCGGAATCGCCTGACGAAATCGATGTGAGCGCGAGGAACTCGACAAGCCTCTCGAGCAACAGTTCGTAGCACTTGAGAGCCCCGCCTCCGGGTTATTACGTGAAAGCGACTCGGCTAGCTTCCCGCCAGAAGCCTTGCGGCCAATGCGCAAATCAGGGCCGGCGGCATCACGACGGCGCCCACGCTCAGAAAGCGGCCAAAGGTAATGGACTCACCTTCGCGGCGAAGCGCGGCGAGCCACAGGATCGTCGCGAGCGATCCAGTCACCGAGAGGTTAGGCCCGAGATCGACGCCGATCAATAACGCGTCGATTACTGGCTGGGGACTCTGCGCCTTGATCGTTGCTGCGCTAGCAACCAGTCCCGCAGGCAGGTTGTTGACGACGTTGCTGACGAACGCCGCCGCCGCGCCCGCGCCCAATCCTGTCAGTGTCTCGTTCGCCGAAGTCGCGTGCTTCAGCAGACCGGCCAGCGCGTCGATCACGCCGGTATGATCGAGCGACGCAACCATCACGAACAGCCCGGCGACAAGTGGCAGCACGCTCCAGGAGATGCGCTTGAGCAACGGCCACGGCGACGCGCGCGCGCGCCATAGCACGACGCCGGTCGTGAGCGAACCCATTACTGCGGTCGGCGCACCGAGCTGCAGGCCACGCAACGACGCGGCCAGAAGCGCAACTGACGTCAGTGCGAGGCCGCAAAGCGTCAGGCGACCACCGGCGCCAAGACCGGACTCAGGCTCATCGTTGGCCAAGGTGCCTTGCAACGCGCGACGCTGCGTCCACCATAGGAGCGCAAAGGTCGCGAACAATGACAGCACCGACGCCAGCGCGAATCTCGAGAGCCAGGCTCCGAGCGGCGGCGTGTGATTTCCATATAGAACCAGGTTGGCCGGGTTCGAGATCGGCAGCACGAAACTGGCCGCATTGGCGACGAACGCACACGAGAGCAGGAGGGGCAACGGCTCAGCCTTGGCCTCTTTGGCGGCGGCGTAGACGGCCGGCGTCATGACGACCGCGGTCGCATCGTTCGAGAGAAAAGTGGTCGTGACGACTCCTGCCACGTAGACGAGCACCAGCAGCCGCAGTGGAGAACCACGCGCATGTTGCACGGCGAGCGCGGCGATCCAGTCGAATAGTCCTTCCTGTCTGGCGACTTCCGAAAGCAGCATCATGCCGCCGAGAAAGAGATAGACGTCCGTCCCCTTGCCGATAGCCTGCAATGCCGCGCTCAACGGCAGCAATCCGGACAGCATTAGCAACAGCGCCCCTCCGACCGCCCAGATGGCTTCCGGCCATCCAAGCGGCCGCAGGATGACACCCGCAGTCGCGACCGCTGCGATGGTCCAGGAAAAGACTGCTGGATTCAAGGGTGCTTGCACTGTACCAAGCCTGACAGATCGGGACAGCAGCCCCTCGAGCACCCGTCGTACCCGCCCTGACCGGTCGGCGCTCGCGCAGCCGACGGCAATTTGATCAACGATCCCGGGGACGAAGACCGTCCGGCGCTCGAATCCGACGTGGCGAGCAGGCTTTCGGCTGCCTCCTGTGGTCAACCAGTCACTACCGGCCGCGATGCCGGCTCGCCATTGCCTGTATCGAGGCGCTCGTACTCGGCAATGAGTTGCGCACCGAACAGCATCAGGGTCGCAAGGGTTTCGAGGCTGAATAGCACGACGATCGCCGTCGTCAGCGTCCCGTAGACGACGCTCACCTCGGAGAGCGTCGCGAAATACCACACCAGCACGCGTCGCGTGATCTCCCACAACACGCCGGCGGTGACCGCGCCGACGAACGCATGGCGCAGCGTCGTGCGCCCCGCCGGTATCACCAGATAAATCGCCGTCAATACCAGAATCTCACCCGCGAAACCGCACAGATACAGCACGACCCGGGTCGCGCCTGTTAGCGGCACCGCATGACCGAACAGCACAATGCTGTCGCTCGCTACGGCATGCAGGCCGCTGGAGACGAGCGTCACCACCAGCACGCCGATACCCAAAGACAGGCTGAACAGATACGGCACGATTGCCGACAGCAGGAAGTGTCTGCGCCGGATCGCGACCCGGTGCACGAAAATAATTGAAAGCGCGTTCTCGAGCACGGTGAAGGCAAGCGAGCTGAAAAAGATCATCGTGAGAACGAGAAACCAGCCAATCACGGAGCGATGGGCGAGAAAGCTGGCAAGCTCCGCCACAATCGCTTTCGACTGCCCCGGTACGAGCCATTCGAGCAAATGGGCGAGCGTATCGAGCAGAAGCTGCTCCCCAACGAAATGACTAAACGCGATCGCGACGAGTATCAGGAGCGGCACGATAGACAGCAACGCGTAGTAAGCGATCGCACCTGCGAGCAGCAACCCCTGGTTCCTGCGAAACGCCGTGCACACCTGGAAGACGAACCGGAGGGGATGCCGGGTAACGAAGCGCAGAGCCTGTCCGTGTGGATGATCGGCGTTGCTCACGTGAAGCTGTCCTGTTTCGTCCGCTCCGGGCAGCGTTCGCCTGCACCCGGCGCGAGGCGTTGCGCCCAAGGCCGCACCGCCTGGGCTCATTGTGCAGGTGACGTCCTGAAGCACAGCGAAGTGCGACGTCACCGGTCAGCGAACATTGGCGCGGAGAAATCGCTACCTGGCGGTGCGCAGTCTGACGCCTTCCTGGCAGCAAGCAGCGGACCTGCTTGCGCAATACCTGGCACGTCGCCCATGTTCCCATCCTCTTCCGCGGTCCGCTGCGTTCGCGCGCGCGGCACGTTTCGTGCTGTTGCGCTCTTGACCCGCCTGCCGCTGCGTGGCTTCGCATGCAGGCTCACGACCGAAAAGAGGGTTAGCCATGGATGAGATCGATCGACTTGGGAATGACGTCGCAGCAGCGCGGGTCGCGGAGTCCCGCAATGGACGCCCACGCTCCGCCGTTTCCTGGAGCGCTGTCGTGGCGGGAGCCGTGGGCATGGCGGCCTTCGCCCTCATTCTTCTCATGCTCGGCACGGGCCTCGGGCTTTCGTCGCTTTCGCCCTGGTCCGGAAGCGGCGCGCACGCAGAGACTTTCGGCGTGGCGGCCGTCATCTGGATCTGCGTGACGCAGGTGATGTCTGCCGGTCTCGGCGGCTATCTGGCGGGGCGGTTGCGTCGGCACTGGCCCGGTATCGGTACAGACGAGACCCACTTCCGCGACACCGCACATGGCTTTCTCGCCTGGGCGCTCGCCACGCTCCTTTCCGCCATCCTGTTCACCGCGGCCATGTCCGGGCTGGCCCGAGAGGGCGTGAGCGCAGGCGCACGGAGCGCAGCGCACGTCGCGAGCGGCGTTGCCGCCCTCAATCGCGGCAACGCCCAGGCCGCATACAGCACCTGGCCCATGGGCTATCTGATCGACGGCATGCTGCGTCCGGTTGCGGGCGCCGACGCATCCGGTGCGTTGGCTACCTCGGGTGCTCCGAGTTCACCGAATGCCTTGCATGCCGAACAGGTCTTCGAGACCGCACAGCAGAAGCAGGAGATCGCGCGAATTTTCCTCAACAGTCTGCCCGCGGGCGGGGCGCTTTCGGCCGAGGACACCGCGTACGTAGCGCGCATCGTAGCCGAGAGAACCGGGCTCGCACCGGCAGATGCCCGCGCGCGCGTCACGACCACCTGGTCGCGCTTGCAGGAAAACGTCGATGCCGAGGAACGCGCTGCGCGCGCAGCCGCAGAAGCGGTCCGCAGGGCCACCGTTCGCGTCACGTTGTGGCTCTTCATTTCGCTGCTCATAGGGGCCTTCTCCGCCAGTCTCATGGCGACGATCGGCGGCAGGATGCGTGAATGGTGACGGCTCGGCAATCGCACTACTTTCTCTGAGAGGAGGCAAACATGCGCTCAATTCTTCTTTTTCTGCTTGGCGTTCCGATTCCGATCATCATTCTTATCGCGCTCCTTTGGCATTGACCCGAACAATCACGCCTGCACCCGGACATGGCGGCTGCCGGTGCCTCCCGGCCCATAGCGCGGTCGCGCTCAGATGCACGAGACGAATGGCTTCGCGCGCCGGGAAGTACACGCGTCCGCCGCGTGGCTGGCCGCGGCTTTGCCAGCAGGATGGCAAGCATCCCGAGCCAGGCACCGATCTTCTGACGGTGGCGGTCAAGCATGGCGAATCGACGAGACGTAAAAAATTTGCAGAGGAACGGCTGAACCGACGCTGCTCGTAAGCGTCATCGCGCGGCCAGTTTGCAGCAGGCAGCGCGATGACCAGGTGGCCGACCGTACCAAAGCTCTCGCCTGGCGGGAGATTCCCCGTCGTATAGCGGCAATTTTGCGCTACCGGTCAGTTGAGGTATGGCGAGACGCCGCTCGCCGCACCTCAACAAGTGCGGCGTCTCATGCACCGTCACGATCAAGTCACTTCCGCGTGTTTCCATCTATTTCGGTTTCCTACCGGTCGCCTCAAAAACGATGGCGCCCCGACTTTTCTGCCCGCGTACCTGCTTCAGGAGATGAACATGCGAAGCATTCAAACTCTTCACGCAGCAAGCCGCATTTTTAGCCGCACCGCGCTCGCGTTCACCGTACTCTGCTTCGCGGCCGGTGCCGCCGACGCCCAGACCGCGGCAAAACCGATAGTCACTCCGGGATTCAGCCTGTCCGTCTTCGCGACGGGTTCAGGCGGGCTGATGAGCGCACCGGACTCACTTGCCGTGCTTGATGATCACGTTTGGGTCGGCTATGCAAACACCGGCGCACCGGATGGCACGAATGGCGCGATGAGCGTGATTGTCGAATACACGCTGGACGGCAGCATCGTGAAGTCGTATCAAGTCGCGGGACACAACGATGGCCTGAAGGTCAATCCGTACACGCGCGAGATCTGGGCGATGCAGAACGAGGATGCGAATCCGAACCTCGTCATCATCAATCCCGCGACCGGCCAGGCGTCCAAGCCGTATTCCTTCGCCAAAACGCTGCACGGTGGCGGCTATGACGACATCGTGTTCAAGGACGGCCAGGCCTACTTCAGTGCGTCCAATCCCACCCTTAACGCTAGCGGCAAGAATACGGGGCCCGCGATCGTCCGCGTCGTGCACCTTGATGCAAACAGCTACAGGATCGACGTTACGCCTGTCATGAGCGGCTCGCTCGACGCCAGCAACATTCCGTTTGGCACCGTGGCAACCCTCAACCTGACCGATCCGGATTCGATGACGCTAACGCCGTCGGGGGATGTACTGCTCGATGATCAGGGAGACGGTCAGCTTGTCCTGTTGCGCACGTCGGGCGATGAGCCGCGCGTGCAATATCTGCCACTTCTCGGCAACGTGCAGGTTGATGACACGGTATTCGCCGCGGCGCGACAGGGGTACTTGCTGGTATCCGATACGAAAGCCAACATGGTGTACAAGATCAGCGCCAATGTCTGGCAGCGTGACGCGGCTTTCTCCGCCTCGACGGGTGTGGCCGCTTCCGGTAGCACGCCGGCAGTGCCGGCTTACGTTGGCCAACTTGACTTGCGCAGCGGAGCACTTCTGCCGCTGGTAACCAATTTGGCCAGTCCGCATGGCATGGCCTTTGTATCGACAGGCGCCCAGCAATAACGGCCGCGTATCGATTGCCGGATGACGTGATCGCAGCAAGCCGGTTCGCGGCGATTGCGTCATCTGGCAAGTGCGCCCCAACGTCGCGACGGTCCCAGGGCGCCCCCTCGGCTCGAAGACGCCGCGCCCCTGAAGCCTTCCCCTCTCCTTCCAAGACCCGGTCGAGCGATTTTCGAAAGCGAGCGCCACGGGAAATCAATCAAGCGTGAGCATGCCCGTTCCTGGCGCCCTGGATCGGCGCGATGCGGGGGATTGCGAATTCTTTATGTTACGTTATAACATTACCAATCCTGCGCGCCAACGCTCGATTGATCGATGGCGCGTCGTTGCCTGACAAAAGGCGCGTCCACCCCGAAATCACAACAAAACAATGAACCGCTCGCTGAAATCGCAGGCCGGTATGGTGCTGCTCGCCTGTACGTTTTGCACCCGTTCGATCGCCGCCAGTGGCGAAGCCGCGCTTGCCGGCACGGTGGCCGACGCTCAGGGCCACGCGCCCGCCCATGTCCAGATCTCGCTCCAGGACGCCGGCGGCAAAAAAGTCGCCCAGACGACGGCCGACGCCAACGGGCGCTTCCGGCTCGAGGACATCGCGCCCGGCACCTACGCCGTCAACGTGGAAGCGACGGGCTACGGCACCGTCACACGCGTCGCGACGGTGACACAGGGACAGGCGCCCGAGCCGGTCGCTGTCGTGCTCCAGAAAGACTCCACGCTCGACATCACCGTCAACGCCCAGCGCCTTGACCGCGCTCGCAACGGTCTCCAGCCCGAAGTGGGTGCGAGCGTCTACCGCATCACGCAGGCCGACATCGACTCGTCGCCGCAAGGCGCGAACACGCCGCTCAACCAGGTTCTGCTGCAGGCGCCCGGCGTCGCCAACGATTCCTACGGTCAGCTCCACGTGCGCGGTGACCACGCCAACCTGCAGTACCGCCTCAACGGCATCATCATTCCGGAGCCGATCAGCGGCTTCGGGCAATCGCTCGATACGCGGATCATCGACCAGGTGAATCTCGTGACGGGTGCGCTGCCGGCTCAGTACGGCTATCGCACGGCGGGCATCGTCGACATCCGCACCAAGTCCGGCGACACCGGCAACGGCGGCACGATTGACGTTTACGGCGGCAGTCACCAGACAATCCAGACGAGCGCCGATGTGTTCGGCTCCAGCGGCCCGTTCAGCTATTACTTCGCCGGTTCGCTCGGCCAGAACAATCTCGGCATCGAGGCGCCCACCTCGGACGGCAGCCCCCTGCACGACCACACGCGCCAGGGCAACGGTTTCGGCTACATGTCGTACCTGCTCAACCCGCTCACGCGCGTGAGTGTGATGTTCGGCACCGCAAGCAACCAGTTCCAGATTCCGAATACGCCGGGGCTCGCCCCCGTCTACACGCTGAACGGCCAGTCCACGTTCGACTCGGCGAACCTCAACGAGACCCAGTCGGAGCTGAACAACTTCGCGGTGGTGGCATTGCAGGGCACCAACGGTGGCGCACTCGACTACCAGGTGGCGCTCTTCACGCGCTACACGCGCACCAAGTTCAATCCGGACCCGGTCGGCGACCTCATTTTCAATGGCGTCGCATCGGAGGACTTCCACAGCAACCAGGCGAATGGCGTTCAGGCCGATTTCACTTACCGGCTCAATGATCAACACACGCTGCGCGCGGGTCTCATGTTCCAGCAGGAGCATGCCGTGTTCGACAACAGCGTGGCCGTGTTTCCCGTCGACGCGAACGGCAATCAGACCTCCGACCAGCCACTCACGATTCAGGATGCCAACAGCAAAACAGGCTATCTGTACAGCCTCTACCTGCAGGATGAGTGGAAGATCACGCCGAAGCTGACACTCAACTATGGTCTGCGTTACGACCGCATGGACGAGTATGTGCAGGCCGGACAACTGAGCCCGCGCGTCGGACTCGTCTGGCAGCCGACCAACGCGACGACGCTGCACGCCGGCTACGCGCGCTACTTCACGCCGCCGGCTTTCGAACTCGTTTCCGACTCCACGGTCAGCAAGTTCAACGGCACGACCAACCAGAGCCCGAACGCGCAGAACGATCCCGTGAAGCCCGAACGCGCCGATTACTTCGACATCGGCATTACGCAGCGCCTCACCTCCAGCGTGACCGTTGGACTCGACGCGTACTACAAGCGCGCCAGCAATCTGCTCGACGAGGGGCAATTCGGTACCGCGCTCATCTTCACGCCATTCAATTACCAGTATGGGCGCGTCTACGGCGTGGAGTTCACGTCGAGCTACCACCAGGACAATGTGACGGCCTATCTAAATGTCGCATTCAGCCGCGCGCAGGGCAAGAACATCGAATCGGCGCAGTTCAATTTCGGCGCCGACGAACTGGCCTACATTGCAAACCATTGGGTCTACCTCGATCACGATCAGCGCATTACCGCGTCGTTCGGCGGCACCTACTCCCTCGGCCAGACGACTCTCACCACAGATGCGATCGTAGGTAGCGGCCTGCGCAGCGGCTTTGCGAATACCGGGCGTCTGCCCTGGTATGCGCAGGTCAACGTCGGTGTGATCCAGCATTTCAGCGAACCGCTGATCGGCCGCTTCGACGCGCGGCTCGTGCTGGTCAATGCCTTCGGCCGCGTCTACCAACTGCGTGATGGATCCGGCATCGGCGTGGGTGCGCCACAGTACGGCCCGCAGCGAGCGATCTATGCCGGTATTACCAAGCACTTCTGATCATTTCACGCGTAAAGGAGTCCAATCATGAACGAATGGAACGGTATTGCCGAAGCGTTGCGGCTCGGCGGCTGGGTCATTTACCCGTTGAGCCTGCTGGCGATCTTCGCACTCGCCATCACGTTCGACCGGATGTACGTCTGGTGGCGCTACGCCCGAATGCCGCGTGATGGCGCCGTACGCGCACTGCCGGACGAACATGTGCTGCGACGCGTGGACATGCTGTTCGATGACAGCAGCATGCCCATCTGGCGCATCGAGGGGCAGGTCGAAACGGCCGCTTCGCAGATCGAGCGCGAGATGGGCCGCGGTCTGTGGCTGCTCGAAACGATCGTGACCGCTGCGCCGCTGCTGGGATTGCTTGGCACGATCGTCGGCATGATGCATTCGTTCCGACTGATCGGCGGCGATGGCCTCGTCAGCCCTTCGGGCGTGTCGGGGGGTGTGGCCCAGGCCCTGGTTGCCACCGCCATCGGTCTCGTGATCGCACTGATCGCACTCTTTGCGTTCAACTATTTTTCGCGTCGCGTCGACCGGCTCATGGATGACGTCGAGACCTTCGCGAACGGCCGCATCGGCGACCTGCGCCTCGCGCGCGAACGCTCCGGTGCGGCGTCATGAAGCTCAGACGTGCACGCACGTCGAGACGTGGCCGCATCGAGATCATCCCGATGATTGATGTGATGTTCTTTCTGCTCGCCACGTTCATGCTGACGACACTGGCGATGCAGCGGCTCGACGCGGTCCATATCGATCTGCCCCGAGGAGAGGCACAGCCGATGCAGATGGACCGGCCGCTCACCATCTCCGTGAATCGCGCCAACCACATCTTCGTGAACCAGCAGCCCGTTCGCCTCGATGAAGTGCGCGCGGTGGTGGCGAACCTGCTCCGAAAGGACGGGCGTATTGTCGTAGCCGCAGACGACGGCGCTTCGCATGGCGTGGTCGTGGAAGCAATACTCGAAGCGCGCAAGGCGGGCGCCGAACATTTTCTCGTTGCCGTGCATCGTGAATAGCGAATCGCTGTCACGCCGCAACCACAATGTGCGTCGCTTTATCGTTGCCGCGTCGGTGGCAGCGATAGCGTGGTGGTTCTTCCTTGCGCATCTGCGCTGGCTCATGGGCTCCGGGCGACCCGCGGCGCCCCCGCAGGCGATCGAGCTGCAGGTCGTGGAACTACCGCGCGCGCAACGCGCAAGCGAAACGCCACACGACAACGTCCGGCTCGCTGCGCCTGCCGCCCCTCACAGCGCGCCCCGCGTGCAACGGCAGCAGCTGCAGGTGGCGCGCAGCAGCGCGTCGCACCATGCCCCTCGCGAGCTTACGCCGCCCCGCCCGGCACCCGACGCTGCTCGAGGCGCGACAGCCACACAGCAAGACGCATCCGCAACGCCCGCGTCAAAAACTGCATCTGCCCCGGGCGCTGACACGCCGCAGTCCGGCCCCCCATCGAACGCCGACGGTTCAACCGGGCCCGTCAGCCAGCAGGCCCGGCTGCTCTCGCAACCCATGCCGGAAGTCCCCGACGATCTTCGAGAGCAGGCATTTCAGGCCGTCGCCGTTGTACGCTTCGCCGTCCATGCGGACGGTACGTTCGATATCGAACTGGTGAAGCCCACGCAAAGTCCGCGGCTGAACCAGATTCTGCTTGTCACGCTGCGGCAGTGGCGCTTCTTCCCGGCAATTGAGAACGGTCGGCCCGTCGAGAGCCATCAGGACGTTCGCGTCCACTTCAATGTCAATTGACACACTGAACGATGAGCCAGGCGTGCACGCGCGGCCGCTCCTTATCATTGGGGCGGCCGCGCGTGGCCGTCACGTCGTCGGTGAGGTTGAGCGTGAGGAACGTCTCGGGCAGCCCGACCATCGTCATCAAAGCGGCGTAGGGCAGGACGATCCTGAGCGTCGTGAGGTCGAACGGCAGGAGGCGAGACGCACGCCTGCCGTTCGCGTGTTTGATACGATTCGCTTCACCCGCCCCCACAGCGAACCCCATCATGGCGCGCGAAAACTTCAGCGATCTCATTGCGTTTCTCGCCGTCGCGCGCGAGCGCAGCTTTACGCGTGCGGCCGCGCAGCTCGGCGTCTCACAGTCGGCGCTGAGCCACACCATCCGCAGCCTCGAAACGCGTCTCGGCCTGCGTCTGCTCACGCGCACCACGCGTAGCGTCGCCACCACGGAAGCCGGCGAGCGGCTCTTTCAGGCGCTCTCGCCGCGCTTCGAGCAGATCGACGCCGAGCTTGCCGCGCTCACCGAACTGCGCGACAAGCCCGCGGGCACCATCCGCATCACCGCGATCGATCATCCCATCGACACCGTGATCTGGCCGAAGCTGCGCCCGCTCCTCGCAGACTACCCCGACATCAAGGTCGAGATCACTGTGGACTACGGCCTGCGCGACATCGTCGCCGATCGTTACGACATCGGCGTGCGCCTGGGCGATCAGGTCGAGAAGGACATGATCGCGGTGCGCATCGGGCCGGACGTCAAGATGGCAATCGTCGGTTCTCCCGATTATTTCGCGGCGCACAAGGCGCCGCGCGCGCCGCAGGATCTGCTCAAGCACAATTGCATTACGCTGCGGCTCACGTCGTCGGGCGGCCTGTACGCGTGGGAACTCAAGAAGGACGAGCATGCGCTGCAAGTGCGCGTGGACGGCCAGCTCACGTTCAACGCCATGCCGCAAATGCTCAACGCGGCGCTGGACGGTCGCGGCCTCGCGTTCGTTCCCGAGAACGCCGCGTTGTCGTTCATCCGCGCAGGCCGCCTGAAAAGCGTGCTCAAGGACTGGTGCCCGGTATTTCCGGGCTATCACGCGTTTTATCCAAGCCGGCGACAGTCGTCGCGCGCGCTCGCGCTAGTGATCGACGCGCTGCGCTATCGCGCTTAGCGTAGCGCAGCGCCTGCCGGTGCGGATTACGTACGCGTCTTGCGCCCTTCGACCGGATAGCCCGGGTCCGTATATCCCGGCGTAGAGGCATGCCCCGGCGCCACGAGGCTGTCGACGAACGTTTCGTCGTCGGGGCCGAGCTGAAGGTTCAGCGCGTCGATATAGCTGTCCCAATGCGCTTCGGTGCGCGGGCCCGCGATCGTCGAACTGACGTGACGATTCTTGAGCACCCATGCGAGCGCGAACGCAACAGGCGTCGTGCCGCGCTCTACGGCGTAATTCGCGATCTCGGTCGCAATCCGCAACGACTCGGCGCGCCACTCCGTCTGGTGGATGCGCCGGTCGCCGCGGCCCGCTCGGCTGTCGCCGGGCGGTGGCGCATCGACGGCGTATTTGCCGGTCAGCACGCCACGCGCGAGCGGACTGTAGGGCACTACGCCCAGCCCGTAATGCGCGGCCGCGGGCAACTGCTCGACCTCGGCCGTACGATCGACGATGTTATAGAGCGGCTCGCTCGCCACGGGCCGGTCCATGCCCATCTGGTCCGCGAGGCGCACGATCTCGGCGATGCGCCAGCCACGGAAATTCGACACGCCGAAATAGCGCACCTTGCCCTGGCGGATCAGATCGCCGACGGCGCGCACGGCTTCGTCGAGTGGCACGTCGGGCAGAGCGCGGTGAAAGTAGAGGATGTCGATATAGTCGGTTCCGAGGCGCTTCAGGCTCGCCTCCACCGACTGGTAGATCCACTTGCGCGACTGCCCCTGCTCATTCGGCCCCTGTGCGAACGGGAAACCGAATTTTGTCGCCACGACCCAGTTGTCGCGCTGCGCCGCGATGGCGCGGCCCACGATTTCTTCCGAGCGGCCTCCGTGATAGACGTCCGCCGTATCGATGAAGTTGATTCCCTGTTCGAAGGCCTTGTCGATGATGCGTTTCGACGCGGCTTCGTCGGTCTCGCCGCCAAACATCATCGCGCCGAGGCACAGCGGCGAAACTTTGAGTGCACTGCGGCCCAGATTGCTATAGTCCATATCCTCTCACTTCGAGCTCGTTGCCAAAGTGGAGATTTAAATACGGAGTGGCTTTTCGATAAAGGCCTGGATCGCGCATGCTTTCATGAATGCGATTCATGAAACGCTATTGACAAAAAAGCTACCGCGCAAAATACATATCGTGAAGCACCTCCACGTTCACCTCCCTGGCACGCGCAGCAAACGTAACCTTCCCGCCCTGCATGAGATAAACCTGATCCGCAAGCCGCAGCGCCATATTGGTATTCTGCTCCACCAGCACGATAGTACGCCCCGCCCCCTTAAGCCGCTCCAGGATCGCAAAAACTTCCTGCACCATCACAGGCGCAAGCCCAAGCGAAGGCTCATCGATCAGCATCAGTTGCGGCGAAGACATGAGCCCGCGCCCCAGCGCCAGCATCTGCGCCTGCCCGCCTGATAGCGTGCCCGCAGGCAGCGCGCGCCGCTCCTTGAGCAGCGGAAACAGCGCATAGACTTCCTCGAGCTGCGTTTTCGCCCCTGCGCGCCGCGTTTTCGCAAACGCGCCCAGCATCAGATTCTCCTCGATCGACATGTCGCGGAAAATCATGCGCCCCTCGGGCACCATCGCGACACCGCGCTGCGCCATGTCCCATGTAGGCACGCCCGCGAGCGACGCGCCGTCGAAGGTGATCTGGCCGCGCTCCAGCGGCACGAGCCCCATGATCGCCCGTAGCAGCGTGGTCTTGCCCGCCCCGTTCGGGCCCACGATCGTCGTGACCTCGCCGCTCGCGATATTGAGCGTAACGTCCCACAACACATTGATCGCGCCATAGCCGGCGCGGGCGCTGCTGACCTCAAGCATGGGCGGCCTCCCCCGTATAGCTGCGCACGACCTCGGGATCGCGGAACACTTCGGCGGGCGGCCCATCGGCGATCAGCTTGCCGAAGTTGAGCACGCACACGCGCCGGCACAGGCTCATCACGGTTTCTATATCGTGCTCGATGATGAGGATGCCTACGTTGTATCGCTCATGCGCCGCCAGCAGCGTTTGCATGAAGCGGCGCTTGGTGGCCGTCTCGAGACCGCCCAGCACTTCGTCGAGCAACAGCAGCTTCGGCCCCGTCGCGAGCGCCTTCGCGACCTCCAGCGCCTTCAGTTCGGTGAGCGCAAGTTCCGTGGCCGCGTCGCGCTGCGCCTTGCCTTCGAGTCCCAGGAACGCGAGGATCTCGTCGATGCGCGCCTCGTCCACTCGCCCCGTGCCGAAGCGTTGCGCGACGATCAGGTTCTCGCGCACCGTCAGTTCGTGCATGGGCTGCGGCACCTGGAACGTGCGGCCGATGCCCAGGCGCGCGCGTCGATAGAGCGGCGCTTTCAACAAATCCACATCGCCGAAACGGATCGAGCCGCTCGTGGGCCGAACGAGCCCCGAAATCGCGTTGAAAAGCGTCGTCTTACCCGCGCCGTTCGGGCCGACCAGCCCCACCACATCGCGCGTGCCGAGCGAGAGCTTTACACCGTTGACCGCCGTGATGCCGCCAAAGCGGATCGACACATCCTGCAGGCGCAGTTCCGCCGCCTGTTCAGCTTGCTGCATAGACACCTCGCCGGGTACGTTTGAAGCGCAGCGCGGTCAGACCCGCGGGGCTCACGATGATCATCGCCACGAGCAGCATGCCCAGCACGATCTGGTGCCCCGTCGGCAGCAGGCTCTTGAGCACGAGCTGGTCGACCAGATAGACCGTCACCGCGCCCACGAGCGGTCCGAGGATGGTGCGATAGCCGCCGCAGATCGCGGCGATGATCGGCACGACGGCCCAGCTCGCGTTGAACGCGTAGTCGGGTTCGAGAAAGTTGATGTAGTGCGCGTTGAATGCGCCGACGAGCCCTGTCATCAGCGCGGAAAGCATCAGCATGGCGAGCTTGAGCATCACGCTGTTCACGCCCACCACGCGCGTGGCGTCCTCCGACTCGTGCATCGCCCGCAGCGCGAGTCCCACATGGCTGCCGCGCAGCCGCGCATAGATCGCGGCGAACACCAGTACGAGCGTGAGCACGACGAGGTAGCCGCCGCTCTTGCTGCCGAAGTCGAAGCCCGCGACCTTCGGCAGCCCCGGGATGCTCGAAAGGCCGCTCGCGCCGCCCGTGAGATCGGACCATTCGGTCGCGATGATGCGGAAGATCTGCGCATAGGCGAGGATGGCAAGCGCGAAGTACGGCCCCTTCAGACGCAGCGCGGGCGCCATCGCAAGCGAGGCAACTGCCGCCCCCACGCCGCCCGCGAGCATCGCGGGAAACACGGGCCAGCCGGCCTTGAGCGTGAGGAGCGCGGAAATATACGAGCCCACGCCAAAAAATGCCGCGTGGCCAAAGCTCACCATGCCGCCGAGGTTGCCGAGCAGCGCCCACGCGAGCGCCACGCCCGCGATCGTGAGCGAGGCCACCGCCAGGCTCATCAGATACAGGTTTTGCCCGAACACGAGCGGCACGCCCGCATACAGCACGGCCAGCGCCACCGCGAGCCCGGCCAGGCGCGGGCCGGACCAGGCCGGTGTGATTTTCAAAGTCGACATCGATCTCATCCCCTTCGTTTCGCCACACCGAACAAGCCGTTCGGCAGCACGTAGAGCACGAGCAGAAACAGCAGCATGCCCGCGAGTTCCTGCAACGCCGAACTGGCGAGCGTGACGGTGAGCGCCTCGGTAATGCCGAGCAGCATCGCGCCCGCCAGCACGCCCGGAATCGAGCCCACGCCCGCGAGCACCGTGATGATGAACGCCTTGACGGTCAGCGCTTCGCCGATGGATGGCTGGATCGCGCTCGACGCGTAGATCGACACGCCCGCGCACGAAGCGAGCAGCCCCGCTACGACGAACGAGATCAGTTCGGTCTTGCGCGGGTCGATGCCCATCAGGCGCGCCGCATCGCGGTTGCTGGAAATCGCGCGCACGGCGCGCCCATACCACGAACGCGAGAGCCACCACCAGAGCGAGAGCATCAGCACGACGCTGATACCGAACGAGAGCACTTCGCTGCGCATGGAAAGCAGGTTGCCGAGCATCACGCTGTCCTGCAGCCATGCGCTGCCGGTCGAGCGCACGTCGGCGCCCCAGCCCAGCAGCACGGCATTGGTCAACACGATGCCGATTCCGTAGGTCAGAATCAGCGAGTTCAGCTCGCGGTCGCGCTTGATGCGGCTAACCAGATACCACGCAGCGGCCGCCGCGGCGCAAACCACCGGAATCGCCACCGGAATTGCGAACACGGGGTTCAGGCCCAGCTTCGTCTCGAACGTATAGGCGATATAGGCGGCAAGCAGCACCAGTTCGCCGTGGGCGAGATTGATGATGCGCATCGAGCCGAATACCAGCGCGAGCCCCAGCGCGACGAGCGCGTAGGCGCCGCCCACCAGCACGCCCGAATACAGCGATTGCAGCAACAGGTCCGTCATCGCGGCTCCTCCTTCGTTGCGCGCGCAATTACCACGGCAGCGCGGGGTAGTTCAGCTTGCCCGTGGCGCGCTCCTTCGGCCACACGAGCACGATGCGATTGCCCTGGATCTGCGCCATGTTGTTCAGGAACACGGGGTTGTCGCCGTTCGGCGCGAAGCTCACCTTTCCGATCAGCGTGTCGTGCGGCTTCGCGCGCAGTTCGGCGGCAATGCCGTCCTGCTTGAGCGTGCCCGCGTCGGCAGCGCGCGCCATGGCCTCGAACAGCAGCCGCGACTGCACGTAGGCGAATTCGGCCAGATAGTCGGGCTCCTTGTGATATGCAGCCTGATATGCCTGCACGAAGGCCTTGCCGTCGGCCGTGCCGAAGTCCGCGGGATATGGCAGCATCGCGCAGCCGATCACGTTGTTCACGAGATCGGGATAGTCGGTGGTCATTTTCGGCGTCACGATGGACCACGCGCCCATCACGGCCTTTAGTTGCGGGCGCAGCACCTTGGCCGCGCGCAGAATGCCGATATAGTCGTTCTCGTAAGCGATCATCAGCAGAACTTCGGGTTTGTCCTGCAAGCGCACCTTGTTCACGAGCGGCTTGAAGTCCGTCATCGCCGGGTCGAACGCATGCACCGTCACCGCCACGCCCTGCGCGCGCAGTTGCGTCGAGACTTCGTTGCTGAGGTCGGTGGTGGCCTGCTTCGTCGAGGCGAGAATCGAAACCGACTTCACGCCCATGGCGTTCAACTGCCCCACCACGGCCTTCGAATAGCCCGATGCGGGGCCGATGCGGAAAAAGTGCTTGAGGCCGCGCGAGGTCATCGCGCTGTCCACGGCCCCCGAGGTGATATAGACGATGCCCGCCTTGTCGGCCGCTTCGGAAGCCGGGCTCACCGAATTGGAGCCGTAGCCGCCGGTAATGGCGAGCACGCCTTGCGACGCGAGCTTCTCCACCGCCGATACGGCCTTGGCGGGCTGCGCCTCGTCATCGACCACGGTGAGCGCGACCTTGTGTTTGCCGCTACCGTTGTTGAAGAGATCGGCGGCGAGCCGGATGCCCTCGAGCTGCGCGTTGCCTGCACGCGCCATCGAACCGGTAAGCGGCAACTCCACCCCCACGGGCAGGGTGTCGGCAAATGCGGCGGGCGTGTGGGCGAGCAGCGCGCAGGCGCTTGCGGCGCCCGCGCCGATGCGAAAGAGTGCGCGCACGAGGGCGCGCGGCTTGCTGCGAGTCGCGAAGCGGTCCATCGAACCTCCAAACCTGAGTCTCGGTAATAGGAAGCGGCACCGTTCAATTGCAGTGCTCGCCCTGTTTCGTTTTTCTATGTTTTCGTTACCACGGCACGCCGGGATACACCGGCTTCGCCGTCGCGTAGGTCGCGGGCCAGACGAGCGAGAGCTTGCCGTCGTGCGCGAACTGGCCCATATGCGCCACGTAGTTCGTGTTGTCGCCGCGTGCGTCGAACGCCACCTTGCCGAGGAACGTGTCGTCGCGCTGGGTCGCGCGCAGCGTGTCGGCGAGACCGCCCTTGTCGAGCGTGCCCGCTTTCTGCGCGTTCGCGATCGCGTCGAACAACAGTTGCGCGTAGACGAACGACGTCTGCGACTGATAGTTCGAGGTGGTCTTGAAGAGCCGCTGGTACGTGTCGGAGAAGTCGCGCTGGTCCGCCGAGCGGTAGTCGGCCGGCGAAGAGAGCACGGTCGCGCCATACACGTTCGGCACGAGGTCTGGGAACGACTGCGCCATCTTCGGGCTCGCGAACGCCCATGGCGCCGCGATCGCCTTCAGGTCGGGCTTGAGCACGCGCGAGGCGCGCAGAATGCCCACGTAGTCGTTCTCGTAGCCGAGCATCGCCATGGCGTCGGGCTTGTCCTGCAGCTTGACCTTGTTGACGAGTGGCTTGAAGTCGCCGATCGAGGGATCGTAGGCATGCAGGAAGGTCTTCATGCCTTGCGCCTTGAGCGCCGTGTCGAGCTGCTTCGCGAGGTCGCTCGTCGCGTCCTTCGTCGAGTAGACGATCGCCACCGACTTCACGCCCAGCGTGTTGAAGAGGCCCACCATGCCCTTCGTGTAGCCAGGCGTGTTGCTCACGCGAAAGAAGTTCTTCAGGCCGCGCGTGACCATGTCATCGCTCGTGCCGCCCGACGTCACGTAGACGAGCCCGGCCTTGTTCGCAGCTTCCGACGCCGGGCCGGCGCAGTTCGAATTGGCTGCGCCCGCGATCGCGACCACGTGCTGCGAGGCGAGTTGCTCGACAGCAGCGACGGCCTTGGCCGGGTTCGATTCGTCGTCGACGGCCACCAGCGTGAACTTGTCCTGCGGATGGCGCCGGTTGTAGATGTCGGCCGCCACCTGAATGCCGCGGTACATTTCGGTGCCCGCCTGCGCGAGCGCGCCGGTGAGCGGCAGTTCGACGCCCACGCGCCATTCCGTGGCGTGCGCGAACGACGGCGCGAGTGCGATGGCGAGCGCCGCCGCCAGCGCGCCGCGCAGGTTCGTCTGTGCGGGCCGTTCGCGTCCCGGTTTGCCGATGCTCCCGTGCTGCGTCTTGGGTCGCGTCATGTCTCCTCCTTTGCCCTTCGGGGCTTTTGTCTGCTTTGGAGTCTGCTGCGCGGCGGCCGCCTGATTCGTTTGTGCGCGCCACTGGACAGGTGCCAGTGTGGTTCAGGCGCGCGAGGCCAACAATTCGTTTTCGGGAAAGCGGGCGTTCGGCTGGCTGGAAGTCGGCATTTGCCCCGATGCCTGCGTGCGTGCAGTCAGCGGATCCATCGAGGCGGCGCAAAAAAAACCGCTGCACTCAGGCAGCGGTCATTGGGAACCAGGTCGGCGCACGCACTCGCGATGCGCCGTCAAACGGACGGTCTACGGTGCGCTCAGGCCGGCGCGTTTTCGGTGCTCAGCTTCGACACCATGCCGGTCTTGGCGTCGTAGGCATAGCCCTGCTGCTCGAGATGGGCGCTGACCGCTTCGACGACCACTTGCTGCTGGGACTCCTTGCGCAGCAGTTCATGCTCCGGCGCGACCTGGCCCAGCTCGGTGGCAAGGCGACGGCTCAACGAGGCTTCGCCGGCGCTGCGGGCAAGACCCACGATCGCCTTTTCGTTGGCCTGGGCCAGTTGCTGCTTCAGTCCGTTCGCGTACTCGGACCAGCGCTTGATGTTCTCGCGCGCATCGGCAATCGCGGCGGCGTGCCTGGCCGTCTCGCTGGCAAGCTGGGCCTTCAGCGCTTCGACTTCTTCCGGATCGGCGGCCGCGGGCTGTGCCTCGGCTGCGCCCTCGGCGGCTTCGCTCGATTCCGCGGCCTTGGCGAATTCGCCCATCTCGGCGAGTTCGATCGCCTGCTGCTGCGCGGCGTCGGCGCGCTCCTGCGCCTCGGTCAGGCTCGCCGTGAGACGCGCGATTTCGGAGGCGTCGGCCGTGCGCTCGTCGCTCAGGCTGGCGAGCTGCTGCTGGGCATTCTGCAGTTCGGTGGCGGCGGCATCGCGCTCGGCCTGGGCACCGGCGACCTGTTCGCGCTGGGCCGCGTGCGCTTCCTGCTCGGCTTGCAGCGCCGCGCGAATCGCTTCCAGTTCGCCCTCGAGCTTCGCCACAGCTTCCGTGTGAGCCGCTTCCAGCGCTGCGCGCTCCGCTTCGTCATTCCCGGTCGAGGCTGCCGGCTCGGCCTGGCCGTTTTCCTCCGCGGCTGCCTCAGCGGCTTCGGCTTGGGCGGCCTGGGCCGCGTGCGCTTCGCGCTCAGCGGCCAATTCGGCGACCGCGCGCTCCAGTTCCGCCTCGAGGGCCGAAACGCGCCCGGCCAGTTCCTCGGCGCGCTTCTCGGCTGCGTCGGCGCGCCCAATCGCGCTCGCGATGTCTTCCTCGAGAGCCGGGCCGGCATTGGGCCTGGTCTCGTAGGCGCGCGTCATGTTATCCAGTTGGACTTGCAGGGCGTCGAGTTCCTGGACCGTGCTCTGCAGCTCTTCGAGCGCATTGTCGCGCTCGTTGCACGCGTCCTCGACGCGCTCGCGCATCGACAGCAGGCGGCGCGCCACGGCGCGCTCGGCTTCGTCCTGCGCCGACGTCCACAGACGGTCGAGCGCGTCGCGCATCGTGTCCGTCACGGTTTCCGGCAGCCCGGGGCGCTCCACGACCTGCTGCACGCGCGGCGCACGCTCTTCGCGCCACTTGCGCAGCGAGGCAGCCACTGCGACCACCGAACCGGTATGAACTTCGGACCAGATGGCCATGGGAGAAACCTTCTGACCCTCGTCGGCCATCCGCTCCGCGATTTCAGCAACCAGTTCGTCCGTGATCGTAATGCTGCTTGACATATCTGCCTCGAGAAAGTGCGAGCCCACCCCGCGTTTCTAGAGATTGTCAGGCAACCACCTCCCGGTTAATCGCTCGAAAAGCCGGGTTTAAGGGGAGGTGTTCACAGGATTGCGCAGCCGGGCGTGGTCCGCGTCACGCCGCTGCCGTAGCCCAAAGTCAGCTCCTCCACGCTGGCCACCGGGGTTTTGCGGCTCGCGTCAGGCGGCCAGCGCCCTGCGAATCGCCGCCGAAAGCTCCGCAGGTGCGAACTTGGAGACGTAGCCGTTCGCGCCCGCGTTGCGCGCGTGCGCCTCGTTGGCGCTGCCTGAAAGCGACGAATGAATGAGCACCGGAAGGTGCTTCAAGCGCTGGTCGGCCTTGATCTTGCGCGTGAGCATGAAGCCATCCATCTCAGGCATTTCCAGGTCGGTGATCACGAGCGAAACCTTGTCGCGAATTGCGATGCCTTCGCTCTGCGCATCAGTCGCCATCTGCTGGAGGATCTCCCACGCGGCCTGGCCGTTGTGGGCAATCACGTGCGGCACTTCGAGCGCGGTGAGCGCCTGTCCGATCAGCGCGCGGGCGAAGCCCGAGTCGTCGGCAGCGAGGATGCGGCCGCCGGCAAGACGCACGGCTTCGCCCACGGCGTCGGCGCCCACT
Organism: Paraburkholderia sp. BR10872; assembly: GCF_040965835.1. Classification (NCBI taxonomy): domain Bacteria; kingdom Pseudomonadati; phylum Pseudomonadota; class Betaproteobacteria; order Burkholderiales; family Burkholderiaceae; genus Paraburkholderia; species Paraburkholderia sp. BR10872. The sequence goes on from NZ_JBFRCN010000062.1 coordinate 45,200, forward strand.
TCGGTATGCTGCTCGGGGAAGGCGTCGCGCATGATCTGCTCGACGTCGAGCAGTTGCGCGAGGCGCGCGTTCGCGGTGCCCGGATTGATGCGCGCCACGCCCGTCACATAGCCCGTGGTGCCGCTCGATTCCGCACTCAGCACCTCGCTCCACTCGAGCCGGACGATGTCCTCCACTTCCTCCACGGCGAACGCCTGCGTGCCGCGAGAAAACTCGGTCACGAGCAGAATGCCGGGCGGCTTTTCCGAAACGGAGCCGATCATCGAGCCGACATCGATCACCGGAATGATCTGGCCGCGAATATCCACCGCGCCGGCGAGATGCTCGGGCGAGCCTGCAATCGGCGTGAGCTCGGGCATGGTCGCGATTTCGCGAATCTTGAAGACGTTGATGCCGTAAAGGCCGCGGACCGTCCCCTTGCGCGCCGAACCCAGGCGAAAGAGGAGCAGTTCGAGCCGGTTATTGCTCGTCAGAGTGGTACGCTCGTCCACGCCATGCTGCTGTACTGATTTCAATTTGCACTCCGTAATGATCTGTCGCGAATAGGCTTGGGGAACCGGTCATCCGGCTTACCGTTGTGCTTGTTTCAGGGGGCTTCCGGTGGTATCAGGCGAATGCAGGAGACATGACCGGATCGTACCGCTCGCCGAGCACGCCGCAGCGCTCCACGAGTGCGGCGAGCACGTCGCCGGCGAGCGGCAAGCCCTGCCAGAACGCGCGGGCGCTGGCGCCATGGGCCAAATGCAGCAACGAGAGCGAACCGGTGAGCACGGCACGCAACGCCAAGGGCCGCTGTTCATCAGCAACTCCATCACCGCCAGCACCGCGTTGAAGGGCGGCGGCGTAGCGCGCACCGCGAACACCTCCGGCCGCGCGAAATATCCGTAATCGGCTGGCGCGCCACCCGTGCGGCGCGCGGCAACGCCTCTTCCATCAGCAATCCGCCCAATTCTTTCTCCTGTGCGGCTGCTTTCCGCGTGACATCTGAGCTTTCCCCTACTAACGGCTCGGACACGTCCCACCTTGAGTCGATTTACACGTTTACCTCGTCTTTGTTCTGATTAGCCCGCAGGTTAATTCTGGCCCTTACGGGTTACGCTCATCGATGTCGGGCCGCAGAAAGATACGCCGTGAATAGTTGTAAGCGACAGATCGAACGAAAAGGCACGGCCATTATTTCGCTATCCAGATTAACCTTTTTGGTTAGAAAAATGGCTGCCCAATCGTGCGCACCTCGGGCGCGCCCGAGGACCGGCATCGCGGGCTCTCGCAAGTGATTGTCGATCTGTCACTGCCGGGCGTGCATGTCGCGCAGATCCGGGACCTCACCGGCGATGCGCACTTCTCCGAAGTCACCTTCGACGATGTCGAATTGCCGGAGGACGCGCTGATCGGCACCGAAAGCGCTGGCTGGGAACAGGTCACCGCGGAACTGGCGTTCGAGCGCAGCGGCCCCGAGCGCATTTATTCGAGCATCGTGCGGCGGCCATTGCGAAGGCGCGTGCGAGCCGCGCCGCGCCGCTGGTGGCGAACGGCGCACATGCGCTGGTGGGCGCGTTGGGCATCACCGCCGAGTTCGATCTGCAGCTCTATACGAGACGGTTGCACGCGCAACGTCTTCAATATGGATCGGAGTCGTTCTGGGACGACGTGGTCGGCACGCACGCCATCGATCATTGGAACAATGTCGCCGCGGGAGTCATCGGCATTTACGATGCGCTCGACGAGGCCGCGGCGGTGGGGACGTAATCGCGCAACACGCGGGCCTCACGCCGTGCCACCGCGCGCGAGGACCACATCGAGCAGCACCTTCGCGCCGTCGATGAACTGATCGTCGTCCGTGTGCTCGCGCGGATTGTGGCTAATGCCCCCGCGGCTCGGCACGAAGATCATTGCGGACGGCGCGATCCGCGTGATCATCTGCGCGTCATGGCCCGCACCTGGCGTCCTGCATACGTGTTTTATCGGCGTCGCGCAGTTGCCGAAGCAGCACTTCGCCATTCAGTTTCAGCATATTCACGATTGGTTGGTTCCGACCGGCAAGGCGAGGCGCGCGATTTCCGCGAAGTAGCGGGCGCCGGTCATCAGGATGTCGTCGTTGAAATCGTAGCCGGCGTTGTGCAGCGGAATCCCGCCGCGCTCCGGCACGTCGCCGTTGCCGATGAAGATGAAATTCCCGGGCACGACCTGCAGGAACGCACCGAAATCCTCGGAGATCATCATCGGTTGCACGTTGGCGTCCACGGCGGCGTCTCCCGCCACGCTGCGCGCGGCGTTCACTGCCAGTTCGACGAACTGCTCCGAATTGACCGTTGGCGCGAACTCGTGCGTGTACTCGAAGCTGCATTCGGCGCCGTGCGTCTGGCAAATGCCGACGCTGACTTCCCGCATGCGGGTTTCTAGCAGCGCTTGCACCTCCTTCGAATAGCTGCGCGTATCGCCCTTGATGATCACGTTCGACGGAATGACATTGCGAATGCCGTCGGTGATGACTTCCGTGCAGGAGATCACGGCTTGCAGGCTCGGGTCGAGATTGCGCGACACGATGGTTTGCAGCGCGAGCACGATTTGCGCCGCGATGACGATGGGATCGGCCCCCATGTGCGGGCGCGCCGCGTGCGTGCCACGCCCCTTGATATGGATGACGAAGTTATCCTCGCTCGCCATGATGCCGCCCGCGCGCGTGGCGAACGTGCCGGCGGGCATGCCCGGCATGTTGTGCGCGCCGAAGATCGCATCGACGGGAAACCGTTCGAACAGCCCGTCCGCCATCATCGCCTTGGCGCCGCGGCCATGCTCTTCGGCCGGCTGGAAGATGAAACGCACCGTGCCGTCGAAATCGCGCCGCTCGGCGAGCAGCCGCGCCGCGCCGAGGACCATCGACATATGGCCGTCGTGTCCGCATGCATGCATTTTTCCCGCGTTCAACGAGGCATGTGCGCGGCCCGGCGCCTGCTCCGCGATATTGAGCGCGTCCATATCGGCGCGCAGGCCGATCACGCGCTTGCCGTTGCCGACCGTGAGGTTTGCCACGAGCCCCGTGCCGCCAATGCCGCGGTGCACTTCGAGACCCAGTGTCTCGAGGATGTTGGCCACGTAGTGGGCGGTATGGATCTCCTCGAAGCCGGTTTCGGGACGTTGGTGCAGATACTTTCGCCAGCTTTTGAGTTGCCCTTGCAGTGTGCTTTCCATGTGGGGGTGTCCTCTTTTTGGTTACTGCGCGACCTGACTCAGCCAGGCGTCGCGACGGGCCGCCACGGTCTCCGCGGACGCGCCGACCAGTTGCGCGTACACGCCGGGCGCCGTGGCGCCCTCGGTACTGATCAACAGGACGCGTGAGGCAGCGTCGAGCCCTGCTGCGCGCGCGAGATCGGGTTCGCGCATTAGCATCGCGAGGCCCGCAAGCCCTGCCGCGCCCGATTCGCCCGCTACGATCGGCACGTCGCCTGCCGCGCCGGTGGCGAGGCTACGCATCGCCTCCACGGCATCCTCGTCGTCGATCAGCATGAAGTTGTCGACACACGGCTCGAGTATCTGCCACGCGAGCGGCGACGTCTCCCCGCACGCAAGGCCCGCCATCACGGAATCGACCGACCCGGTGGCTTTCGCTGCGCGGCCGGCGATGGCGCTTTGATACAGGCAGTCGGCCTGGCGCGGTTCGACCACGATGAAACGCGGACGCGCCGCGCCATGATGCTCCCACAGGTAGCTGGCTACGCCGGCCGCGAGCCCGCCCACGCCGCCCTGCAGAAACACGTGCGTCCACGCATCGCCGGACTGTTCGATGACTTCCGCCGCAATGGTGCCGTAGCCTTGCATGACGTCGCGCGGGATCGCCTCGTAGCCGCCATAGGAGGTATCGGAAACGACTTGCCAGCCGTTCGTTTTCGCCAGTTGCGCCGCGTGCTCGACCGATTCGTCATAGTTGCCGACGATGCGAACGATACGCGCGCCGTACGCGGCGATCGCCGCTTCGCGCTCGACGCTGACGTTCGCATGCAGCACGATCACGCAGTTACAGCCAATCGATTGCGCTGCTGCGGCGAGCGCCTTGCCGTGGTTGCCATCGGTCGCGCTGATGACCGTGAGGTTCGTGACCATCTCGCCGTAGCGGCCTTCGATCAGCTTGCGAGGATCGATCTCCTGCAGGGGCCACAGGCGCATGACGAGGCGCATCAGCGCGATGGGTGCGCCCAGCGCCTTGAAGCTGCCAAGAGGAGAACGAAACGATTCGTCCTTGAGTCCAATGCGAGCAACGCCCAGACGCGCCGCTGCGCCGTCCAGATCCCAGAGCGGCGTGGACTCCGGGCTGATCAGCGACCAACCGGCGAGCCATGCCCGGCTCTCGTCGCCCGACTTCACGTTCAGGATGGCCCCGAGCGTTTCGGGGTAGGCATGGCGCGTGGCGCGCGAGTTGGCGAACAGCATGGGTAGGCTCCGGTGGACTTGCGATGTCGAAATGATATTGCGCAGCCCCCGCGAAAAAGTCTCATAATGCGGCCACGTCACGCAAAAAAATATCGACTTTCAGGCTCCCGCGTAAATGGCGACACATCTCGACTCCTTCGACCGCAAACTCCTGATGGAAGTCCAGCGCGACGCCCAGATTCCCCAAAACGAACTCGGCGCGCGCGTGAACCTCTCTACGGCTGCGGTGAACCGGCGTTTGCGCCGTCTCGCCGACGAAGGCGTGATCGACCATTACGCGGCGATCGTCTCACCCGAGAAGGTCGATCATCCCATCACAATCGTCGCGACCGTCGAGGTGGAGAGCGAGCAGATCGACTTGCTGGACGCCATGAAGCGCACCTTCGAGCGCTGCCCGCAGATTCAGCAGTGCTACTACGTCGCGGGCGAGTGGGATTTCGTGCTCATTTTCGCGGTGCGTAACATGGACCAGTACACGGAACTCACGCGCGAGCTATTCTTCTCGAACAACAACGTGAAGCGGTTCAAGACGCTGGTGAGCATGAGCCGCGTGAAGGTGGGGCTCGAAGTGCCGCTCGCGCTCGACGGCGAATGACGAATGCGGGCTGCGACGCAGACGCCACGCGGTCATCTGAACAACAGGAGCCACGACCCATGAGCAACGCCGTGCATCATGCTGGATCCATTGAAAGCGAAGACTTGTTCCACCACCCGGAAATCGCGACGCTGCGCGCGGACCTCGCGCTCGCGCTGCGTGCCGCCGCGCATTTCGGGTTGGGTGAGGGCGTCTGCAATCACTTCAGTGTCGCGCTTCCCGGCGAAGACGGCCTCTTTCTGCTGAACCCGCGCGGCCTGATGTGGAGCGAGGTAATGGCCGACGATATCGTCATCGTCGACGCACAGGGGGACGTGATGGCGGGCCGCCATGCCGTGGAGCCGACGGCGATGTTCATTCATGCCGCCATCCACGGCATCGCGAAGAAGGCCTGCGTGCTACATACGCACATGCCGTACGCGACCGCCCTCACGCTCACGGAGGACTGTGGGCTCGATACGACCTTGTCGCAGAACGCGATGCGCTATCACGGCCGCGTCGCCCTCGACCGCGAGTACAACGGCCTCGCGCTCGGCCCCGAAGAAGGCGAGCGCATTGCGCATGCGCTCGACGGCAAGGACATCGGCTTCCTCGGCAATCACGGCGTGGTAGTGTGCGGCGAGCGCGTCGACTACGCATTCGACGACCTCTATTACCTGGAGCGCGCCTGCGCCGCGCAGGTGCTCGCGGGCTCTACCGGGCGCGCGTTGCGGCCCGTGGCGCCCGAACTCGCGCAGCGCGTGGCCGACCAGATTCAGGGCGAGCGATTGCAGTCGGAGTTGTTCTTCGCGGCGCTGCGAAGAACCCTCACGCATGCCTGACAAAAGGCCGCCCTACCTCCCCTGCCACACTGCCTTGCGCTTCTCCGCGAACGCCGCCGCGCCCTCTCGCGCGTCGGCGGAAGCGAACACCGGGTCCGTGATCTCGCGCTGACGCGCGAACATCGCCGTACTGGGCCAGTCGCGCGACTCGCGCATCACGCGCTTGCTCGCGGCCACCGCGAGCGGGCCGTTTGCCACGATCTTCTGCGCGAGTTCGAGTGCGCCCGCCAGCGCTTCGCCCGGCGCGGTGAGACGGTTGACGAGGCCGAACTCGAAGGCCCGCTGGGCGCCGAACATGTCGCCGGTAAGCACGAGCTCCATCGCGATACGCTCCGGCACCTGCTGTTGCAGACGCAACAATCCGCCAGCCGCGGCGCATAGCCCGCGCTTCACTTCGGGCAAACCGAACTGCGCGTTGTTCGCGGCCACGACGAGATCGCTCGCCAGCACGACTTCGAAGCCGCCCGCGAGCGCATAGCCTTCGACCGCCGCAATCAGCGGCTTGCGCGGCGGCGCTTCAGTGAGCCCGGCAAAGCCGCGGCCCGTCAGGCTCGGCCGTTCGCCTTCGAGAAAGCCCTTCAGGTCCATGCCCGCGCAAAACGTGCCGCCCGCGCCGGTGATGATGGCAAGCCGCAGATCGTCGCGCTGTTCCAGTTCGTCCAGCGCGGCGGCTATCGCTTCGGCCACCGCCTTCGTGCAGGCGTTGCGTGCCTCGGGACGGTTGATCGTGAGGATCTGGATGCCGTCACAGAATTCGATCAGCAATTCGTCGCTCATGGTCGGCCTCGCTCATGGTCGGCCTCGCTCAGCGCGGCTGCATGCGAATCGCGCCGTCAAGGCGGATGGTCTCGCCGTTGAGCATCGGATTCTCGAGAATGTGCAGCGCGAGCGCGGCGAATTCGTCGGCTTCACCGAGTCGCGGCGGGAACGGCACCATGCGACCGAGCGATTCGCGAATTTCTTCGGGCAGGCGCGCGAGCAGCGGCGTGTCGAAGAGACCAGGTGCGATCGTGCACACACGGATACCCTTGCTTGCCAGGTCGCGCGCGGCCACGAGCGTCATGCCCACCACGCCCGCCTTCGACGACGCATACGGCACCTGCCCGATCTGCCCTTCGTACGCCGCCACCGAAGCCGTGAGCACGCAAGCGCCGCGCTCGCCTCCGGCATCGGGCTCGTTGCGCGCCATCGCCGCCGCCGCGAGGCGCAGCGCATTGAAAGTGCCGAAGAGATTCACGCGCACCACGTTCTCATAGGCTT
>NZ_JBFRCN010000063.1:0-51287 GCF_040965835.1 Paraburkholderia sp. BR10872
CCGTACTGACCGCCGCCATCGTCAGTACCGCGGCGATGCAGACACCGAGAACCTTCGAGACGCCGAGAAAGTCGAGCGCAAACGTAATGCCGATGAACTCGGTGACGATCGTGAGCGCATTGAGCAGGAAAAGATCGATGACGCTGAAGGCGCCCCAAAACTTGCCGAAGCGTTCGAAGATGAGGCGTGCGTGGCCGACGCCGGTCACGGCGCCCAGGCGCAGGACCATTTCCTGGTTCACATAGAGAACCGGAATCAGCAGCGCGAGCGTCCAGAGCAGCGACGTGCCGTAGTTCTGGCCGGCCTGGGTATACGTGCCGAACGCGCCGGCGTCATTATCGCCGACCATGACGATGAGGCCGGGGCCGAGGATGGCAAGCAGTGTGCGCAGGCGCGCCATCCAGTTGCTGCGCGGAGCGGTGTCGTGGCGGGCGATGGTGCCGAGGGCGCCTTTGATATCGCCCACGTGCGCGTCGTCGAGCACGGCACTCCGACGTTGCGTGATGTTTGCAGGAGTGGTGGACATCGTTATTTATTCCTTAGTAGTACTTTTTTGAACTTAATGATTGAGACGTGGCGCTGCCCCGCCGACTGCTGATGCGGGAGCAGGGGCAGAAGTCGGCGATGCCAGGCCGTGTCAGCGAACGAGCTTTTTGAATGCCGTCCAGACGGCAGCGACTACGCCGGTTGAACCGTGCGAATGTGAGTCGAGCCCGAGCATGCCGTTGTAGTGCGTGCGAGCTTCTTCGACGTGCGGGAGCTGCGAAACGAGCAGAGCGAAGTGCATGGTGATTCCTCCAGATGCCTGAAACGTGGCGCCATCGATCAGGCGTGCCTTCGTTTCGCTTCACGCGGGGGCGATATGCCCGGGCGTGTGGGAGGAACGTGTGCGGACTGATGTCAGGCGAAGTGGCCCGCGTTCTGCGAGAACGCAAGGCGAGATGTGCAGGGTTTAGGCTCAGGGTCGGGCATCGTGAGCTCCTCTTTCATTTGGGTCCGGTTCATGTTTGACGGACGTGTTTAACCGCACGCCCGTTCCGGCGCGGTGTTGCGCGCGCGAAAACGGCGTGAACGAGCGGCGTCGCGAGCCAATGGCTCGACACCCAGGGTCGCGTTGACGAACGTGCGTGACAGCACACACGCCAACGACGGCGGCCAATCGAAGAGATGCGCGGGAGAGACTGCGGAAGCTACTGCGGCGCGCACCGTCTGCCTGCTGGCAGGACGGCGGCTAAGGAAGAATCCAGGCGGGCGTCGTGCCGGTCAGGCAGAAAAACGATTCGAAGGTCGACAACTACAACTGTCCAAGGCATATGCCCCTTTCGTGGAAACAGGCGAATTCTAGTGACGACGCGTGAGCCGAGTCAACGACTATTTCAAAGATTTTTCTTTCGAATCTGTTACTTCCATTTGACGAAATTCATTTGCGTTCCGTTTTGTTATGCACTCCACAATAGAACTATTGCCCGTGCGTTTGTGTTGCAACGTGCTGCGCCGCGCACGCTCGTGAGCCTCCCAGAATGCCATTGAGCTGGCACAGTCCGGTGCGTTTGGCGTCCCTCTTCGAACTGCTCTGCACTGCATGACAATTTTTACTTGCGCGCTCGCAGATGGCGCGCATAGAATCCGCCCTGTCTTAGAAACAGGAGAGTCCTTCGTGGACGCAAGCTCTAGTTGTCGATCTTGTATGCCGGCGTGTGCCGGCAACCAGACTGCAATCGCGCGTTAGCGACGCCGGACTTTCCCTCCTGCCGCTGACCCCGATTGACGGGTCAGCGCGCTTCTTCCGGACCGCCCGTGCGGTCTGTCTGTAGCTCGCTCCCTTTTTGCTTAAGTACGCCGACAGCGCCCGACTTCGCTGACGGTGTGCCACTTATCGAACGTTGCCCGGCCAGCCGGGCTCGACGGGAGTTGAATCATGCATATCGAACGCTTTCTCCTCGCCTCACGCGATTACCTGCGTGCAACGCCAGCAGTCGCACCGCAACGCGAACCTGACGGGCACAGCCAGCTCTGGCGGCACACAGGTGCCAACAGAGTCCAGTCAGTGCAACGCGGCACCTCGGTTGCAGCCCTCTGGAAGATGCCAGGACGAAACGTTAGCGGTACTTCGTGGCCCGCCTGACCGGGTCATCGTCGCAAATAGGCTTTGCAAGACTGCAGCCCCCACGGCGAGTCGGCGCCGGACACCCTCCTGCGTTGGCATCGCTTATTCATCAGTTCGCTTCCCAGAAGAACACAAAATGATCTCCTTTGGTACGCCCACACATAACGACAACAGCATTGACAGCCGATGTATGCTCGCTCCGCCCTCGCGCCTGAAGCCAGTCTGCGCCGCCGCAGCGCTGTTGGTGGTACTGGGCGCCAGCATCAACATGCCGGCTTATGCACAGTCGGAGTCAGCCGCGCCCACATCGGCGGACCAGGGCTCTTCCGCAACCACAAACACCGACACAAGCGCGGCACCGGCCGGGGCCGCCGCCGCGCCCACCGGATTCTGGGAGCGCTCTAACCTGCTCGGCGACATGGGCGGACTGCGCACGCTACTGGGCGATCACGGCATCACGTTCAACGCGCAAGAAACCAGCGAGCTCTACGGCAACTTCTCCGGCGGTATCTCGAAGGGCGCTTCATACAACGGCGCCACTCAGTTCGGCCTTAGCGTCGATACTGACAAGGCGCTCGGCCTGAAGGGCGGCACCTTCTTCGTCGATGCCCTGCAGATTCACGGACACGGCATCACGGCGGCACGCCTGAATGCGCTGCAAGCCGTGAGCGGCGTTGAAGCCGAAGCGTCGACGCGTTTGTGGGAACTCTGGTACCAGCAGGCGATAGGTGACAAATTCGACGTCAGGATCGGCCAGCAGAGCCTTGATCAGGAATTCATCATCAGCCAGTACGGCAGCACGTTCGCGAACGCGACTTTCGGCTGGCCCGTACTGGCCGCCACTGACATGCCTGCGGGCGGCCCTGCCTATCCGCTCTCGTCACTCGGCGTGCGCCTGCGGTTCAAGCCGAGTGACTCGATGACGATTCTCGGCGGCATCTTCGACGGCAACCCCGCGCCGGGCAATGGCGACCCGCAGCAACTCAACGCCAGCGGCACGCGGTTCAACCTGCACAACGGCGTCATGATGATCGGCGAGGTCCAGTACGCGATCAACCAGCCGCCGGCAGGCGGATCTGGTTCGGCACAGCCGGGCGGGCTGCCGGGCACCTACAAGCTGGGCTTCTGGTACAACAACAATCACTTCGCGGATCAGCACCTCGACACGAACGGCATCTCGCTCGCGAGCCCGGCGTCGAACGGCGTGCCGGCCACGCATCGCGGCAACTTCAGCATTTATGCCGTTGCAGACCAGATGGTGTGGCGCCCGAGCGCCGACAGCCCGCAATCGGTTGGCGTGTTCACGCGTGTGATGGGCGCGCCGGGCGACCGTAACCTGCTCGACTTCAATCTCAACGCGGGCGTCGTACTGAAAGCTCCGTTCAAGGGCCGGGACAGCGACTCGGTCGGGCTCGCGGTGAGCTACGCGAACGTCAGCTCGAGCGCGAGCGCACTCGACCGTGACATCGCAACGCTCCGGACGCCGGGCTACCCTGTGCGTTCGGCGGAGACGGTGATCGAGGCGACCTACCAGTATCAGGTTGCGCCGTGGTGGTTGCTGCAGGGCGAACTCCAGTACATCTTCCATCCGGGTGGCGGCATCCCCGACCCGAATAACAGCGGCGCACGCATCGGCAACGAGGCCGTAGCCGGACTGCGAACGGTCGTGACGTTCTGATGCCCTGACGTTCTGCAGTGTCCGGGCCTGCCGACGATTTGTCGAAAAGGCCCGGACAGGTCACTAATAGGACGCGTTCGTCTCGACTTCCGGCCACCGCATCAGTCGGTAGCCGGCCTGAAAGCGGCCGTTCGATCTGCTAACACCGTGATGCGTCGGCTGCTATTGCGCTTGCCGTCGAACCGGCTGAACTGAAATTACTGCGCTCATTCCCGTGCGACGGCTTCGAGCAGAAAAACGAGCAGATTCGGCGTTTCAGTTGGGAATCAGCGTCGCTCGTCCTTCGCAATGCGACGCAGGCCGAGCGCGAGTGTGAGCGTGGCGAAGCTCAAGGCGGCGATGACGCCGGCGCCCAGATACACGGCGAAGCCCAGTCCGTGAACCGTCGCCACGCGTCCCAGAATCGGCGCGAGTATGCCGGCGGCCAGATAACCGAGGAGATACAGCGCCGACAGGGTGCCGCCTCGTCCATCGCCGGGGGTCGCGCGGTTGATGAAATCGCGGGGGCAGTCGGGCAGGCTGTATGGGTCATGCCCGTCTCCCCCGGTATCAGAGCTTGGAGCCGCCATCGACACGCAGCGTGTCACCCGTCACCCAGCGTGCCGCATCGGAGGCGAGGAACAGGGCAGCGCCTGCGATGTCGTCGGGTTGCGCCACGCGCTTGAGGGCCTGCATGCCGAGGGTGAAGTCCCGCCCGGCATCGGTTTTGGCGAAGTTCGACATGTCAGTTTCAACGACGCCCGGCGCGACGGCGTTCACGCGAATGCCGCGCTCGCCGAGCGCTGCGGCGAAATGCTTGACCAGGGTGTCGATTGCTCCCTTACTCGCGGCGTAGGCTGACAGATTGCCAACCGAAGCGCGGGCTGCAAGTGAGGACAGCAGGACTACGCTACTGCCCTCGCCCAGCACGGGCAGCAGTTGCTGGACGAGGAAGTATGGGGCGCGCACATTGACGGCGAACAACCGGTCGAAGTCCTCTACCGTCGTTTCCGCGATCGACGAGGCCTTCGAGATGCCAGCATTCGCAACGAGAATGTTGAGACGCTCGCCAATCAGCCCGCGTACCTGACGGGCCAGTTCGTGAGGGCCGTTCGCCGCGCTCAGGTCTGCCGCGACCTTGTCGGCCGAACCACCCGACGCACGGATCCCGTCGACGACGGAATTCGCAGCCTTCTCGTCGCTGCCGAAGTGCACGATCACGCGCGCGCCTGCTGCTGCCAGAGCCTGAGCGGCTGCGCGGCCGATGCCGCGCGAAGCGCCCGTGACGAGTGCAGTTTTGCCGTGAAGATTAGTAGTCACGATTAACTCCTGTTGAATTCGGGATCAAATGTGGGTGTAACTGGCGACTCAGGAAAGGAACCTGGAAACGTCTTCCACGAAACGCTCGGGGTATTGATAGAGCGAGCCGTGATTGGCGTCCGGATAGATGATCAGTTGGGCATTCGGGATGTGCTGGCGCAGAATCAGCGAATTGACCGTATAGATGATGACGTCGTCGTCACCATTGACGACCAGGGTCGGCTGGCTGAGTGCAGACAGGTAGGCGTACGGGTTGTCTTGCGGCGCGCCCCATTTCGCGAGTGCCGCGAGCTGGGCCGGTGCCACGGCTTCGTTGGCCACCGGATCACGGTTCTCCGTGCGAAGGCGGAAGCGTTCGAGGAACGCACGCCCGGCCGTCTGGCTGGCCCCTGTCGGCGAGAAATGGACGCGCAGCCAGAGATGGTCCGGTTCGGCATAGCTCGCGCCGAAGATTTCCTGCGCTTCGGGCGTCAGCGAGGCCATGCCTTCTCCGCTGCGCGGGCCCGTGCCGACGAGGATCAGGCGGCGAACCAGCGTGGGCTCCGCAATGGCGAGCGTCTGCGCAATCAGGCCACCCATCGAGAATCCCAGTACATCGACCTGTTCGAGACCGAGCGCACGAATGAATGCGGCAGCGTTGGCCGCCATTTCCTCGATCGATTCGGGAACGCTGCCTGAACTGCTCGAAATGCCGGCGTTGTTGAACAGGATGACCTCACGTCCGGCGGCCAGGCCGTCGGTCACGGCGGGGTCCCAGTGATCCATGGTGCCGGTGAAGTGGATGTTCATCACAAGCGGTACGCCCGCGCGATTGCCGAAGCGGCGATAGGCGAAGCGGATACCGTTTGCTTCAACGTACTGCGTTGGTGCGGTCTGGTGCGTCTGGTGGCTCATGATTGCGATCCTTTCAGAAGTAAGTGCAGCAGTTGTTTTGCCGGTATGTTTGAAATGCATGGGGTGCTGCTTTGGCAATCCAGTCACGCGCCTGGAAATCTCGTGGGGCGGTGCCTGCTGATGGGTACTGTATGCGGTGGCTGGCAAGAGGAAAAAGACTTTGTAGGCAAGTGGCCATGCCTGAAAGATATGGCGCGTGCATGACTGCGCGGTCGCAGCCCGCTGGAATAGTTCAGGTGGACGCGGGCTCGTCAATCCTGCGAGGATGCCCGCCGGTCAGCGCGAGCGTCAGGATCGAAACCAAGGCGAGTCCGGCACCGAAGTACATTGCATTGAAGAGACCCAACCCGTCGACGATCCGGCCGCCGACGAACGAACCCAGTGCAATCGAGATCTGGAAATTGGCTACGAACAGCGCCATGCCACCTTCGCGGACTTCGCGGGTTGCCTGCGCCATCCACATCTGCAGTGCGACGGGCATGGCGCCGTATGCGGTTCCCCACGCGGCCAGCGCGACCAGCACCGACGGCCGACTGGTGCCGAGTGCGGGAAGCATGGCGAGCGGCAATGCGATAAACAGGATGCTCGCGATGAGCGTGGTCCTGACGTTCCGTTGCGCGAATGAACCACCGATGAAATTACCGAGCAGCCCGATGAACGTGTAGCCGAGCAGCAGCAACGAGATGACCTTGCCGCCAAATCCCGACACCGTTGCGAGGAACGGAGTGATATACGTATAGGTCGCAAACTGTCCGCATAGGGCCAGCGTCATCGCGATCAGCCCGATGCGTGCCGGTCGCGTACCGAAGATGCCGAGCAGATCGCGTGTGCTTACCCGATGCTCTACGTGTAGCGACGGCAACGAAACCCACTGGGCCAGCAGCGCGGCAACGGACAGCGCGAGCGCTGCGCCAAATGCGGTACGCCAACCAGCCAGGTCTCCGATCAGTGCCCCGGCCGGCCCGCCGATCAGCATGCCGAGCGAGACGCCCGCGAAAATCAGCGATGTGGCCCGACCGACATTTTTCTCCGGCACGAGTCGGGCGCCGAGCCCCACACTGATTGCCCAGAATCCGCCGATTCCGAATCCGAACAGCGCACGGGCCGCGACGAGAATCGTAAAGTTCGGCGCCAGCATGGCCGTCAGATTCGAGATTACGAGCAGCAGGCCCAGGCCTAGTAGCACGCGCCGACGGTCGAAACGTCCGACCGCTACCGTAAGAAACGGCGCGGCGATGGCGGCCAGCAGCCCGGGCGCCGTGACCATGATGCCGGCGGCTCCAACGCTTACGCCCAGTCCCTGGCTGATGTAACGCAGTAGCCCGACGGGAAGGAATTCCGTGGTGCAGAACACGGTCGCGCTGAGTGCGACCGAAAGAACCGCGAGCCAGTTTCGCGTGCGCGGGGGCTGTATTGAGGTAGTTAGCGACATTGATATATCCGGGTGCGTGAATCGAATTGGATGGCCGAAATGGCGGCGTCGCGCTCGACTCGCTCAGAGCTTCGAGCCGCCATCCACATTGAGCGTCGCGCCGGTTGTCCATCTGGCCTGGTCGGAGGCGAGAAAGGTGATCGCAGCGGCGATGTCATCGGGTTCGGCGAGCCGTTTGATGGCCTGAAGGCTGAGTGTCATGTCGCGGCCTTCGTCGGTGCGGGTGAAGCTCGACATGTCGGTTTGCACCACGCCGGGCGCGACTGCGTTCACGCGGATGCCGCGCGGTCCCAGGCCAACCGCGAAGTGGCGCACAAGGGTGTCCACGGCGCCTTTCGTGGCCGAGTAGGCCGATAGTTCGCCGACGGCCGCATGGGCCGCGAGCGACGAAAGCAGCGTGACGCTGCTGCCCTTGCACATGATCGGCAGCAATTGCTGAACGAGAAAATACGGAGCGCGGACGTTGACTGCGAACAGTTCGTCGAAATCTTCGACGCCTGTTTCCTCGAGCGTGGCTGCCTTCACGATGCCAGCGTTGGAAACGAGGATGTCGAGCCGTTCACCGACGATTGCCCGGACATGGCGCGCGAGCCTGTGCGGCCCGTCGGATTCGGCTAGATCGGCCTGGAGGGCATGGGCACGAGTGCCCGTCGCAGTGATTTCGGCGACGACGGCCTTGGCCTCACGCGCACCGCGGCCATAGTGAACGATGATCTGAGCGCCTGCCTGCGCGAGCGCAAGCGCAGTGGCGCGTCCGATGCCACGGGAAGCGCCGGTGACGAGCGCGGTCTTTCCTGTCAGGGTGTTCATGATCGTCCTTCCAGCAGATAACTGACATTGGGGCGAGGTAGGGTTTCGTCCGGCTGATGTGATCGAACGATAGCCGCCACTTGTCCGCGCGAAAAAGACTTTGTAAGCTGATCCCCATACCTGTCATGCATGACTAAAAGGAACGCGTGAATGGAACTGCGTCATCTTCGTTATTTCCTCGCCGTGGCCGAAGAGGGCAGCCTGACCGTCGCGGCGGAACGTCGGCTGTACACGTCCCAGCCGTCTCTGAGCCGGCAGATCAGAGACCTTGAATACGAAGTAGGTGCGCAACTGTTCGTGCGTAGCGCGCGTGGCATTGAACTGACCGACGCCGGCAAGGCATTTCTGGTCCACACGCGTCTCGCCCTTGCACAAGTCGATGCGGCGTGCGAGGCAGCGCGGCGGGCGGCGCGACCGTCCAAGCCGACGTTTGCGGTTGGCTTCCTGAGCGGACAGGAAGTGACCTGGCTCGCGGAAGCGACTCGCGTGCTCGCGAGCGATCTGCAGAGCATCGAAATGACGGTATCGAGCGAGCACTCCCCTGAACTCGCAGAGGGATTGTCGACGGGACGGCTGGACGTCGCCTTCATGCGTGCCGAAGCCAACCGACCCGACCTCGATTACGTGACAGTCGCACGCGAGCCTTTCGTCGTGCTGATGCCAAGCGATCATCGCCTTGCGGCCTTGGATGAGATCGACGTGCACGAACTGGCGGGTGAATTATTCATAGGTGGTTCAGACATAGCCGGTCCCATGCGCGGCGCGATCGAAAACTATCTGGCGACAAACGACGTCGTCATCGAGCCCGCGCATCGCGTGCACAACCTGACGATGGCAATGTCGCTAATCGCCTCGACGAGAGGCGTCGCACTACTGCCCTCCTATGCCGAGAAACTGCTGCCCTGGTCGGTAACAAGCCGACCACTCAAGGGCGAACCGCCGAGAATCGAGCTTGTGGTGGGCTATAACCGGAATAACCGCTCAGCGATTCTGTCGACGTTTCTGTCGCGCATCGACCAGATCAAGCAATAAGATGCACGACGCGGTGTGGCCTGTGCGGGGTGCAGTCCCGCACGCGTTGAAAGTGCTGAAACGCGCTGAAAGAAGCTGATGCTTACCGGTGTTCGCGCCGTTCGGGCGGCAGACAAAATTCTGACGACACTCGTGAGGCCGGGCAATACTGTCGAAGCTCAGATTTCCGCACTTCGCCGCGCTCTCGGAGACGACCGGGCGGCAATACGTACGGTGACCGGGCGCGGATACCAGTTCATCGCAGAAGTGCTCCCGCAAGTCACGAATTCGGATAGGCCCCCTGCTGCACCTGCAGACGGACCGGCTTTTTCGGGGCTGCCGCTACCTGCAGAGGTCAGTCCTCTCATCGGCCAGGAAATTTCCATACGCGAGATTTGCCGTGGCCTGCAAACGCATCGTATGGTCACGCTCGTGGGTACCGGCGGTGTGGGAAAGACGCGGTTGGCGCTCGAAGCCGCGCACGGGGCCGCCAGGATTGCCGAAAGGCTGCTTCGGATCGCTCCGCGAGCAGTCGTACTTGCAACAAGCCGCGAAACGCTGCGCGTTGCAGGGGAGCTGATCTATCGTGTTCCGTCGCTCGAGGTTCCCCCGGACGAAAATTGCGATGTCGCGCTCGACTACAGTGCGGTACGTCTCTTCGAAAAGCGTGTCGGACCGCATGCCGGGCTCAGCGTGGATTCACGGACAGCGTTGAGGCTGAAGTCGCAAATCTGCCGCCGGCTCGATGGAATTCCGCTGGCGCTGGAACTTGCTGCGGTTTGTGTGCCGGCGTTTGGGCTACAGGGCGTGGCCGACCGGCTCGGGAATCGCTTCCAGCTCTGCCTGAGCTATGGAGAGCGAAGGCGGAGGTGCTGGTCGCGATCCGGGGCGACGAAGCGATACCGGCGGCCGAATCGATTTTGATCGATGCTCTTGAGACGGCCCAGAAACACGGATTCCTTGCGTCGCAGTCGCGTTGCTCGTTGAGTCTTGCCCGGCTCCGACACATGAAAGGCGACGCGAAAGCCGCGCTCAATGCCATCTTTCCCGTGACGCAGCAGTCCGCGGGTGCGGGTGACATTGGCGCGGCAGGTCCGACGCTTACCGGCCGTGAGGCGAATCGCAGAAGCCGGCCGCGCAGATACTGAGCGCACGGCATCGGTCACGACAGGCTACCTTGCGGGCCGTCATGCCTTCGACGACGGACGTGCGTTGACTTTGTCGTACCACGCTTGCAGTGCGTCGAAGCCCGTAGGAATGCTCAGCTTCATGCCGCCCGCCGCGAAGTCGATCGCAACCAGCGTAGTAATGTCAGCCACCGAGAATGCGTCGCCCGCGACGAATGGCACTGTCTTGAGACGGTCGTTGAAATCGGCAAAGAAGTGCCCGACGCGCAGCTTGCTGCGCTCGACGATTTCGGGGATCTGCTCGTACGCATGCGGGCCTGAGAGCGCCCGACCTTTCAGCCCGGCAACGGCGTTCCTGACGCCCTCCATTACCGCCGAGAATCCGTCCAGCTCGGCACGTCGTTCCCACATCGTGACGAGCGCCTTCGTAGTTGGCGTCGTGCCTAGCAATGCGGGCTTCTCGGGGTAGGCCTCCTCGATGTAACGCCAGATTGCCGGGACTTCGCCAATCGCTGTGCCGTCTCGCAGCACGAGCGTGGGAACCTGGCGGCGAGGGTTGATCGCAACGTAGGCATCGGAGAATTGCTCTTTGGCGCCGAGGTCCACCGCCTTGGCAGGAAATTCGATGCCCTTCTCGGCAAGGAAGATGCGAACACGGCGAGAGTTCGGGGAAGCCTTCGATTCGAAGAAGGTGAGATCGGTGTTCATTGATGGTTCCATCCAGAAGTGTCGCTTGTATAGGGCTTCGCCGGTTCAGCAGGAAGCCCAAACCGCGTTGAAAGCTCAACCCGCTGTCTTGCCGCCGTCGACGGTGAGGATCTGCCCTGTGACAAACGCAGCACCGTCATTGGCCAGGTAGAGCACCGCCGCCGCGATGTCGTCAGGCCTACCGATTCGTGCGAGCGGAACCGTTGCCGCGAGCGAGGCCTTGTTCTCCGGCGTGCCGGTGAAACGGTCCAACATGCCCGTGTCGGTGGGACCAGGCGCTACGGCGTTGACGCGAACGCGCGCCGAAGCGGCCTCGAGTGCAGCCGATTTCGTGATCCCTTCCACAGCATGCTTGCTGCCCGCATACACCGAAGCGAAGGCCGCACCCTCATGACCATAAGTCGATGATATGTTGACGATGCTGCCAGCTTGCTGTGCGGTCATCACGCGCAGTTCGTGCTTGAGGCTCAGCAACGTGCCGAGCACGTTGGTGTCGAAGGTATCAGCGTAGCTCTCGGCAGTCTGATCGACCACAGGTCCCGGTTTGCCTTCCGTGCCAGCATTGTTGACTGCAACGTCGAGCCGGCCGAAGCGAGCAACGGTTTCATCGACGAGGTGACGGACGTCTTCGTCGCGGCGTACGTCAGCCTGCACGAAGAAAGCTTGTGCGCCTGCTTCGCGCAATTCGGCCTCGAGCGCCGAACCTTCCGCGGCACGGCGGCCCGACACGACGAGACGTGCGCCCAAGCGGGCGAATGCGAAAGCGGTGGCGCGGCCGATGCCCGTGAGGGCGCCGGTGATCAGGACGACGGGTTGGTTCATTTTGCGGCTCCAGTTAGGTAAGTTCATGTCAAACGCAACGCGGAGAGAGCTTCGATTCCAGGGAAGCGCGCAATATCTATTGATTGATATGCAGCTCCCGTCACTGGACGCGAGTTACGCGACAGCGACGGTGACGTCGTCCGGCGCGTGTGGAATGCTCTAACTCGTGCATGCAGAGTAGCGTTTCAGCTCGCAACGGAAAAAGACTTTCCAGGCTGACCGGCATGCCTGCGAAGCATGGCTCCGGAGCTGGGGATATTGGGAAAGCATGACTACCGATCTACGTTAGCGCGTTACGGTCCCGAAGCAGCGAACCTCATCGCTGGCGGAGCCTGGGTGCAACTTCATCCATGGCGGCCATGGGTGAACACAGGCGACACCGCGCGCGCTCGATGGCGGCTGGTGCGCTCCAAAGCGGTCATGTGACTTTAAGTACGCCCAACGGCGGAAGCGGGTCGAGCTGAGCCGTCCACGGCCGGCGGCCTCGGCCACAACCGGTCGTTCGACACGGGCATGAAGATGGTTGACAATTGGTTCTTCGCCGACGATTGGTTGCCACATCCACTTCTTCGATTGGAACCCCTAATGCCAGTTCACGTACTACGTGTCGCTCGTCCAACGAATGATGTCGCTCGCGCGGCTGCGTTTTATATTCAAGGCCTTGGTTTCGAGGTATTGGCGCAATTTGTCGATCACCAAGGATTTGATGGCATCGTTCTCGGCCATCGAGAGTACGCGTGGCATATTGAACTGACTCACCAGCACCATGTGACGGTCCCGAATGCACCCACTAAGGAGCATCTCTTGGTCATCTATTTGCCGATGCCTGAGGAGTGGGAAATCGCCGTCGAAAGGTTCCGCGAATTGGGAAATGAACCAGTGCCAGCAGAGAATCCGTACTGGGATCGACGGGGTCTGACGTTCGAAGATCCCGATGGCTACCGCGTGGTCCTGCAGAATGCTTGTTGGACGCGCTAGCGCTGCTGGATCAGGTACTGCGCGGTCGTTCGGACGTGCGTTTGCGGCAGAGAGCCGCGTTCGGCCACGAACGGCCGTTCACAAGCCGAGCGTTAGTGCCCACAGCCGCTTGCCATATTCGGTGCCTGCGGGGCCCTGAGAGACTCTTGGGAATCGAGCTTCGAATGCCTGAACCTGCGTTATTGCGAGTGCCACTACGGCCCTTGCATGTCGGCCGTCGGTAGTCGGTTCGAGAGCAAGCTGATCTGGGACGCTATCTTCTTCGCATCCTCCGGCGTCGCGGGATTGTAGACACACATGCTGAGATCAGTCCGGCCGTCGACGGAGAAGGTCGAATATTCGAAGGCGAGCGGGCCGAGTACCGGATGGCGGATGCGCTTGATGGCCTCGCCGTGGATCTCTCGAACCTCGTTGTCGCGCCACATCACCTTGAACTCGGGACTGAGCCGGCATAGCTCATCAACGAGAGGCGCCACCTCCGTTGCCGCTCCCGCACGCGCTGCATCGACGCGGAATGCACCGATGATGTGGCGCGCCACGCTCTCCCAGTCATACTGCACGGCGCGCGCACGCGGATCAAGGAAGATAGTGCGCAGCACATTGCGTTGGTTTGGCGGCAGGGAGCCATAGTCGCCCAACATGACAGTGGCCGCCCGATTCCAGGCAAGGACGTTCCAGGTGGCAGTGCGAATGAGGGCGGGGCTGGGGTCCAAAGCGTCGAGGACACGCTGCAGCCGAGGCGTGACACCTTCCTTCTCTTGGTAGCGGGCTTCGGGCGGTCGCCCGAGGCCAACTAGAAAAAGGTGCTCGCGCTCGACATCCGTCAGCATCAGGGCCCGCGATATTCGATCGAGCACATCCGCCGAGGGGGCACCGCCGCGACCTTGTTCAAGCCACGTGTACCAGGTGGGGCTGATATTGGCGCGCTGCGCCACTTCCTCACGGCGCAGCCCAGGCGTCCGCCGGCGCTCTGCGGGAAAGCCGAGTACTGCGGGATCAAGCTTCATTCGCCGGTCCCGCAAATAGGCGGCGAGGAGGTTTTCGTTGTCCTGGCGCGACTTCATGCTGTTAGTAGTATTACCATGATAAGGTCACTACTTTACCGGAATACTCGCAAAGCTGACACTTGTCTCCAGCGAAACCTGGAGACAAGTTCATGCGCGTTTTCATCACCGGCGCTACCGGATTTATCGGCATTCCCACCGTTAAGGAACTGATTGCTGCGGGACATAAGGTTCTCGGCATGGCTCGTTCAGACGAGGGAGAAAAAGCCCTGGCAACTATTGGAGCGGACGTGCATCGCGGTTCGCTTGAAGACCTCGAAAGCCTTCGGAGGGGCGCAGCGGCGGCCGATGCCGTGATTCACCTGGGCTTTATTCACGACTGGTCCAACTTTGCAAGGTCTTGCGAGGTCGATCGCATCGCAATCGAAGCTTTGGGCTCAGTCCTCGCTGGCTCAGATCGGCTTCTGATCGCCACGTCGGGGACGGCAGGACTAGCCGGGCCGGGCCAGATCGCGACCGAGGACCATGACGTGCCGCCAGATTTCCCCTTTCCCCGCGTCTCGGAGCAGACGGCGCTATCACTGAGGGGCGTGCGCGCCTCGGTGGTGCGGCTTCCCCAAGTTCACAACACAATGCGGCAAGGGCTTCTGACTTACGCCGTTGCTGTGGCGCGCGAGAAAGGCGTGTCAGCCTATGTCGGGGAAGGACGCAACCGCTGGGCGGCGGCACACATCTCGGATGTCGCCCGTCTTTACCGGTTGGCGCTGGAAAAGAACGAAGCGGGCGCGAAATATCATGCGGTGGCTGAAGAAGGCGTGCTGATGCTGAATATTGCCGAAGCAATCGGCCGCGGGCTGAAACTGCCCACAAGATCCATATCCGCGGGAGAAGCTTCGACGCACTTTGGTTGGCTGGCAATGTTCGCTAGCCGCGACCTTGTGGCATCAAGCGAAAAGACGCGGAGGACGCTCGGCTGGACTCCGACCGGGCCCGGGCTGATTGCCGATCTAGAACGGCTTGGCGCATCGAATAGCTGAAGCATGCGGGCGCGCCGCACGCTTTTTTGAAGAACCGCTTTCGGCGACCCCGAACGTCTCTGTGGGGTCGGTTATGCCTTTTGCATCGAACGCACGCGGGCGATCATCCTTGCGCTCGGTCGTCGGGCTCTGGTCGGCCAAAAGCCGTCACTCGCCTATTACGCGGATCTGACCGAACCAACCCCGCTTTCAGTCATTGGGCTACGAGGTAACGCTTGGCTATACCTTCGTGGCCCGACTCGCCACGGCCTGCTCCGGAGTATCAGCTCGAAGCGGGAAAGCCATCGCTATACAGAACGCCGCCAGTGATACCAGTGACACGGTCAGCACGGCCCACTCTACGGGGCGGTAGCTGTGTCCGATCGCCCAAATAGTTGCCGCCGAGATTGGCGCAATGCCTTTTGCGATGTTCGACGGAGTCGACAGCAGTCCGTTGATCGCGCCGAACCCTTCAACCCACATCACGTCCTGCACGATCGTCCCTCGCAGAATCGTCATCATGCCGTTCGCGCCGCCGTAGACGACGGCAAACAGAACCAGCAGCACGGGCGACGCACCAGCAATCAGTAGAATGACCACAGACACCGGAAACGCTGTCGTGATCAAAATGCCGACGAGCTTCGGCGAAACGTTCCGCCCAAACGCGAACCACAGAATCCGGGCAAGCACCTGCGCAGGGCCGATGACTGCCATCGTCACGAGGATGGTGGACTGCTGAACATGGCGTTCGGTCATCAGCGGGACGAGGTGAAACGTCAGCGCGGCGAACGTCACGTAGTACGTCGTGAAGCACACGGCGAGCGCCCAGAACACCGGGGAGCGAAGCGCGCGCCGCGTGGACGCGGCGTTCGCTGCCTTGACCGCGGCCCGATCGATTGTCGCAGTCGGGCTCGTTCTGTTCCTTCGGATCGCCAGGACGTGAATTGGTGCGCAGACGCATAAATTGATACCCGCGAGCGCGAGCAGCGCGTGACGCCACGCAAGCAGATCAATCAGCCATTGCGTGAGCGGGATGAAAGCCGTGCTCGCGAATCCGGCGACGAGGGTAATCAGCGTAATCTTCGTGCGGAAGCTGTCGGGATAGCTTCGCGTGATGACGGCGAAAACCGGGTCGTACAGCGTGGCGGCCATCGAAATGCCGAGGCCCACCCATACGACGAACAGGGTCGCCAGACTGTGTGCCTGTGACCAGACCACGAGCATCGCCGAAGCGAGCAGCGATCCCGCGACCATGACGGCACGGCCGTGCCCGTGGTCGATCCACGTGCCGACCGGATATGCGGCCAACCCGGAGACGAGCAGGCCGACAGACAGCGCCGCATTGGTCGACGTGCGGTCCCAACCGAGGGCGTGTTCCATCGGTACGACAAAGAGCGAGAACGCGTAATAGATCGCCCCCCACGAAACGAGTTGCGCAGTGGCCAGTGCCCACGTCGCTGTCGTGCCATGGTCCTGCGGCGTGGACGCTGTCACTTTCTGATCTCCCTGTTCTACGCTCTCGGGTCTGGGTTAAATGCGAGAGGCCTGTTACGACGGCGTGCAACAGCTTGCCTTTTCGGCGGGGGCTGCCGGCGTGCAGCAGTTCGACGTCTCGACGACCTCTGCCGGTGCGCAACACGAGCTACCGCTCGCGGATTGTCCGCTCACGCCGCGGTCCGCGCTGCACACGCCGGTTTCCGGCAATTCCAGTTCAACGCGACGAGCGGCTTCGATGTCACCAGCAAGCCACGCCGCGATGGAGCGCACCTGCTCGTAGCCGGTCGCCATCAGGAACGTAGGCGCACGGCCATAGCTGGCCATCCCGGCGATGTAAAGGCCAGTGTCGGGTTGCGCCAGGATCTCCGCGCCATGCGGCCGTACCGTGCCGCACGAATGAAGATTTGGGTCGATCAGTGGCGCAAGTTCGCGGGGACACTCCAGAGAGGAATCCAGATCCAGACGCAACTCGCGCAGGATCTGCAGGTCCGGGCGAAGCCCCGTCGCGACGATCATTTCGTCGACCTGGACAGCGTGACCGTCAGCATCGCGGACGTCGAGCATCTCACCTTCCGCCCGGATTTCGTCGACGGCAAACGGCGTCAGCAATTCGACGCGGCCGGCGATGACGAGCTGCTTCAGCCGTTGACCCAGTGCGCCTCGCTCCGGCAACTGATCCGCGCTGCCTCCGCCATAGACGTGGCCCGGTTGCGCACGACGCATCGCCCACACGACGGTCGTGCCGGGCTCCTGCGCAGCCAGCGAAGCGAGATCGACGAGCGTGCCGATTGCCGAGTGTCCGGTGCCAATAACGAGCACCTTCTTGCCGGCATAACGGCTGCGCTCCGCCCCGAGAACATCGGGCATACCATAACGAATCTGCCTATGCGCTGCACGTTCGCCGATGGCCGGCAGACCGGATGCGCCAGCCGGCGCCGACTGGCCCCAAGTGCCCGTCGCAACGATCACCGCACCGGCGAGAAGGCGCGCTTCGCTTCCGCCCTGTTCCTCGAAACGAATCTCGAACGGCTGCTGCTCGCGCAATGCGTTCTTGACCTTACCGGTGCGAAAACGCGCGATGCCCGTGACGCGTGTATTCAGGCGCAGGCACCTGGCGATCTCCGGCGTCTGCGCCAGCGGCAGCAGATACTGCTCGGCCAGCTCGCGGCCGGTCGGGTAACCGTCGGCGTCGGGCGCCGTCCATCCCTGTCGTTCAAGCAGCGCGCGGGAAGCACGGTCAACGTTGTACTGCCATGGGGAAAACATATGGACGTGCCCCCAGGCCAGCGGCGCGGAGCCCACGCTATCAGCCGCCTCGAAGATGACCGGATTCAAACCGTACTGGATCAGGTGAGCCGCTGCAGCAAGGCCCACGGGACCGCCACCAATGATGGCGACAGGCAGCGATGAACCAGACGATGGTCGGGACGCCTCACGCGCGGGCGCGCTTTTCGGGCTGCAGCATGAACTCACGGTCAACTCCTGCGGGTTGTAGGGGTGAAGTTGGAAGCAAACAATTGAATGGTGCGGGACGGGCTCAGAGCTTGGGCTGATTCACGCGCTTCGACAGTTCCTCGGCACTTTCCTTGCGCTCGCTGTACCTGTCGACCAGATAAGGGCCGATGTCACGCGTGAGCAGGGTGAACTTGACCAGTTCCTCCATCACGTCCACGACACGGTCGAAATAGGCGGAAGGTTTCATGCGTCCCGCCTCGTCGAACTCCAGAAATGCCTTTGCAACGGACGACTGGTTCGGAATGGTCAGCATGCGCATCCAGCGGCCTAGCACGCGCATCTGATTCACAGCGTTAAACGACTGCGATCCACCGCTCACCTGCATGACGGCCAGCGTTTTTCCCTGCGTTGGACGCACGGCGCCCATCGACAGCGGAATCCAGTCGATCTGCGACTTCATGATTCCGGTCATCGCCCCGTGACGCTCGGGCGAACACCAGACCATGCCCTCCGACCATTGCACGAGTTCGCGCAGTTCGGCGACCTTTGGGTGGCTTTCCGGCGCATCGTCGGGCAGCGGCAAGCCGCTCGGGTTGAAGGTGCGGACCTCGGCACCCATTGCAACGAGCAGGCGCGCGGCCTCCTCAGTCAGCAACCGGCTGAACGAACGCTCACGCAGGGAGCCATAGAGCAGCAGGAACCGCGGTGGATGCGTTGATACGGTGGCGGGTCGCAACTGGCCGATATCGGGCACGCAAAACAGCGCAGTGTCGAGTTGCGGAAGATCCGCGATGCGTTCAGACATGCTCACGCTCCACATCGATGACCTGTGCGAGATAGACGGCGATAGCGTTCATGCGCATTCGTACCAGTTTCTCGAACGATTGACGACGCGCACCACGAGCAGCATCACCGGCACTTCGACGAGCACACCAACCACCGTCGCGAGCGCCGCGCCCGACTCGAAACCAAACAGGCCGATGGCAGTGGCAACCGCCAGTTCAAAAAAATTGGAGGCGCCGATCAGCGCGGACGGGCAGGCGATGTTGTGCTTCTCGCCGACTGCACGATTGAGCCAGTACGCGAGCGACGAGTTGAAAAACACCTGGATCAGGATCGGAACAGCCAGCAGCACAATGACGAGCGGCTGACGGATGATTGCCTCGCCCTGGAATGCGAACAGCAGCACGAGCGTCACGAGCAGCGCCGTGATCGACCACGGGCCGATCTTCGCCATGACAGCGTCGAACGTAGGCTGCCCCTTTGCCAGCAGCACCTTGCGCAGAATCTGCGCGAGGATGACTGGAATAACGATATAGAGCACAACGGATGTCAGCAGCGTCGCCCACGGCACCGTAATTGCCGACATGCCGAGCAGCAGCCCGACCAGCGGCGCGAACGTGATGACCATGATGCTGTCATTCAATGCGACCTGCGACAGCGTGAACAGCGGATCGCCGCCGGTCAGCCGGCTCCATACGAACACCATCGCCGTGCACGGCGCGGCAGCCAGGAGAATCAAACCGGCCACATAGCTGTCGAGCTGGTCGGCGGGCAACAGCGGCGCGAAGACGTGCTTGATGAAGACCCAGCCGAGAAACGCCATCGAAAACGGCTTGACGAGCCAGTTCACGAACAGCGTGACGCCGATTCCTCTGACGTGCTGACGCACTTCGTGCAGCATGCCGAAATCGACCCGCACGAGCATCGGGATGATCATCACCCAGATCAGCAGCCCGACAGGGAGATTCACATGCGCGTATTCCATCCGTCCGATGGTCTGGAAGACGCCTGGCAGCAACTGGCCCAGCACGATGCCGACCAAGATGCACAGCGCAACCCAGACGGTCAGATACCGCTCGAAGAAACTGATGGCCGGCTTCGATGTGGCTTTTGCCGGCGACGTGACGTTAGGGGTGTTCATTGGACTGCCCGATGGAAATCAACTTTGCTGGATGCTGATCAGGGCTTGCTGTAGTTCCGCATTGCTCAGCGTATCGAGCGGAAGCGCCAGCAGCTGCAGCATGCGATAACCGATCGCCTGACGCGTCAGTTCGAACGCCTGCCGCTTGCCCTCGTCACCTCCCGGTGCATTGGACGGGTCGGCATATCCCCAATGCATCTGGACAGGGCTGCCCGGCCAGTACGGGCATTCCTCCGCGGCGGCGCTGTCGCATACGGTAATGACCACGCGCATTTGGGGAGCGCCGTCCGCGGCGAACTCGTCCCAGTTTTTGCTGCGATAGCCTTCCGTAGCGATGCCCGCGTTCGACAGCGCTTCCAGCGCGAATGGGTTGATGCGACCGCTCGGCGTGCTGCCCGCGCTATAGGCGCGCACATCCTTGCCGAGCTTTTGTGCCCAGTGATTGAGCATGCCTTCATCGAGCACGCTGCGCGCCGAGTTGTGGGTACAGAGGATGAGAATGTTAGTGGTCATGGTTGGATCTCAGTCATTGCTTGCCGATGTCGCGCACAGCATGGTGCAGCGCGACCGCGTCCAGTTTTTCGTGCGGAAGCGAAAGGAACAGCTCGATGCGGCGCTTCAGGGTGACGGCGGTATCCCACATCGCCTGCTTCCTGACTTCCTCGCTGCCCTCCACAGTTGCCGGATCGGTGACGCCCCAGTGGGCCGTAATCGGCTGCCCCGGCCAGACCGGGCACACTTCGCCGGCCGCTGCGTCGCAGACGGTAAACACGAAGTCCATTTCGGGCGCACCGTCCGTCGCAAATTCTTCCCAGTTCTTGCTGCGAAAACCCTCCGCTCCAACGCCGAATTTCTGCAGCGCCTGCAACGCAAGCGGATTGACCTGTCCCGCCGGGTGACTGCCGGCGGAATAAGCGTTGAAGCGACCAGCGCCGTAGTGGTTCATGAGGCCTTCGGCCAGGATGGACCGTGCCGAGTTGCCGGTGCAAATGAACAGGACGTTGTACGTTTTGCTGCTCATGGACGTCTCCGGAAATACGATTACAGCGGATTCTTTGACAAGGGCTCGCGCGTCACTGCTCGTCGCCGCATGCCCCGGGAAGACCGCCCGCAACGCAGGTTGCACCGGCGCAGCAGTTCTCCGTGAGGAAACCGATCAGCCCGGTCATCGCATCGAAATTCGCCGTGTAGATCACGAATCGTCCGTCCTGCCGCGACTTCACGAGATCAGCATGAGACAGGTCTTTCAGATGAAACGACAGGCTCGACGGGGCAAGGCCAAGCTGCTGTGCGATTTCACCCGCAGCCATGCCTTGCGGACCCGCGACAACGAGGGCTCGAAAGATCGCGAGTCGGGAATCGTGGGCAAGCGCGCCAAGCAGGCGGACGGCAAGGTTCGAGTTCATGGCGCAAGGATACGACAGTCGATTCGATATTTCAACATTTTTGGAAATGTAGGTGAGTGCCGAATGAATGAATGGCGAGCGACCAGTGGCAGCTATTTAGGGGAAAGCCGAGGCTGGGACGAGAACCGGCAACCGTCTCAGATGGGTCGATAAGCGCCCACACCGCGCTGATGAACGGTCATCCGCTAGCCGGGCCTCGGAATGCTGGAATGCTAGAGCGCTACCGGCGCTGCCCCTAGTGACGTCGAACTCCGCGCGTTGGAATTCGTTTCGCGTGCTTGCGCTGGCCATGCATAGGTACACCGGCCTGCCCGGTGCATTAGGCCGCGGCGCATCAGCCGCTCCAAAAATTACAGCCAAATTCGAACCGACGTAAATGCCCCGCCGAAAGACCTTTCCCGCGCCATACGTGACAAAGCGGATTGTGTCCACGCACCCGTCTCGACGGGCGAATGACTGCAGGTACGGATCGTGCGAGACGTCACACTGCAGCTGCCAGTAGGCGTCCGTAAATGTGTCGGCGACGGAACAACTGCTGGCAGGACGTTTGGCGCAGGCCAGTGGCATCAACTAGCCCCCATCTTCCAAGGAACATCCAGAGTATGGCAACCGGTACTGTCAAGTGGTTTAACGATGCAAAGGGGTTTGGGTTTATCACCCCGGACGACGGCGGCGATGACTTGTTCGCGCATTTCTCCGAGGTTCAGGGCTCCGGCTTCAAGAGCCTTCAGGAAGGCCAGAAGGTGAGCTTTGAAGTCAAGCAGGGCCCCAAGGGAAAACAGGCAGCGAACATCAAACCCGGGTAGTTTTTTGGGCCGCGAACGCGTCCCATCAGGGCAGCATGGCGGCGGGGAGCAGGCTTGTGGAACTTACCTGGCTGGAAGATTTCGTCGCTGTAGGAAAGCTTTGCAGTTTCTCAAAGGCTGCAGAGGTGCGTCATGCAACGCCGACGGCTGTGTGTCGCAGGGTGAAGGCCCTGGAGGCCTGGTATGGCGCCCCCTTGGTTGACCGGGCTACGTATCCCATCACACTGACCGCCGCTGGTATCAGCCTTCTCGATGTGGGCGAAAGATTGCTGTCTGATCTGTACCATTTTCGTCGGGAAGCGCGAGCATCGATCAACGAGAACGAGTTAAGCATTAAGCACCAGTCGTCCGCAGTCGTGAGAAGGACAGACGGCGAACCACGGGCTCGCTAACCCGGTATGTTCCCAATGGCGCGATCGCGTCCAGAGCGGCCAGTCACTCTCGCACCGCCGAAGGACTAAGATGGGTCGGCTGAGGCCGACCGCATCGGTGGAGAGGTCGGGCCACGAACAGTCAGTAGCAACCGCTGCATTTGGTCACCAAAGCGTCGTTCCGCCCCCCAACAAACGCCCCTCTCGGCACATACGCGATGTCTGATGCGGAGCCCCACTCCAGTTGTGGAAAGCGTATCGGTCAAGTGTGGCGTAGCGCGCGATCCAAGTCGTCGAGCAAGCGTTGGATCGCCACGCTATTGGGCTTGTAGTACACCCAGTTTTTGATTTTCTTCGAAGTCACCAGGTCTGCCGCTGCCAGCGCCTGCATATGCGTGGTGACAGTGGGCTGACTGAGGCCAGTCTTCTCGGTGATGAAGCTGACACAGACCCCATCCTTCACAAGGTCCGCGTCCCGCTGCGGTGGAAAGTGCTTTTCCGGCTCGGTAAGCCAAATGAGTATCGTCAGCCGGTGGCGATTCGAGAGTGCATGCAGCGCCTCCTGCAGCTGGTTCTCATCGACATTGTCCATTTTCGACATTGCTCAGATTTTCCTTGACGGGACCAACCTATATTGTACTCTTTCTATATAGCTACTTATCGATATAGGTCGACTATGGCGACGCACGCAATGACTTCCACGAGAACCCAGTCGATCGTACGCACGATCAGCGTTGCTGTCGTCTTCACGCTGTTCGTGGCGGTCGTGTTCGGCTTTGGGCTCTATCTTTTTGTGCTGGTCGTGCCAGTGATGCGGCAAAGTCTCGGAATCGACTATACGGCGATTGGCATCGTAACTGGTGGGACCCAGACGGCGTACCTCGTTGCGGCGTTAGTTTCTCCGCGCCTCACAACCCGCTTCGGCGAGGGGCAGGTCATTGTGGGCGCTGTCACTGCGGCAGCCTTGCTTTTGCTACTGTTCGCGAAAGTCCAGAGCGTAATGTCGGTCGGACTCGTTCTCGCCGGACTTGGGGCGACGGCGGCTTTCATGATGGTCCCGAGCGTCGGTGCAATCTCCGGTACAGTTCCCTTCGGGTACCGTTCCCGCGTCAATGGTCTGGTTTCGAGCGGCACGGCCTATGGGCAATTCGCGAATGGTCTTCTTGTGTCGCGGGGCTTACCAGCACACAGTTGGCACTCCATATGGATTGTGGCGGGGTCGGTCTCGCTCGTCATCGCGCTTGTGGGACTGCTTGCGCTTCGCCGCTTCGCTCCACAGGTTTTCAGCCGCAAGGCGCCAAAGCGCGCCGTAAGTCGTCGCGCGTCCGGCGGCCGGTGGCAATTGATGACTCGCACCAACCTGACGGTCTGGATACTGCTTGCGTTGAGCGGAATGGCTTGCGGGCCGTGGCAAAACTACCTGTCAAGCTTTCTGGCCGATGAGGGACATTCCCTGGCAACTATCGGGCAAGTCTGGTCGACGATTGGCGCGGTGGGACTGTTCAGCGGATTTGCCGCGGGGATGGCTGCCGACAAGGCAGGGGCACGGATTGCGCTCGCATTCTCCTTCACTGCACTCGCCGGCTCCGGTCTCCTGATCGCTTTCCATTCCGAAGCATGGCAATTGCGAGCGGCCGCCGTGTGTTTCGGTCTCTCGTTCTATGCGATTTACGGACTGATTCCCGCGTATATCAGCAAGACTATGGACCCTTGCTCGGCAACCACGGTGTTTGGTGTTGCCAACGTCTTTCTCGGTCTTGGAACGACATTGGGCAACGTGATGGGGGGCAATTTCGTAGCCTGGTTTGGTTCGCTCAAGGACGTTTTTATCACCGCGTCGGCGATTGCATGCGTGGCGATGATACTCACGGCGACGCTCCGTGATGAACGAGCGGTTACCTCCTGATATACCGCTTGCACTGCCAATTCGCCGTCCACCGAGCGCCTGCCTGCTGGACCGCTCTGGCTCGCTTTCCGTCGATGGCACTGTGTACGGCATGCGACGGTGGTCGGCCCAGAAGCTGCCTTTTACGATCGCAGCCACTCAGTCATTCGAGTGGCTGTTCGGCAGCGAACAGCGGACCTTCTCTAAAAAGATCGAATCGAGAATCCGGCGCTGCAAGCCGCACCACGGACGCGCAGATCAGTCGGCAGATTGAGCCGTGACATGGCGTCAGTGGTGTGATTGCCTACGTCGAGCGCTTGCCTGATTTGAAGCCCGCGATCGAAACCCGTCGATATTTCGCCCCCCGGTTTGACGTGACCGTCACGATCGCAGTGATTCGTCGTTCAGCCCGGACGATCGACACGCGTCTTGCGATCGTGAGCTACAGGGCCGGAATCACGTTTGGATATTCAAGATGGTACTCCACACGCTTGACGCCCGGCACGCTCTCCGCCGCAACGCGGATGGCCCGCTTTTCCTCTACAGATTCGATCACCCCGCATAGATGCGCGACACCATCCTTGACGCGCACGCAGTTTTTGGGCAATCCCCAGCTCTGCCCGTGCATCGTCCGGACTATCTCTTCGCGCAGGCTCGCGTCATCGCGCGAAACTAATTCCACGACCGGAGCAATCCGCGCGAGTGCGCGAATCAGGTTCGAGCGACTTAGATTTCCGATCAGCGTGCCACTCTTCAACACTGGCACGCTGTCGAGACGTCGACGCTCCATGAGGTCCGCGATCCGCTGGAGCGGCATGTCCTCCGAGATCGAAATCACCTCTTCGCACATCACGTCGCCGACGACGCGCCCGTGCTCCTTCAGATACCTCGCGGCCTGAGCGCGGGGGGACGACAACAGGAGTTCGAGCCACCACTGGCGCTTTCTGTGGCAGGTGCTGTTCTCCACTCGATGCAGAAGATCGCGTTCGCCGACGATACCGACAACTTGTCCGTTCTCGTCGACGACCGGCATGCTTCCGATATGGTTTTCGACCAAAAGTGTTGCCGCTTCGTGGATCGTCATGTCCGGTGTGGCAGTGATGACGGACGCAGTCATGATGTCTTGCGCGCGCATAGTTGCTCCTCCTGCTTGTTTGCGACGGGTCCTCGTCTGGTGCTCCCATCACGTGGCTTTGGCAGACCGTCCCGAGCCGATCGCTCGGTGCTGAGGCGCCTTGATTCCACAACCTGATTCAATTCCCGGAGGGGTCGGTGCTCATTGGGCAAACACCCGCCTTGAATAGACTTTTCTTATCGTTGAGCGCGATCGCGCCGACTGCGCTATCGCACTGCGAGTGAACAGTAGAGGTCCGGAATACAAAGGGCAATTGAGTCATCCAGTGCGGGCTGCGGAGCAAACGGAATCTGCGATGCGTCGAAGCGCGGAAACGGAGTGTTTCCCGAAGCACGGGAAAATACGGCGGAGTCTTCTAGCCCAGAATCGAAATCGTCGTTACCGGTCGCGGCAATACAGCATTGGACCCCGGCGGTGGCCATCGCCGTGAGCAGGCAGCAGGTTCGAACAATGTTGACCCGGCTCGCGCATCTCATGTCGAGGTTCCTTAAAAGGCCAGTTCAAAAAGAGCTCGTAACGGCAGTCTACTTTTCCGGCAAGCGGTTAACCTGGGATGCCTGAGCAATGGAGCAAGGAGTGCCAGCTGCTATCATCGATCGCCAGCTGTAGTTACTGATCGAAGCGCTAGTTCCGCGTCACAAATCGCGACGCAGGCGATACCTTGGGCGTCTGCGGGCCTCGGACTGTGCGGCACTCAATGGCATCCAGCTGTGCTGTCGACAGCGGCACGTTCAAGGCGGGCACGCTGCAATGCAATAGCGGCATGGGTCTAATCGTAGATGATTCGCTGACACCCGAACATAACCTGAATAGGTGATCGCGTGACTCTCTCTCGGCCCGTGCCGGTGCGACCTGTCCAGTCCACTTCGGACAGCCAGCCTGACGACTCGATGTTCGCGCTCCGGGATGAGCCCTCTGGCCGACCTGGCCGTCGGCCACGCAGACAGCATGTCAATGCGTTGCGACCTCAACGAGGATGTCCGCGTGCACATCTTTATCTCGCGCAGCGCGGAGGCTCCGCGATTTGCATCCACGGACAAGAAGCCTTTCGGCCTCGCCTTGCGCGGGTGGCTCGCCATCGTCGCCTGCAACGCCAGCGCCTGCAGTTTGCTATCTCAGCTTGCCGAGCCACAGCGCGGTGAGCGTTGAGCGATTCCGGACGTTGAATTTGGCGTAGATCGCCTTGATATGGACATGCGTCGTGTTCGGACTTTGGTCGAGCTTCTGCGCGATCTGCTTTTCCGTGAGTCCGTCGAGCAGCCACAGCAGCACCCTTCGCTCGGCCGTCGTCAGGGGCGCGTCGGCGATGAGCAGGCCGTGGCTGAGCAGTTGCTGCCGGTTGAACCATCTCAGCCCGTGCATCACGAAACCCAGACGCTCGAGATCCGGCGCAGAGAATCGGGGTGCCCGCACATCGCGAAACACGAAGAGATGAATCCGCACATCGTCATTGAGCGAGCAACGCACCTGGATGCTGTCGCCGTGGCCGACTTCGAGGTAGTGGCGCCGATAGTGCTCACCTTCAAACCATTCGGCGGGCATCGCCTCGAAGAGCAGGTTGGCGCAGAACGGCTCGTTCCCTGAGGCGGCCACGACATGTGACGAGTCGACGTGGCCGGACCAGAGCGTGTCGTACTGCTCCTGCACCGAAGCGACCATCGCCGGTACCGGATGCAGAAGCCGAACCAGTCGTGGACGCCAGCCGAACAAAGGATCCTTTGGCGCGAGCGAAGGCAATCGCACGACAACGGCCCAAAGCGCATTCTGTGCTTTGACCATGGCACAGAGCTTGGTTAGCAGATGGGACAGCGCGACATCGCCATCACCTGCTGAGAACTCGGCCAGCCGATCCCAGAGTGCATAGACGTCATCGTGCACCGGTGGATTGGTGGAATCCGCGAATGGAAGCATGTCGTCCTCAAGAAGAATGTGCGGATCACCGATCTTCGGTGAGCATGAGGGTATCACCTTTTCAGGTAGTACCGACGCGTATCACGGTGCTCGATACTGATGTGCCGCTCACAGCCGCGACCGTCATCAACTGGAACTAAACAGCACTGGGCACTCGATGTTTCATGGTGCGACGACACCCAGCGGACGCGGGACAAGGCTGCCGCGCGCGACTTGGCGAGCCAGCGCACCCGCCGCACCGATGTAATCAATCCTTGAACGCGCGCTTCCCGCCACAACGGGCGGGAAATACTGGCCTTTCCTGTAATGTCCAACACGGAGAGACACGGCAAATGGATAGCGAACCTCAGCCCGCGCCCGAGAGCGCCGCGGGACCAGCCCGGTCATTGCCCCCGGCAACGGGATGGTACCCCTGGCAGGTCAAACTTCAGTGGGCGGTGCTCGTGCTCGCCACGGCACTTTGCCTGGCCTTGTCCGTGCACGAAGGCGTCGAAGTCTTTGTCATCGGTGCCGTTTTTCTGGCGTCTGGCATATCCAGCATCGCGGGCTTCGCCTTCTCCGCAGTCTGCGGCGCAATGCTGTTCCATCTCTCCGCCGACCCGGTGCAGGTCGTCCAGATCATGATTGTCTGCAGTATCGCGAACCAGACAGCAATGGTCTGGTCACTCAAACGGGATATCCAGTGGCGGCCGCTGGCTGTTTTCCTGGTCGGCGGCGGGGTCGGACTGCCCCTGGGCATCGCCGTACTGCTCACGCTGGATCGTCACGTCTACACCCACGTGCTTGGTGTGTTCCTGGTTCTCTACGGGTGCTACATGCTCGCCAGGCGGCCGCTCGTCATCCGGCGCCAGGCGAAGGCACTCGATGTCTTGGCGGGATTTCTCGGCGGCGTCACGGGTGGCGCGGCCGGCTTTCCCGGAGCATTCGTGACCATCTGGTGCGGGTTCAAGGGGTGGAACAAGGACCGCCAGCGTGCCATGTATCAGCCGTTTATCCTGATCACGCAGGTCGCTGCGCTCGCTGCAATTAGTCTCTTGCGACACTCCGCCGGCA
This sequence comes from Paraburkholderia sp. BR10872, assembly GCF_040965835.1. Taxonomy (NCBI): domain Bacteria; kingdom Pseudomonadati; phylum Pseudomonadota; class Betaproteobacteria; order Burkholderiales; family Burkholderiaceae; genus Paraburkholderia; species Paraburkholderia sp. BR10872. Next base: position 28,330 of record NZ_JBFRCN010000063.1, read on the forward strand.
AAACCGGTTTCACCCCAGCCATTCTGCTCTGCATACCCGGGTCGCTGCTCGGAACCGCGATCGGCATGACGCTCTATAAACGGCTGTCCGACAATCATTTCGTACGGCTTGTGAATCTGCTGTTGATTGTCTCGGGGATCAGCTATTTTGGATAACTAGAGAATCCGCCGCAGAACGTGCGCCCCGTCGAATCTGGCTGTCCGCTCAAATGACCTCTGAACCGAAGCGGAGCGGCCATAGATGTCCAACAGCGCTTTGGTCCGCTATCGGGTCGCCTGCGGGCATCCGCGTCGGGCCGCAGGCGGCCCATGAAGGGCCACTCGCTCTCGGGCCGTCGCCGATGTTCGGATGACTCACACACCCCTTCCAGCGGCCGTTCACATGCGCGAGCCTGTATCGCTTGCCCTGGGATGGGGTTTATGTGTCCGCCTGCCGCTTATGTGCGTTGCCCTACATATACGCTTCGTCGCCCCTGGTCATCTACGTCAAATCATCTAGCCTTTTTCTGTCCGAAACGAGGATTGCGCGACGTCACGGTTGCCATATCCAGGCACCTCAGACCATCACAGGTCGACCCAGAGGGCGCTTGAGGTTACTACTCTCCAACGCGACAGGGGTGCCGACATGCCGCAAACCGTCCGAAAGTATTGGGGCCCCTTCCAGGGGCGCACGACGCTCAATTTCAACTGGGACGCCATCAACCACGACTCAACGGTCATCGTCACCGCCGCCGAGTACAAGGTGACGACGCCCGCCGACAGCGAGCACCGTTTCATCGGCGCGGCCACCATCACCGTCGACAACGTCTGCCCCCACGGGCCGCCATTCGACTCCAACCACGGCGTCACCTTCGTCGTCAACGTCAATTGGGGGGCGCCGCTGAACATCGTCACGGACGTCACCGTTCTCGACGATGCGCCGATCGAGATCCAGTACTGAGGCTGGGATCATGCCGCTGACCATCCGCAAGTACTGGGGGAAGTTCCTCGGCCGCACGACCCTCAACTTCAACTGGGACGCCATCGACCACGACTCGACGGTCATCGTCACGGCGTCGGAGTACGCCGACAACAAGGTCCGGTTCATCGGTGCGGCGACGATCTCCGCCGACAACGTCTGCCCCCACGGACCACCCTACGACCCCAACCACGGCGTCACCTTCGTCGTCAATGTGGACTGGAACTCGCCGCTGAACGTCGTCACCGACATCACCGTCCTCGACGCCAAGCCGATCGAGGTGCAGACGTACGTACCGGACGTGACCAACCGCCTCGCGGTGCGGTTGCAGTACCAGCAGAGTGACCAGTGGTGCTGGATCGCCTGCGGCGCCACCGTCGATCACTTCTACGACCCGGCAAGCACCTGGAAGCAATGCGAGGTGATGACGCAGATAGGACAGGAGATCAACGGGTTCCCGACGAACACCACTGCCTGCCCGTCGGCGCAGGCACTGATCCAGAACCCCGACCTGGCCGCTCGCTACGCCAACCCCTACGCCATCGGCGCCCGCTACGTGCTCGACGACGCCCGCCTGGGGATCGACACCCGCTATCTGAAATCCGGCGGGGTGACCGACGCGTTGAAGACGGTCGGCAACTACGCCAGCTATCACGGACCGGATCTGACTCTCGCCGATCTCAGAGCCGAGATCGACGCCGGGCGACCTGTTGTCGCCTCGATCACCTGGCTCAGCGGCGGGACCCACTTCGTCGTGATTGCCGGCATCCAGGGCGAGGGGCTGCTGATCCTCGATCCGGTCAACGGCGAGTGCTTCACGGAGTTCGGCGAGTTCCCCGGCACCTACTTCGGCGGAGCGACCCTTGACGGCTACGCCTTCACCAAACCCTGAGCCACCTCGAAGAGCACCGGCACTACGATACGGTCGCCGGAATGCCGCGCAGATGCGCGACACAGGGGTGGCGACCTCAGCGGACGTCTGGTGAGGCGGCGATGGTGTCGAGCAGGGTCGCCAGACGGATCGACTGCCCCGCCGTCCACGGGCTGGGACCGCCTCTTGCGGACGTTCGACAACCTCATCTGGATCGTCGACAATCGCAAAACCAACCGCCTACCGGGTTGGCGCCACGACAGACGATCAACGAACGGAGCATCCATGCGGCGTATCCTTGCCATAGGTGGTGGCGGCTTCATGATGGAAGACGCACCCTCGCCCATCGACCAGCATATCGTTAGTCTCACAGGAAAGGCGCGACCACGTATCTGCTACCTGGCCACACCAAGCGGAGACTTGCCTGAGCATCTTGGCAAGTTCCACGCCGCCTACGGCGACATGGACTGTGAGACTTCTCATCTTGCGTTCTTTCGGAAACCCGACTCGAAGTCGATCCTTACCACCGATTTCCGCACAAGGCTGCTTGAGCAGGACGCCATTTATGTCGGCGGTGGAAATACAAAATCAGCACTAGCTGTCTGGCGCGAGTGGGGGCTTGACACAGTTCTTCGGGAGGCGTGGGAGAGCGGCGTGCTGCTCGCGGGCATGAGTGCGGGCGCAATGTGTTGGTACGAGGCCGGTCTGACCGATTCGTTTTGGGGGGCAGCTTATCGTCCGCTCGACTGCCTTGGCTTGCTGCCCGGTGGTTGCGCCGTTCACTACAGCAGCGATCCAAAGAGACGCGAGACGCTGCATGCTGCATGCTGCGCAAAAAGCATATACGGTCCCACCTTCCATTGCCATCGATGATTTTGCGGCCGCTCTGTACTTGAGCACTTCTGTCGATAGCGTGTTTTCCTGGCGAGAGGGATCAACCGCATATCAAGTCTATCGCGAACACGAGACGGTGATCGAGACCGCGTTGCCGGTCAAGCGAATTGGCCGCTAACGCCAACGATCCAATGGCGGTAGTGGAAATTTGCGGAGGGGCCGCTCAGGGGGACTTTAGTCGCCCGTGTCTGTGAACCAATCGTGTCAGTATGGGATTGCCGGTTTCGGTCGCTCAACGCCCGTGACGATGGGTCACAAGCTACCGATCCGAAGCCATTCGATGGCGGGGTGCTCGCCGGGAACGGCTTCTGGTAGGACCGTATGTACCAGCCTCATGCCTCGGGCCGAATTGGCGAACCAGACGACTGCATCCTGCGTCGCACGATTGGCGAGAACAAGTGCCCGGAATCCCGGGTTGTTTCCCCAGTGAAAGAAGCAATCTTCAAAGGGTTCGAGCCCCCAGCCCAATCCCCAGGCAACGTTCAGATCGGGCGGGTTCTGACCGATAAGGTCTTCGGTGTCGTCGCCTTGGCGCGTATTGATGCGCGGCACGAACCATTGATCGTAGCTCGTGGCCGCCAAGCCTCGGCGAGCCAGTACATGCTGAATGAAGCTGACATAGTCAGATGCCGTCGTCAGAAGTGACCAGGAGGCCTGCGCCGTTTGCACGCGACGCTTAGGCACTGGCTCGCCTTCCCATCCCTGGCCCTGCGCATGGTTGACCGCGAAGCGCTCCTGCCACTCAAGGCTCGAATGACGCATGCCCAACGGCTCGAATACGCGCTCTCGCGCCAACATTTCTAGTGGGCGTGTGCTTACGGCCTCCATCGCGCGCTGAAGCCATGCAAACGCACTGCTGCCATAGCTGAATCGCTCGCCGGGGACGAAATACGTACGGAGTGGAGCTTGGTCGCGGACAATATTCGGAAGACCACTCGTGTGAGTCAGCACATGAAAGGCTGTTATTCGCCGAGCATTCGAGTCTCCGGGTACGTACTCTCCACAGATGTCGAACAGGGGTTTGTGCAGATCCAGCAGCCCTTCTTCGGCAAGCTGAAGCGCAACGTAGGCGACGAGCGGTTTGGTGAGAGACGCAGCCTCAAAGACGGTCGCTGCATCGACACCTGCGCGGTCGTGCGCACCACGAACGCCGAAGTAATGCTCGGCGCTTATTGTCCCCGCGTGAAGAACGGCTAGCGATACGCCGGGAATTTTGCCGCCGGCAGTCGCTTCCGCCAGAAATCGGTCGAGGTCAGTCATCGGTTCGCGCATCGGCAGGGTTGTTGCCTAATTGTACCGGCTGCGCCGGCGCAAGCCCCTCTGCGAGGTTCGGTTCGGCTCGGCCAATTCCCGTCACACGACGAGTGAACCAACGTCGTCAACAATCGGAGCGGCAGTGTACAGTTGGAGGCTTCGATTCATGCCAACCGTATGCCGACGACATGGACATTCAGCTGTTGATGATATGCGGGCTTACATTCGTAATCCATGTGATTGCGACGCTAGCATATGCGGTTCGGATTGCCGGCGTTCGCACGCGCCGTATCGCCGTGTCATTTTCCCTATTCGGAATCATCGCCCTTGTTTCCCGGACGGCAAATTCCTTTCAGGGGCCATTCATCGCGAAGCGGGTTGAGCTGGATATCGCGCGTCACCTGGAGCACGGTTTGCTCGGGGACTTTCGGCTCTTTCTGCTAACCGCCACGGCGGCAAGCACTGTCGGTGCGTTTCTGATTCCCACGTTTCAACGTTATTTCAGCCGCGCTGTCGACCACTTCCAGGCAAATCGCTCGATCCCTCGTCTGCTACTCCATATCTTCAGTCGCGGAGGCATCAGCTACATTCGGCTTGGAGCGCGGCTCCCGTCCCGCCACAACGTCATCCAACTAGCGACTGGGGCGGGCGTTTCCTGGAAAGTCATCGGGCTAAACGTCGTCGCAATGGCGATCTGGACAGTCGGCGTTTTCGCGTCGCTCTACGCTGGATACCTCAATCCTGATCTGCGGGTTACATGTGCGAATCTGTCATCCGTTATCAATGGTTTTGCGACGGTGGTGTTGGCACTCGTCATCGATCCGCAAGTTTCAGTGATGACTGACGACGTAATCGAAGGCCGGATTTCGGAAAACAGCTTCCGGCGGGCCATTACAACCCTCGCGGGTGCGCGTGTGCTCGGGACGCTGTGCGCTCAGGCAGCGCTCGTTCCAGCGGCATTGATCATTGTTCGCATCGCCGAACTTATTTAGCGATGCGAACAATACCGGAAACGTGTCTGGCATCGGGCGGCGAGCAAGTCACATCCGACAAAGTATTCTTTTTCATGGACGATTCCAAAACATCTTAAGTTCGCCGGAGACTTCGCTGTGCGAGTGTACCTTTCTTCCTTCGATGTGGGCGCCAGACCAGAACAACTCGTCGGCTTGGTCGGTGGTCAATTGCGAGCGGCAATTGTCGTCAACGCACTTGACCATCGCGAAGCGGCGCGCGCCCAATGGCTGGAGAATCAAACAATCAAACTTCGAGCACTTGGCTTCACTGTGCAGGAACTTGATCTTCGGCAGTTCTTCGGAACAACTGATCGCGTAGATGAGACACTCGAGCAGTTCGACGCGGTATGGATCAACGGTGGAAACGCATTCATACTTCGCAGGGCGATGAAGCAGAGCGGATTCGATGTCGCTATAGCGGATTTGCTCGAACGTGACAGAATCGTCTACTCGGGATTCAGTGCGGCAGCGGTCGTTGCGTCGAGCACGCTGCGCGCACTCGATCACGTCAGCGATCCCACGGAAGTTCCTCCGGGATACGATCCGGCTGTGGTCTGGGACGGGCTCGGAATTTTACCGTTTTCCCTCGTCGTGCACTTTCAATCCGATCATCCCGAGTCGGAGGCGGTCGGTGAGGAGGTCGCATTCTATGAGCGCCACCAAATGTCATATAGGACCTTGAAAGACGGCGAGGCTTTTGTAATGGACAGCATGCGGAGCGAGATCGTTGGCCCGCGGCGTTGCGAATGAACGGTACGCCGCGAACGCCCATTCCATGATTGCGCTAGCACGCTGAAAGACGTTATCCGCGACACGCGGGCACTCGATCCATGCGGACGTGAGCGCATCGAAAAAGTCACACGGCTTGAGCGTATCGACCCGGCGCTCCAGCAGCGGCGCCAGGTGCGCTTTCACGCTACTGAGCCACCGCCGCACGTTTCTGCCGTCGGCTTGCTTCCAGGCACTCTTAGCCTTCTCATGCTTTTTCTCGGCGGCCTGCAAGAACGTGGGCACCTTCGCATCCCGCTCGATAATCACCTGCTCGCGTCTGCGCTCCTGGATGGGGTCATGGCCACCATCGATCTGGCTGCGCATTGCCAGCGCACGCGCTCGGGCGTCGCGCAGCGACGTAGACGTAGCGCCCACTTGCCGCCGTTAGCATTGGGTCGAATCATCAGTCCGGGTACCTGACTATCACTGAGCGGCATGTCGCCGGGTTTCAGGTTGCGCAGCGCGCGGTCGGTCAGCATCGGCATAGGGTATTTCCCAGGATTTTGACCCACCATCTAGCCCACCACTGGACACATGGCAGCAGTCGGAACAAAATGGATCGAACCGGACTCATTATGTTGGCAACCTATTGATTATACAGTGAAATTTGGAAACGCTCGTGGGTCATACCGGATAAATCTGTACAACAATGGATCGACAAATGGATTACAGTCCCGAAGCCATCCGCACGATCGCTCTGGTCGGCCATGCCGGCTGCGGCAAGACCTCGCTTGCCGAAGCGCTCCTGCACCAGGGCGGCGCGCTGCACGCGCCAGGCAGCGTGAATCGCGGCACCGCCCTCTGCGATTTCGATCCCCTCGAACGCAAATACCACCACTCCCTCAACTCCGCCATCGCCCACCTCGACCACCAGGACACGCGCATCTACCTGCTCGACACACCCGGCTACCCCGACTTCGCCGGCATGTCGATGAGCGCGCTGCCTGCGGTGGAAACGGCGGCCATCGTCATCAATGCGCGCACCGGCATCGAGATGACGACGACCCGCATGATGGCGTACGCGCAGCAGCGCAAGCTGTGCCGGATGATCATCGTGAACGGCATCGACGCGGAAAAGGTCGATTTGCCGGGGCTGCTCGAGCAGATCCAGGAGACCTTCGGCAAGACCTGCCTGCCGATCAATCTGCCTGCGCAAGGCGGCCGCGAAGTGGTGGACTGCTTTTTCAACCCGGCTGGCGAGGCCGATTTCTATTCCGTGGAGGCAGCGCACAATGCGCTCGTCGACCAGGTGATCGAACTCGATCCCGAGTTGATGGAGTTGTACCTCGAACAAGGCGAAGCCATCAGCCCCGAGCAACTACACGAGCCGTTCGAACGCGCGTTGCGCGAAGGCCATCTCGTCCCGGTGTGCTTCACTTCTACGGCGACGGGTGCGGGCATCGCGCAACTGCTCGACGTGTTCGTGCGGCTCCTGCCCAATGTCACCGAAGGCAATCCACCGCTGTTCTACCGCGAAGTGGAGGGCAAGGAAGGCAAGGAGCCCGTGCGCGCCGAGCCGGATGCCGACAAGCACGTGCTCGCGCATGTGTTCAAGATCGTGATGGACCCGTATATCGGCAAGGTGGCGGTGTTTCGCATTCATCAGGGCACGGTGACGCGCGACAGCCAGCTTTATATCGGCAACGCGCGACAGCCGTTCAAGGTCGCGCATCTGCTGATGCTGCAGGGCAAGGAGCATACGGAGGTGCAGCGCGCGGGGCCCGGCAATATCTGCGCGGTGGCGAAGGCTGACGATATCGGCTTCGACGCCGTGCTGCACGACGCGCCCGAAGACGGCAACATCCACCTTACGCCGCCTGCGTTTCCCAATCCGATTTACGGTCTCGCTATCGAGCCGGCGCGACCCGGCAACGAGCAACGCGTGTGGGAAGTGCTGCAAAAGCTCGCGGCAGAAGATCCTTGCCTGCAGATCGATCACCCCGAAGGGACCAATGAAACCGTGGTCCGCGGCCTGGGCGAACTGCACTTGCGCTACATGCTGGAGCGGCTCACCGATCAGTACAAACTCGACGTCGTGACGCGTCCGCCGACGATTGCGTGGCGCGAGACGATCGGCAGCAAAGCCGAAGGCCATTGCCGCCACAAGAAGCAGACCGGCGGCGCGGGCCAGTTCGGCGAAGTCATGTTGCGCGTCGAGCCCTTGCCGCGCGGTGCGGGCTTCGAGTTCGTGGATGCAGTGAAAGGCGGCGCGATTCCTTCGCAGTTCATGCCTGCCGTGGAAAAAGGCATCTTGCAGGTGATCGACAGCGGGCCGCTCGCGGGCTTTCCCATGCAGGACGTGCGCGTGATCGTGTACGACGGCAAGCACCATCCGGTGGATTCGAAGGAAGTGGCGTTCGTTACCGCGGGGCGCAAGGCGTTTATCGATGCGGTATTGAAAGCGCAGCCTATCGTGCTCGAACCGATTGTCGATATCGAGGTGATGACGCCCGAGGCCGCGATGGGCGACATCATCGGCGATCTTTCGGCGCGGCGTGGGCAGGTGCATGGCACGCGCACGATGGGCGGGCAGGCCATGGTCATTGCGGGGAAGGTGCCGCTTGCCGAGCTCAACGATTATCAGTCGCGGCTGAATTCACTCGCGGGCGGGCATGGGAATTACAGCATTCAGCTGAGCCACTACGATCCGGTGCCGCCGACGCATCAGGAAAGGCTCGCGGCGCAGCATAAGGGGCGGGGGGAGAGTGTGGAGTGAGGTGTTTGAAATGAGGCTGTTGATTAGGAAATAAACATTTCCTATAATCTTCCCCATGGCATCCGAGCACCCATCCCAACCCCTGGCCCGCTCCCCCGGCCGCCCACGCGAGTTCGACATGGCAACTGTCGTGGACGGCGCCGTGCGCGTTTTCCGCGAGCGCGGTTACCACGCCACCTCAGTAGGCGATCTCAGCGAAGCAACGGGCCTGACAGCAGGGAGCCTCTACAAGGCATTCGGCGACAAGCGCGGTGTCTTTCTCGCCGCGTTCGACCATTACGTCACTACGCGCCACGCCGAACTGCGTCATCGCCTCGACAAGCAGTCCAAAGCAAGCGAGAAGATCCGCGTCATCTTCCTTTTCTACGCCGAATCTTCCCATGGCAGCGAGGGTCGGCGCGGATGCCTCGTGGTTTCCAGCGCAACGGCGCTCGCCACTTTCGACGACGAAGTCGCCACGCGCATCGAAGCCGCCATGCGGCGCACCGAAGAGATGCTGCGCGAACTCCTCCAGCAAGGCCAGCGAGACGGCTCGGTTGCAGCGGAAGTCCATGTCCCGGCGATGGCGCGCACGTTGCTCGCCCTGCTCCACGGCTTTCGTTTGATCGGCAAATCCGGGCGCACGCAGCGCGACATGCTTGCCGCGGCCGACGAAGCCATGCGCTTGCTGCGTTGAAATTTTTTTGGTTAATTTGGAAACAAATATTTCCAATCTATGCCTGTGTTCCTCAAAACCAACGGAGCTTCACGTCATGAGTACGCTCTCACGCATCATCGACCACGGTCCACCGTCGCTGGCCGACCCCGTCCTGCCCGGCTTCGCGCATCGCTTCGAAACTGTCGAAGGCACACGGCTCCATTACGTAATCGGCGGAAATAAGGATGGCGAAACAGTCGTGCTGCTGGCAGGCTATCCAGAAAGCTGGTTCGCGTGGCGCAAGGTCATGCCGCTGCTCGCCGGGCGTTATCGCGTGATCGCACCGGACCTGCCCGGCCAGGGCGATTCCGACCGCCCACAAGGTGGCTACGACACGCAATCGCTCGCAACCGCCCTGCACGCGTTGATCGGCAAGCTCGGAGCGCCCCGTTACCACCTCGCCGCCCACGACGTCGGCGCATGGGTCGCTTATCCCTATGCGGCGCTTTTCGGCGATGAAGTGTCGAGCCTCGCATTGCTCGACGCCGGCATTCCCGGCATCACGCTGCCGGAAGCGCTGCCAGTCGCGCCCGAGCGCTCGTGGCGCACCTGGCACTTCGCCTTCCATGCGGTGCCCGATCTGCCGGAGCTGCTGATAGCGGGCAAGGAGCGCGCGTATCTGGAGTGGTTTCTGCGCCGCAAAACGGCGAATCCGCAGACCTTCACGGATGCCGATATCGACGAATATCTGCGCGTGTTCACGAAGGAAGGCGGATTGCGCGCGGGGCTGGCCTACTACCGAGCGGCCGATGTTTCGGCGCGTCAGAATCGCGAGTTGAGCACGCGCGGCAAATTGCGGATGCCCGTTCTCGCGCTGAGCGCCGATCAGGGCTCGATTGCCGACATGGCCGGTCCGCTGCGCCCTTACGCCGATGAAGTGCAAGGCGCGACGCTGGCCCACTGCGGCCATTTCCTGCCGGAGGAGCAGCCCGCGGCCGTGGCCGAAGCACTGCTGCATTTCTTCGGCCGGACCTGACTCGGGCCGGCGTTACTCCGGCGCTTCGACCGTGGTCACCGCCGAGGAGAACACATACCCCTCGCTGCGCAGCGTCTTGATGTAACGCGGCTCGCGCGCCTCGTCGCGCAGGCGCTGGCGCAACCGGCTCACGAGCAGGTCGATCGAGCGGTCGAACGCGTCGGCCTGGCGGCCTTGCGTGAGGCTCAGCAGCTGGTCGCGCGTGAGCACGCGCTGCGGATGGTCGAGAAACACGCGCAACAGCCGGTATTCCGCGCCGCTCAGCGCGACGATCGTGCCCTCGGCGTCGAGCAGATGCCGCGCCGTGGTGTCGAGTCGCCAGTCGCCGAACGCGAGCAGTTGCGCCGCCTCGCTCACTTCCATGCCCGGCGGCAGCATGCGTGTGCGGCGCAGCACCGAGCGGATGCGCGCGAACAGTTCGCGCACGGCGAACGGCTTGGGTAGATAGTCGTCGGCGCCCATTTCGAGGCCCACGATGCGGTCCGTCTCTTCGTTGCGCGCGGTGAGCATCACCACGGGCACGGCGCGGAACTTGCCCGCACGCAGCTCGCGGCATAGCACGAGCCCGTCGTCGCCGGGCATCATGAGGTCGAGCACGATCAGGTCTGGCGCGCCGCCCTCCAGCACCGAGCGCATTTCGCGCCCGTTCGCGGCCAGCGACACGCGCATGCCGTTCTTTTCGAGGTAGGCTCCGACCAGTTCACGTATGCCGCGATCGTCATCGACGATCAGAACGTGATCCATCTTTTCCGTCATTGGTATTTTTCTCCTTGCGCGCGAGGCGTGAACGGGTTTCTGCGATGCACGAACAGTACACCGGATGCGCAATCTCCGCAGCCAGGCCGCTCGCCGCGAAGAACAGGATGGCGAGCAGGCGTTTCATGCGTCCTCCACCAGGGAAAGACTCGCACCGTCGGCAACCGACGGTTCGAGCGCGTAGACGTCCACGCCCTCCAGGCAGCCGAGATTGACGCGCCAGCGCGCCGGGTCCCTGCGCGTCTGATGAAACGGATAAATGCCGCAGTGCCTGCAGAAAAAGTGCTTCGCCACGCGCGTATTGAACTGGTACAGCGTGAGCGCGTCTTCGCCCGCGAGGATCGTCAGCTCACGGCCCTCGAACGGCGGGCTCATCAGCGCGCCCTTGCGGCGGCACAGGCTGCAGTTGCAACGCCCGGCCGGCTCGATCGGCGTGTGGACTTCGAACTTTACCGCACCGCAATGACAGGAACCCTTCCAGCGGGTCGTGCTCGTCGACGTGCTCATCTTGCTCTCCATTATTTCGATGGGTGATGGATAGCGCGCCACCCGCCGCGTACAACCTGGAACCGCCCCGCCCGATTCGGGACGACAATGACCGCTAGCGCCCATCCGGCGCGACGCATATCGACCTGAAATGGCCGGCGATGACCACAGCCGGGCCAGCCACAAACCGGCATTGTTTATGCTCGCAAGCTGATAGCGAGCGAAACGCAGAGAACGGCTCCAGGAGGTCCCCATGAAATGTCTGCGCATCTACGCCGACGCCCAGGGTGAGTCCCATTTCGAGGACATCGATATCCCGCTCACGCCACTCGAGCTCTTTCCGAACATCCCGCCCATTTACCTGTCGACGTGGGAGCCGGCGAAGGCGGTGCGCTTCGGCTGGGTGCCGGCCGGCCTCAAGGAGGCGGACTGGCACACCACGCCGGTTCGTCAGTTCGTGATCTGGATGACCGGCTGGGTCGAGTTCGAAACGAGCGACGGCGACACGCGCCACTGCGAGCCGGGCACGGTCGTGCTGTGCGAAGACACCATTGGCAAGGGCCATCGCTCGCGCCATCCCGAGGAAGGCCAGTTCAACGTGTTCATTCCGCTCGCCTGAGTAACCGCTTGATTCGCACGACCGGGCGCTCGTGGCGCGCCGCCATTCACGCCTGCGCGCCGCGCAGCACGAGCCGCCCTTCCAGGCCGCCTTCGGGCCGGTTGCGCAGCGTGAGCTCCGCGCCCATCGCCACGGCGAGCTGGCGCGAGATTGCGAGACCGAGACCCGTGCCGCCCGTGCCCCGGTTGCGCGAGGTCTCGAGCCGGTAGAACGGCTCGAACACCTTCTCGAGCGCTTCCTCCGGAATGCCGGGACCGCTGTCGAGCACCGAGATCGTGACGGTCTTGTCCTGCGGCGACGCGCTCACCTCGATGGCCGCCGTGCTCCCGTACTTCAGCGCGTTATCGACGAGATTGCCGACGATGCGACGCAGAGCCTGCACGCGCGTGACGATCGCCACGTTCAGGCGGCGCTCGAAGGTCACGGGCGAGCCCGCATCCACGTAGTCGCATACGAGGCTGTCGAGCAGCGCATCCAGGTCGACGCGGGCGGGCGCTTCGCCGGTGCCGTGCAGCGTACGCGCGTAGGCCACGCCCTCCTTCACCAACTGCTCCATCTCGTGCAGGTCCTGCGCGAGCTTGCCCGCTTGCGCTTCGTCGTCCATCTGGTCCACGCGCAGGCGCATGCGCGTGATCGGCGTCTGCAAATCGTGGGAGATGGCCGCGAGAATCTGCATGCGTTCGGCCACGTGCGCCGAGATGCGCTCCTGCATCGCGTTAAACGCTCGCGCCGCGCGCGCCACTTCGGAGGGCCCTTCTTCCTCCAGACGCTCCGCCTTCAGGTCCGGGCCGAGCGCGTCGGCCACACGCGCGAGTTCGTGCAGCGGCCGCGTGGCGGTGCGCACCGCGAACCAGCAGCACGCCGCCAGCACGACGAGCTGGGCGATGAGCACGGCCGGCAGCCAGCCCGACAGGGGCAGCGCGGGACCCGGGCGGTAATCGATCGTGAGCGGCGAGCCGTCCGACAGCTGCAGGTGGATCTGCAGGCGTTCGTGCTTGCCGGGCACCGAATTGGTCGTGAGCGCGTACTTGTCACCCAGGCCCGCCGCGATGGCCGAGGCCACGCTCTTCGAGCGGCTCGCTTCGGGCGGCTCGCCCGGCGTGCCGGGACCGAGGATGAAGCTATAAGTGCGCCGCGCGAGCTGCGGCAGCCACGCGGCACGTTCGGCGGCGGGCAGATGGTCGAGCAGCGCCACGGAGATGGCGACTTCGCGCGAGATGTAATTGGTCATCATGTTCGCGGTGGCGTCGTTGCGCTCGGTCATCGTGAGCTTGAACGACAGCCCCTGCGCGAGCGCGAGGCCGACGCAAAGGATCAGGGCGAGGCGCGCGAACAGCGTGCGCGGCCAGTGCAGCGCGCGCATTGCCGCGCCGCCCGCTAAAACCGGCGGTGTGCGGCGGGCCGCAAGTCCATCGGCGTGCATGTTCGGACTCCGTGTGCAGGGAATGATGCGTTTATACCCCATGCCGCGAGCGGCTTTGTATCCCACTGTATCGGCGCGGGCACGGGACACAATACATTGCAGGTCGGTTCATTTCACCGCGTCCTTTCATGTTTGCGGCTTGCGCTGCGGTGCGGCATCGGCCCATTCGCGCACGGCCTGCGCGAACAGGCGCAGCGCCGCGGGCGGATGGCGATTGGCCGGATAGTAAAGACAGAGCCCCGAAAACACCGGCCCCCACTCGGGTAGCAGGTGGACGAGCCGCCCGCCAGCCACATGCTCGGCCACGAGCGTTTCCGGCACCCAGGCCACGCCCACCCCGGCGAGCGCCGCCTCGACCATCAGGTTGAGGTTGCCGAGCGTGAGCGGCCCGTCCACGTCGATGCTGGCGCTCTTGCCGCGGTGCGCGAAATCCCAGCGGAACAGCGCGCCGCTCTCGAAGCGAAAGCGGATACAGCGGTGCTGCTCGAGGTCGTGCGGCGCGCGCGGCGGCGCATGCTGCGCCAGATACGCGGGCGAGGCCACCGCGCCAAAGCGCATGTCCTGCGTGAAGCGCACGGCGATCATGTCGCGCGGCACGTCTTCGAGCACGCGCACACCGGCGTCGAATCCACCGGCCACGATATCCACGAGCCGCGAGTCCGTCACGAACTCCACGCGGATGTCCGGATAGCGGGCGAGGAACCCCGGCAGCATATGGCGAATCAGCGGGCGCGCCCCCGATTCCGAGGCGCTGATGCGGATCGATCCCGAAGGCCGGTTGCTCGCGGTCGCGACGTCGTTGACGGCGTCTTCGAGATCGGCCATGGCAGGCCGAACGCGGCTAAGCAGCCGCTCGCCCGCCTCGGTCAGCGCCACGGAGCGCGTGGTGCGGTTCAGGAGGCGCACGCCGAGCTTCGCCTCCAGGTTGCGCACGGTGTGGCTGAGCGCGGAAGGCGAAACGCCGAGCACGCGCGCCGCGCCGCTGAAGCTGTGCTGCTCGGCGATCGTCACGAAGGCCGTCAGTTCGGATAAGCCGGTGCGCACCATCTGTGAATTTCCTTCAATACCCCATGCAAGTTTAGCGGCATTGTTGAGTGACCTGCAGGAACCTACACTCGGTCGGGTAGAAGGCCGCTCCCGTGCGAACTGGAGCGCCGGTCATTTCAGTTCACGCAAAAAGGAGCAAGACATGCAAAAGCGCACACTCGGCAAGAACGGCCTCGAAGTTTCCGCGTTGGGCCTCGGCTGCATGGGCTTAAGCTTCGGCTACGGCCCCGCCACCGAAAAGAACGACGCGATCCGCCTGATCCGCACGGCGTTCGAGCGCGGCGTCACGTTCTTCGACACGGCCGAAGTCTACGGGCCCTTCGTCAACGAGGAACTGGTTGGGGAGGCGCTCGCGCCGATTCGCGATCAGGTGGTGATCGCCACGAAGTTCGGCTTTCAGGACGGCGATTCGAAGAAGCCCATGGATAGCCGCCCCGAGCGCATCCGCGCCGTGGCCGAAGCATCGCTCAAGCGCCTGAAGACCGACCGCATCGACCTGTTCTATCAGCATCGCGTCGATCCGAACGTGCCGATGGAAGACGTGGCCGGCACGGTGAAGGACCTGATCCGCGAGGGCAAGGTCAAGCACTTCGGCCTTTCCGAAGCGGGTGAGCAGTCGATCCGCCGCGCCCACGCCGTGCAGCCCGTCGCGGCGCTGCAGAGCGAGTATTCGCTCTGGTGGCGCGAGCCGGAGCACAAGGTGATGCCGGTTCTCGAGGAGCTGGGCATCGGTTTCGTGCCGTTCAGCCCGCTCGGCAAGGGCTTTCTGACCGGCGCGATCGACGAGCGCACGTCGTTCGACCAGAGCGACTTCCGCGCCATGGTGCCGCGCTTTACGCGGGAGAACCGCAAGGCGAACGCGGGGCTGGTCGACGTGCTCGGCCGCCTCGCCGACGGCAAAGGCGCGACGCGCGCGCAGATCGCGCTGGCCTGGCTGCTCGCGCAAAAGCCGTGGATCGTGCCGATTCCTGGCACCACGAAGCTTTCCCGGCTCGACGAGAACGTGGGCGCGGCCAGTGTCGAGTTGAGCGCCGGCGATCTCGCCGCGATCGAAGCGGCGCTCAACGAGATCCAGGTCGTGGGCGACCGCTATCCGGCCCAGTGGCAGCAGCGGGTGGATCGCTGAGCCTGCGCGCACGTGCCATGTCCGTCGGCAATGGGCCGGCTACAGATCCGCCGGTTCGACATTCCTCGCTATTCCTCGGAACTGATAGAACCTGGCAGCTACTACGCGAGTCGAGAATCCGACCCGCGGCGAAGCGCGAAGGCAGAGGCGTGTTCTATCGCCGCGTGCAAGGGTCACCTCGTGGAAACGCCCGCCATCGATGCGCCTGGCAAAAGCGAAGCCCCCGTTGACGAAAGGTCTCGGGGGCTTCGCGCTAGTCGGGTAAATATTGGCGAGCGGTCCGGAACGCACTCAGAGATCGGTGGCTGCCAGTGTGATCCGCTCGTTGACGAGTAGAGGATATCGATGCTCGATCAGGCGAACGAGCCTCGATTTATTGAGCGCAAATGCCAGCATGAGTTGTTTCGGGGATCCCTTGCCGTAGCGATTGCCGGCCACGGTCACGCTGAATCCGCCATTTCGTACGGAATCCATACCAACAGGATTGCGCTCGCCGGTCTGAAAGCCGAGATAAGGCACGCGGCCGAGGCGGTCGTCGAAGCGCGTGAGCACGCTCATCGGCGCAATCTCATCGGTCGACACGTGTCTTTCAATGCGTCCGGCGTGACGCCCGGCAGATCGGCGCCGTTCAGTTGCCGCTCGACCTGCACCGGGTCATTGCAAAGAAACAGTACGCGGCCGGTCAATTCCAGTGTTGCCATCCAATTTCTCCTTGAGGGGAAATCTAGACGGCGGCGTGCGGCGCGATGAAGTGCTCGATCGGCACCTGGCGCTCGAGGATATCCCCACGTCCGCGCGGTCTTCCATACAGGCCCGCACTACACCGTCGCTGATCTGTTCGGTCAGGGCGATCTGCACGAGCGGGTAGCGCGCCTGAAAGTCCTTGAGCCGTTCCGGCAGAAAACCAATGATTGCGGACGCGTTAGCGAACAGGCGCACCACGCCCGCCACCTCGCCGCTGAGCGACCGGACTTCCCGCGCCAGCGACTGCAACTGGTCGTGCACCGCCACCGCGCTTGAAAACGCGTGACGACCCGCCTCGGTCAACTCGACGCCCTACGTGCTCGCAATAATACCAATAGAGTCAATTAAAATCCGACCCGAATAAAACAGAAAGCAATTTAAAAGGGAAATATAGACGAAAGAATAAATTACATCGATACACTTCAGACCATCCCAGAACTGCCGATATAGCCGGCAATAGCAGGCGAAACACGCGATCCATGCAGTAAGCATTACCTTCTGCATTTGAGGTAATTAATACCTTGCTATTGGCGAAAATTGACTAAGTTTCGGTAATTGAAACTCGAGCCAATTCGTGTGACATTTTGTTACGTCTGATTTTCACATGGCAGGGGGAATTATCGGTAATATCCGCCGCGCGTCTGACTTCAAGCAGTGACTTCGTAATCTTCGTCCGAAAAAATTGCGCACGTCTCCCCTCCTTCAGGGATCCAGCGCAGGGCCGAATTCCCGACGGGGCAGCCGTAGCGAGGGTGCAAGATTTACCCACGTGAAAGCAAGGACAGATACGCACGTTCGCGCAATAGCGCGAGCCGCGCGGCGCACGTAGCGGGCGCAGGGCTCATCGAGCCGTTGTGCAGCGTCCGTTAAATCTCATTCTTCAGACCTTAGCCAGCATCCGAGCGCTATCGCGCGCCGTCGCCGGCTGGGCGTCGTTTTGTCTTTTTTTTCTTCGATCGATGAAACTCTTCTATCTCTTGCTGTCGTCGTCGTTGTTCCTCGCGGCGTGCGGCGGCGGCTCCGGAAGCTCCGGTGCGAATGCAACCAATGCCTCGGCCACGGCACAAAGCGCGAGTGACGCGACTGCCATGGACGCCACCGCAAATGCGGCCACCACCACGCGCGGCACACTGCACTGCGGCTCCGCCGTGAAATCGAGCGCGGGCTCCAGCAGCGAACTGGTGAGCGTCGATACGCCGACCACGCAGAGCGGCCGTGTCTTCGCCTCGGGCGCGGCATTTCCCCTCGCGTTCACCACCAACGCGCCCGCGGCCGACACCGTGAACTGGTCGATCAGCGACCATCTCGGCAAGGTGGTCACGAGCGGCAGCCTGCGCGTGACGGCAGGCCCGGTGACGACCACGCTGAGCTGCTCGTCGACGCTCGCGGGCTACTTTGCCGTGACCGCCAAGCTCGCGACCGCCGGCGGTCAACTCCCCGAACTGGGCACCCGCCCCGCCGGTACCGCGACCTTCGGCGTGCTGCCCAATCTGGCCGGCATCGTGCCGACTGTGACGTATTCGCATCAGGACCTGCACCGCTTCGGCATGCAAGGCGAAGACGACAACACTTCGGTGCTCTCCTCGCTCGGCATCTCGTGGACGTACGACCACCGCGAGCTGTACAACATGGAGCCGAACGGCCCCAACACCTTCAACCCGAACGTCAACAATCTCGACCCGTTCTACAACACGGGCAACGTGATGCGGCTCGTGCGTCTGGACGGCATTCCCGCCTGGGCGAGCCCGACCGGCGCGTTCGAGGACGAAGCCCTTCCGCCGAGTAACCTCTCGTACTACCAGAACTACATGAGCCGGATCGGTACGGAGTCGAACCTCATTCGGACGGCTTATTTTCCGAAGCAGGCGTCGAACTACTACCAGCTCACCTGGGAGCCGGACGCCCAATGGCAAGGCAACAACACGCAATTCGTGCAGCTCTATCAGGCCGTCTATCAAGGTATTCACTCGACCGACCCGCACGCAGTCGTGATGGGGCCGACCGATACGGCGCCGTCCGGCACGGCCGATCACCTCAAGGCCCTCGCGCCGCTCGGCTACGCGCAGGACATCGACGGCGTGACGACGCACGGCTACTACGACATCAACGGCAGCTCGCCTTCGTTCCCGCCCGAGCGTCAGGAAACCGATCCGGCCAACGCGTCCGGCTCGCTGATGGGACAAATGCGCGCGCTGCGCAGCGAAATGGCGGCTGACTACAAGCCGGGCACGAAGCTGTTCAGCACGGAGCTTGGCATCAGCTACGACAACGGTTCGTCGTACGGTCCCAACTATCCGACCGGCAATATCCTGTACGCGCAAGGCGCAGTGGTGGCGCGCAGCCACCTGATCATTCTGGGCGAAGGCGCCGATCAAACCTGGATCTTCTACGGTGCCGACTTCCCGGGCCTCGTGGGCTACGGCACGTTCTTCGATCTCGCCGACGCACAGGGTCAGTATGGCGCGCAGAACATCAGCCCGAAGCCCGCGGCCATGTCCGTCGCGGCCATGACGCGTATTCTCGACGGCACCAACACGCTCGGTCCGGTGAAGAAGACCCCCTCGGGCGTCTACGCCTACGCGTTCCAGCAGCTCAACAACGGCGCGGTCATCACGGCCTTGTGGACGCACAACAACAGTGTGTGGAGCGCGAGCGCCGGCTACAGCTCGACCTATAGCGTGGGCTACAGCCTCGCGGTGGATGCACCCGGCACGAGCGGCACGGTCACCGTGCTCGATGAAATGGGCAATCCGACCACGAAGAGCTACACCAACGGCAAGGTCGCGCTGAGCCTGACCGAGTCGCCGGTGTATGTGATTTCGCAGAACGCTTCGGTGGCGAGCGCCAATGCGACGCTGCCCACGGGCTACGTGGCGAACTAATCGAACCGGGCGGCCACCTGGTCGCGCGAAACAAGCTGTACCCCGAGGCGCCCGGCCCGCGGACATTGTTCTGCGGGCCGGGCGCCTCTTCCGTTTACCGTCGGCGAGGCATGCTTGCCGCGGTAGACTTGCGCTCTGTCCATCCGCGAGCCGGAACATGGAGAATTCGACGTCGACATCCGGCTGCACAGATCCTTCACGGCCTCATCGGTTAGTGATTGTCGAGGGCATCGCTCTGCACGGCGTACGTGATCGCGACGCCTGCTCGCGGCACTCTCGAACCCTTGAATTTTCGACGCAGCGACAGAAATGAACGAAAATCCTGCGAAGCCACTGGAAAGCAACATGAAACGACTGTTACTCGCCGCACTCACCGCCGCCTCGTTCGTGACCTGCGCTCATGCGCAAAGCGACGCGACCGGCTCGTTCGCCACCGCCGCAGGCACGGTGCAATTCGTGCGCGACGACCGCGACTTCGTGGCGGTCCTCGGCAAGGATATCTTCGACCGCTTCGACGCGAAGACGCTCGCGCATTTCGACGAAGTGGGCCACGACAACAGCACGATTACGCGCATGCTCGTGCAAACCGCATACGGCCCGGTGCTGTACGACTTTCGCCACAATCCGCCGCTCGTGCAGCACGTGAACACGCGCATGACGATCAAGCGCGTGTTCTGGCAACCCGACGAAGTCGTGATGCAAGGCTCGGAGGGCTGGTTCCGGCTCAAGAACGGCGCGCTCACCAGGCTGCAATCGTCGACGACCACGTACCGCACCAATTAATCCGGTCAGAGGTCTTTGTCGTCCTTCTCGTCGCCCTGCGTGTCGCGATCCGCGATCTTCAGCTGACGCAGCTTGTGATACAGCGTTTTCTTCGGCATCCCAAGCTCCTCGCTCGCCTGGGCGACGTTGCCTTGATGGCGGCGCAGCGTGTTCTCGATCAGCATCCGCTCGAAATACGCCAGCTGGTCCGCCAGCGTCTCCCCTTTCACGGTAGCCGCGCCCGCTGAGAGCAGGCTGTCGCCAGTCAGCCCGAGCACGAAGCGGTCAGCGACGTTCTGCAGCTCGCGGACGTTGCCGGGCCATGCGTGCGTCATGAGCTCGGACACTTGCGCAGCCGTCACGACCGGCGCCGGCGTGCCGAAACGCCGCGCGGCCGCGAGCACGAAATGCTCGAACAGCAGGGGAACGTCCTCGCGCCGCTCGCGCAGCGGCGGCAATTCGATCTGCGCGACGTTCAGCCGGTACAGCAGGTCGGCTCGAAAGCCTCCTTGCGCAGACACTTCCGCGAGGTCGGCCTTCGAAGCGGCAACGATCCGGCAATCCACCGGAATCAGCTCGTTTGCGCCGAGGCGCTCGACCACGCGCTCCTGCAGCACGCGCAGCATCTTGATCTGCAGCGCCATCGACATCGTTTCGATCTCGTCGAGAAAGAGCGTGCCGCCGTTCGCCCATTCGATCTTGCCGACGCGCTTCTTGATCGCGCCCGTGAACGCGCCCGCCTCATGCCCGAACAGTTCGCTCTCGAACACCTGCTCGGGCAAACCGCCGCAATTCAGCGCCACGAAATGCGCGTCGCGCCGCGCGCTGAAGTCATGCAGGCTGCGTGCGATCAGCTCCTTGCCCGTGCCGGTTTCACCAGTGATCAGCACCGACACGGAGGTATCCGCCAGACGCAGAATTTTCTTGCGGACCTCCGCCATGGCCGGCGACTTGCCTAGCACCAGCGCCTCGATCCCCTGCCAGTTGTGCAGCGAAGCGCGCAAGCCCTCGACTTCGAGCGTGAGCCGCCGTTTCTCGACCGCGCGCGCCACGCGGCCCGCGATGACATCGGAGGAGAAGGGTTTTTCGATGAAGTCGTAGGCGCCCACGCGCATCGCGCTGACCGCCGTCGAAATGTCCGCATGCCCGCTGATCAGCAGCACCGGAATTTGCGGGTCGATCGCCATCACGTGATCGAGCAGTTGCAGGCCGTCGATGCCGGGCATGCGTACGTCGGAGACGATCACGATCGGCGCGCCCGGCGCGATGTCGGCATACGCATCGGCCGCCGACGCATAGGCGCTCACCGGAAAGCCCGCCAGCGCCACCGCCTGCTCGACGCCGATGCGGACATTCTCGTCATCCTCGACGACCAGCACCCGAATCTCATCTGCCATGTTCTGTCCTTTGCGGCTCGGCGGCCGCGAATTCGATCGTGAAGCGGGCTCCGCCTTCGTCGCGATTCGTTGCGGTGATTTTCGCGCCAAAGCCTTCGACGATGCGCGACGTGATCGCGAGCCCGAGCCCGAGTCCTTGCCCGCGCGGCTTGGTCGTCACGAACGGCTCGAACAGGTGCGCCAGCACATCCGGCGCGATGCCGGGGCCGCTATCCTCGATCGTGAAGCGCACACGGCCTTGCGCGTCAGGCTCACTCGCCTCGATCGCGATCACGCGCGTGCTCGCGGCGCGCACGGCGTCGAGCGCATTGCCGAGCAGATTGACGATCACCTGCTGCAGCTGACTCGACTCCGCATACACCGTCGTACCCGGCGCGATCCGCACATCGAGCCGCACCGCTTCGTCGCGGATTCGCGACTCGTAGATGAGCCGCGCATGTGCGACCGCTTCGCCGAGCGACACCGCCACGCGCTCCACTTCCGGCTTGCGCGCGAACGCCTTCAGCTCGCTCGTGAGCACCGCCATGCTGTCCACGAGACGGCCGACGCGCTCGAGATTGGCGATCGCTTGTGCGCCCTGATTGCGCTCGAAGAAGGTACGCGCATTGTCGCAGAGCGTGCGGATCGCGACGAGCGGCTGGTTCAGTTCGTGTGTGAGCCCCGCCGCCATCTGGCCGATCACCGCAAGCTTGCCGGCATGGACGACTTCCTGCTGCGTGGCGCGCAGACGCTGCTCGGTGCGTTCGCGCTCGGCGATCTCGCGCTGCATCTGCGCGTTCGCTTGCGTGAGCGCGGCGGTCCGCTGCGCCACGGTCGTTTCCAGCTGATCGTTCGCGCGCCGCAAGGCTTCTTGCGCCTTGAGCTTCTCCACGATCACACGGCGGCGCTGCACCGCATACAGCGCGTAGAGCGCGGCGATCAGAAACACGCCCGTCACGAACGCGAACGCAAGCCGTTGCTGGCGCCGCGCGCCCGCCGTGTCGAGCAGCACCATGATCGTGTCCTGCCCTTGCGGCGCGGGGCGCGACATCACGAGAAAGCGGGCCGTGCGGCCCGCGCGGCGCAGGTCGGGGAAGATGCCGATCCACGCGCTGTCATTCCAGTCGCCCACGCGCCGGTATCGGAGCGCCTCGACGATGCGCCCCGCGTATTGGCGCGATGCCTGGATATCGCGCTGCTGCGGCTCGGTCATCGCGCGCATCGCGGTGAATTTCCATTCGGGCTGGGTCGAGATCACGATCACGCCGTTGCCGTCGACGACGATGGCCGCCTCGCCAGGCGTGCGCCACGCGGATTCGAGCGCGTCGACGCTGACCTTCACGGCTGCCGCGCCGATCGCCGTGTCGCCGTCGTGAATCGCACTGGCGAAGTAGAGCCCGGGAATGCCGGTGTTCGTGCCGATGCCGAAGAAGCGGCCGCGGCCCTGCGCGAGCGCGTCCTTGAAGTACGGGCGATACGACACGTTGGTGCCGACGAAGCTGACCGGCTGATTCCAGTTGCTCGCGGCGACCACCGTGCCGTGCGCGTCGATCACGTCGACCGCGCCGCTGCCGACATCGTTGTTGAC
>NZ_JBFRCN010000064.1:0-43220 GCF_040965835.1 Paraburkholderia sp. BR10872
CACGAGCTCGCCCACCGAGAACGAGAGCCAGCAGGCAATGCTGGCCACCGTGAAGAGCGCGATGCCGCCGAGCAGCACGGGGCGGCGGCCGTAAGCGTCGGAAACCGGGCCGTAGAGCAGCATGCCGATCGAAAAGCCGGCCATGAAGCTCGTGAGCGTCGAGGCCGCAGCGGCAGCGCTCACGCCGAACGACTGCGCGATGGCGGGCAGGCTCGGCAGATACATGTCGGTGGCGAGCGGGCCGCAGGCGGCGAGTGCGCCGAGCAACAGAATCAGCCGGCCATCGGGCCGGCGGCGCGGGGAATGGGACATGGTGTGTGTGGCGGCGAAACTCGCGCGGCTCGCGCGGTCTCGATGTCAGGGGCCGATTCATCCGTCGCTGCAGGAGCGGACGAAAGCGGACAAAAACAGCAACGGAGTGCCGCCGAATTGTACCTGACACCCCTTGCCCCCCATCTGCCGCCCTACATGCGGCGGCGGCGCGGCTTTGCGCTAAGCTGCCCGCTTTCGCTCAACTTGCCGCGTTGCCGACATGACCGCCTTCCTGCTCATCTGGAGCCCCAAGAAGTGGCCCTGGCCCGAACTGCCCGACTTCGCGCGCCGTGTGCGCGCCGGGGAAGCCGTCGCCGACACCTGGGGATGCGGCTTCGCACGCGGCATCCTGCCGGGCGACCGGGTGTTCCTGCATCGTGTGGCTGCCGAGCCGCGCGGGCTGTTCGGTTCCGGCTACGTCACGCGTGCACCCTACGAAGTGCCGGACGCCGCGTACAAGCGCGGCTACCGGCTGTGTATCGACTTCGTCTACGACTGGCTCGTCGACGCGGGCGAGGATGTCGTCATCGCGCGCGACGACTTGCGCGTGCACCCGTTTTCGATCCAGACCTGGGACGCACAGAGTTCGGGCACCGTCATCAAGCCGGCGGCCGAAGGCGCGCTGGAAAAACGCTGGGCCGGACTGACCGGGCGGCGGCCCATGCCGGCGCCGGCCGTCGCGGCCATGCAGGCATGGCACGACAATCTGCGCGACACGGCGCCGCACCTCGCGCCGCCAGCCCGCAAAGGCAGAAAGTAGCAGGCAAAAAGGGGCCGTCAGCGCGCTGAATCCGGGCGCGCCGGGGGCCCTCCAGGCCGACCCGGGGCGCCGGCCCGATCCGCGCGACTCCGGTACAATTTCAGGAGAACAGCCCCATCGCCCGCGCCCCTGCGGCGCCGCATGGGTCCGTACGCCAGCCCGTTTCGTCAGCGCCGCGCGCCACACCACTTTCGCAGGTCCAGCACTCATGTCCAACACCCAGTCCAGCACGCAGAACCGCAACGAAGCCCTCTTCGAACGCGCCCAGCGCACCATCCCGGGCGGCGTGAATTCGCCCGTGCGCGCGTTCCGCTCGGTCGGCGGCACGCCGCGCTTCATCGAGCGCGCGCAAGGGCCGTACTTCTGGGACGCCGAAGGCAAGTGCTATATCGACTACATCGGCTCCTGGGGCCCGATGATCGTCGGCCACGTGCATCCGGAAGTGCTGGAAGCCGTGCAGCGCGTGCTCGCGAATGGCTTCTCGTTTGGCGCGCCCACCGAGGCCGAGATCGAGATCGCCGAGGAAATCTGCAAGATCGTCCCGTCGATGGAGCAAGTGCGCATGGTGTCGAGCGGCACCGAGGCGACCATGAGCGCGCTGCGTCTCGCGCGCGGCTTCACGAAGCGCGACCGCATCGTGAAGTTCGAAGGCTGCTACCACGGCCACGCCGACAGCCTGCTCGTGAAGGCCGGCTCGGGGCTGCTCACGTTCGGCAACCCGACGTCGGCGGGCGTGCCGGTGGACATCGCGAAGCACACTACGGTGCTCGAATACAACAACGTCGCGGCGCTCGAAGAAGCATTCAAGGCGTTCGGCGACGAGATCGCCGCCGTGATCGTCGAACCGGTCGCGGGCAACATGAACCTCGTGAAGGCCACGCCCGAGTTCATCGGCGCACTGCGCAGCCTCACGGCGAAGCACGGCAGCGTGCTGATCTTCGACGAAGTGATGTGCGGTTTCCGCGTCGGCCTGCGCGGCGCGCAGGCGCTCTACGGCGTCGAGGCCGACATGGTGTGCCTCGGCAAGGTGATCGGCGGCGGCATGCCGGCGGCTGCCTTCGGCGGCCGTCGCGAGATCATGGATCACCTTGCGCCCAACGGCTCGGTCTATCAGGCAGGCACGCTCTCGGGCAATCCGATCGCGGTCGCGGCGGGCCTGAAAACGCTGCAACTCATCCAGGCGCCCGGCTTCTACGAACAGCTCACCGCGAAGACCGAACGTCTCGCGAAGGGGCTGTCGGCCGCGGCGCGCGAAACGAAGGTGCCGTTCGTGGCGGATTCGGTGGGCGGCATGTTCGGCCTCTATTTCGCCGACAACGTCCCGGGTAGCTTCGCCGAGGTCACGAAGAGCGACATCGCGCGCTTCAACCGCTTCTTCCACCGCATGCTGGACGCGGGCGTCTACTTCGCGCCGTCGGCCTACGAGGCGGGTTTTGTCTCGAGCGCCCACGACGACGCGATCCTCGACGAGACCATCGCCGCGGCGCGCAGCGCGTTTGCAGCGGAAGCCGCGGCGGAAAACGTCACGCAATAAGGCATCACGCCAACGACCGCCGGCGCGGCGCGCGCCTCGCCGGCCCCATCTGACCGCCGCCCGGGAGAAAGCCCGACGATGTTTTCGCAATCCGATTTCGTCCACATGGAGCGTGCGCTCGCGCTCGCCCACCGCGGCCTGTACACGACCGACCCGAACCCGCGCGTCGGCTGCGTGCTGGTGAAGGACGGCGTGGTGATCGGCGAAGGCTTTACGCAGCCGGCCGGCCAGGATCACGCCGAAATCCAGGCGATGAAGGACGCCCGCGCGCGCGGGCACGACCTGCGCGGCGCGACCGCGTATGTGACGCTCGAGCCGTGCAGTCACTTCGGCCGCACGCCGCCCTGCGCGAACGCGCTGATCGAAGCGAAGGTCGCGCGCGTGATTGCAGCGATGGAAGACCCGAACCCGCTCGTGTCGGGGCGCGGGCTTTCGATCTTGCGCGACGCGGGCATCGACGTGCGTTGCGGGCTGCTGGCCAACGAGGCGCGCGAGCTGAACATCGGCTTCGTTTCGCGCATGACGCGCAAGCGTCCGTGGGTGCGCATGAAGGTGGCTGCATCGCTCGACGGCCGCACCGGCCTGCCCTCGGGCGAAAGCCAGTGGATCACGGGCGAAGCCGCGCGCGCCGACGGCCACGCCTGGCGCGCGCGCGCCTCGGCCATCCTCACGGGCATCGGCACGGTGAAGGAAGACGACCCGCGCATGACCGTGCGCGCCGTCGACACCCCGCGCCAGCCCAAACGCGTGCTGATCGACAGCCGGCTCGACGCCTCGCCGCTCGCGCAGATTTTCGTGGGCGCGCCCACGCTCGTGTTCTGCGCGGCGCTCGACGCGAGCAACGAAGAACGCGCCGAAGCGTTGCGCGTGCGCGGCGCCGAAATCGTCGCGCTCGGCAACGAGCAGGGCAAGGTCGATCTGCCGGCCATGCTCACGGAGCTCGCTGCGCGCGGCGTGAAC
The DNA here is from genome assembly GCF_040965835.1 of Paraburkholderia sp. BR10872. Classification (NCBI taxonomy): domain Bacteria; kingdom Pseudomonadati; phylum Pseudomonadota; class Betaproteobacteria; order Burkholderiales; family Burkholderiaceae; genus Paraburkholderia; species Paraburkholderia sp. BR10872. The sequence continues at coordinate 3,567 of NZ_JBFRCN010000064.1, forward strand.
GAACTGCACGTGGAAGCGGGCTACAAGCTCAACGGTTCGCTGCTGCGCGAAGGCTGCGTGGACGAACTGCTCGTGTACGTGGCGCCGTCGCTGCTCGGCACGAATGCGCTCGGCATGATCGACATCGCTGCGCCCGCAACGCTCGACGAGCGCACGCGCCTCGCCTTTCATTCCGTCGATCGTCTCGGCAGCGATCTGCGCATTCTTGCGCGTGTCGTCACGACGCAAGACGCCTGACCCTCACTGAAGCACTGAACACAAGGAACAGCACGATGTTTACCGGAATCGTCGCGGCAGTGGGCCGCATCGAATCGATCAAGCCGCTCGGCACGGGTGCCGACGCAGGCGTGCGCCTCGCCGTCAATGCAGGGAGCCTCGGCCTCGACGACGTGCAGCTCGGCGACAGCATCGCGATCCAGGGCGCGTGCATGACCGTCATCGAGAAGTCGGCAACGGGCTTCGACGTCGATGTTTCGCGCGAAAGCCTGAACCGCACCGTGGGCCTCGCGGCGACGGGCGAAGTGAACCTCGAAAAGGCGCTGCGCGCGAACGACCGCCTGGGCGGCCACATCGTCTCGGGTCACGTGGACGGCCTCGGCACCGTCACGCGCTTCGCGCCCGTGGGCGAGTCGCACGAGCTGCGCATTCTCGCGCCGGCGGATATCGGCCGCTATCTCGCCTACAAGGGCTCGATCACCGTGAACGGCGTGAGCCTCACGGTCAACTCGGTCGACGATCGCACGGACGGCTGCGAATTCTCGATCAACCTGATTCCCCATACCGTGGAAGTCACCACGCTCAAGCATCTTCAGACCGGTACGAAGGTGAATCTCGAAATCGATCTGATCGCGCGCTATGTGGAGCGGATGCTCTCGGCTGAGAAGGCCGCCAATTCGGCCGCGCAGGACTAAGCGCCGCCTGGCCGGCGCCATGCCGGCCCCGCACGCGCGCAAGCACGCGCGCCGGGGCGCTGATAGAATCTAGCCTTTCCCTACGCGCTCGCCGCACGGCGTGCCGCGTTCCCATCACCCGAATCGAACCAGGAGGCACAGTTGGCAACGATTGACACGAGCGCCGCCATGCCGATGGTCCGGGTGATGTTGCACGTTGCGTCGCGTCACGCAGCCGTCCCGCTTCCAGCGCAGCCATAGCGCGTCCCGCGCGGCATGTTTTCAGACGCCGCGCCGTATTCAGCGAATTCGAGGTCAGGCCGTCCGGCAACCGATGCCCGGGCGTGCGAAGCCCGTTTTCGGTCTTAACGCTTCACGCTTGCTTCAGGAGAGTCTTCGGGCATCACGTCCGGAGCATGCTGTCCATGACAGAGCTAAACAACAAACCCGAATCGGGCGGACAAACCTTCCGCAAGGTCCTCGGCTTCACCTTCCGGCACTGGGCGCGCCAACCGGTGCGCGTCACGGCCGTCGCACTCGCCTCGCTCCTCGGCGCGCTCGCCGACGTGCTCACGCCGCACTACGCCGGCCAGCTCGTCGACGCCCTCACGCAAGGCGGCGCAGCCAGCAGCGCCGCCTGGCATGCGGCGGTCGTCGCGTTCTGGGCGCTCACGGCGCTCGGGCTCGGCGGCACGATCATGCGCCAGGCCGCGTACCGCAACATCATCACGCTGACGCTGCGCATGATGAGCGAGATCGCCACGCAAGCCTTTCACCGCGTGCAGCGCTTCTCGACGGACTGGCACGCGAACAGCTTCGCCGGTTCCACGGTGCGCAAGGTCACGCGCGGCATGTGGGCGCTCGATCTGCTCAACGACACGCTGCTCGTCGCCCTCTTCCCGTCGCTCGTCATGCTGGTCGGCTCGACCATCCTGCTCGCGGTGCAGTGGCACGTGATGGGCCTCGTTGTCGGCCTCGGCTCGGCCGTGTATCTGGCGATCACGGTCTCGCTCTCGCTCTTTTACGTCGCGCCCTCGGCCCGGCTCGCGAACCAGTGGGATACGAAGATGGGCGGCGCGCTTGCCGACGCCATTTCGTGCAACGCCGTCGTCAAGGCGTTCGGCGCGGAAACGCGCGAAGAAGCGCGGCTCGCGCGCGTCGTCACGAAGTGGAGCAGCCGCACGCGGCGCACGTGGCAGCGCGGCACGCTCAACGGCGGCGTGCAGGGCGCGCTGCTCGTGGGCATGCAGGCGGCCATCCTCGGCGCGGCGCTGCTGCTCTGGGCGCGCGGTCTCGCAAGCGTCGGCGACATCACGTTCGCGCTCACGCTGTTCTTCCTGCTCAAGGGCTACCTGCGCGATGTGGGCATGCACGTGCGCAACCTGCAGCGCTCGGTCAACGACATGGAAGAACTCGTCGCGCTCGACGCGGCGCCGCTCGGCATCGAGGACCAGCGCGATGCGCCGCCCATCGTGATCGATCAGGGCGACATCCGCTTCGAGAACATGACGTTCCGCTACGGCGATCACGCGGACGCCAGGCCGCTCTACGAGAACCTCACGCTGCGTATCGCGCCTGGCGAGCGCGTGGGCCTCGTCGGCCATTCGGGCTCGGGCAAGACCACGCTGATCAAGCTGATCCAGCGCCTTTACGACGTGTGCGAGGGGCGCATCACGATCGACGGCCAGGATATCGCGCGCGTGCAGCAGGCGTCGCTGCGCTCGCAGATCGCCATCGTGCAGCAGGAGCCGGTGCTGTTCCACCGCTCGCTCGCCGAGAACATCGCTTACGCCCGGCCCGGCGCCACGCACGCCGAAATCGAGCGCGCGGCGAAGCTCGCGAGCGCCCACGACTTCATCACGGCGCTGCCGCACGGCTACGACACGCTCGTGGGCGAGCGCGGCGTGAAGCTCTCGGGCGGCGAGCGCCAGCGCGTGGCGATCGCGCGCGCGTTCCTCGCGAATGCGCCGATCCTGATCTTCGACGAAGCGACCTCGAGCCTCGACAGTGAAAGCGAGGTGCTGATCCAGCAGGCCATGGAGCGGCTCATGGAAGGCCGCACGACCGTGGTCGTCGCACACCGGCTCTCGACCGTGCGCGCGCTCGACCGGCTGCTGGTGCTCGAGCGCGGACGCGTGGCGGAGGAAGGCACGCACGACGCGCTCGTGCGCCGCGAAAACGGCCTGTACCGGCGCCTGTTCGAGCGCCAGGCGCTGGAACTGACGAAGGGACTCGCCGACGATGTGATCCTGCGCTGACGCCTCGCCCGTTCGTGCCCCCTCGCGGCCGCGCCCTCCCGCCGCAAGCCGGCTCAGGCGGGAGCCGCGCCCGCGTGCGGCGCAATGCGCGCGAGCACGCGAGATGAACCACGAATAGGAACGTTTCACCCGAATGACGCATGGCGTTACTAGCGTGAAACAGACGCGATTCGCGCCTTCCCGCGTTCTGGGCGACGCGCCCGCCCGCGTGGCGTAAAATGTGGCCTTTCCAGCCAGAATCCCAACATGACGCTCGCCTCCACCCCTGAGATCATCGCCGAGCTCAAAGCCGGCAAGATGGTCATCCTCGTCGACGAAGAAGACCGGGAAAACGAGGGCGACCTCGTCATCGCTGCGGAGTTCGTCACGCCTGAAGCCATCAACTTCATGGCGAAGTACGGCCGCGGGCTGATCTGCCTCACGCTCACCCAGGAACGCTGCAAGCTGCTCAACCTGCCGCTCATGACCTACCGCAACGGCACGCAGTACGGCACGGCGTTCACGGTCAGCATCGAGGCCGCCGAAGGCGTTACGACCGGCATTTCCGCCGCCGACCGCGCCCGCACGATCAAGGCGGCCGTCGCGCACGACGCGCGCGCCGAGCACATCGTGCAGCCCGGCCACGTGTTCCCGATCATGGCGCAGCCAGGCGGCGTGCTCGTGCGCGCGGGCCACACCGAAGCGGGCTGCGACTTCACGGCGCTTGCCGGCCTCACGCCGGCCTCGGTGATCTGCGAGGTCATCAAGGACGACGGCACGATGGCGCGCCTGCCCGACCTCATGGAGTTCGCGCAGGAGCACGGCCTGAAGGTCGGCACCATCGCGGACCTGATCCACTACCGCAGCCGCACCGAATCGATCGTCGAGCGCGTGGCGGAACGCACCATGCAAACCGCGCACGGCCAGTTCCGCGCGATCATGTACGTCGATCACCCCACGCGCACGCCGCACATCGCCCTCGTGCGCGGCACGCCGAAACCCGACGTCGATACGCCCGTGCGCGTGCACGAACCGCTTTCGGTGCTGGATCTGCTCGAAACGGGTTCGTCCACGCACTCGTGGACGCTCGACGCCGCCATGCGCGAAATCGCCTCGCGCGACGTGGGCGTGATCGTCATGCTCAATTGCGGCGAACCCAAGGAACATCTGATCGACGTCTTCAAGGCGTTCGACCAGAAAGAGCGCGCGGAGGCGCTCGCCCGCCGGCCCGTGGACTTCAAGACTTACGGCATCGGCGCGCAGATCCTGCGCGAACTCGGCGTGGGCCGCATGCAGGTGCTCTCGAAGCCACGCCGCCTCGGCAGCATGTCGGGCTACGGTCTGGAGGTCACCGGCTTCGTGCCGATGCCTGGCGGGGACGCGCAAGCGCCCTGCCCGCCTGAAGCCGCTGACCCAGCCTCGTCGCGCGCCTGAAGTCGCATCGCGCTCTTTTCACGCGTCACCACGCTCAACCGAACTTACGGACACCACATGGAAATCGGACAATACCAACCGAACCTCGACGGCGACGGACTGCGCATCGGCATCGTCCAGTCGCGCTTTAACGAACCCGTCTGCAACGGCCTCGCCGACGCCTGCATCGAAGAACTCGAACGCCTTGGCGTGACGGGCGAAGACGTGCTGCTCGTCACCGTGCCGGGCGCACTCGAAATCCCGCTGGCGCTGCAAAAGCTCGCCGAAAGCGGCCAGTTCGACGCCCTGATCGCGCTCGGCGCGGTCGTGCGCGGCGAGACGTACCACTTCGAGCTCGTCTCGAACGAGAGCGGCGCGGGCATCTCGCGCGTTTCGCTCGACTTCAACGTGCCGATCGCGAACGCCGTGCTCACCACCGAGAGCGACGAGCAGGCCGTGGCCCGCATGACCGAGAAGGGTCGTGACGCCGCTCGCGTCGCCGTGGAAATGGCGAACCTGACGGTGGCGTTGGAGCAGCTCGACGGCGGCGACGACGACGAAGAAGACGAGGAAGACGAAGAGGAACAGCAATGAAGAGCGCGCGCCGCCGCTCCCGCGAACTGGCCACGCAGGGGTTGTATCAGTGGCTGCTGTCGGGTGTGCCCGCCGGCGAGATCGACGCGCAGTTGCGCGGTTCGCAGGGCTACGACAAGGCCGATCACGAGCATCTGGACGCGATCCTGCACGGCGTCATCCGCGAGTCGGACGAACTGTCCGCCGCCATCACGCCGTGCCTCGACCGTCCGATCGAGCAGCTTTCGCCCGTCGAACGCGCGGTGCTGCTCGTCGCGACCTACGAGTTCAAGCATCACGTCGACATTCCGTACCGCGTCGTGATCAACGAGGCGGTCGAGCTCACGAAGACCTTCGGCGGCTCGGACGGCTACAAGTACGTGAACGGCGTGCTCGACAAGCTCGCGGCGCAACTGCGCGCCACCGAAGCGCAAAACGCCCGCAAGTCGTAAGAACGCGAGCCGCCGGGGCGAGCGGGTGCGCCTGAGCGCCCGGCCCCGCGCGCCGCGTGATCTGTCAGTATTGGAAAGACCCGCATGAACACCGTTGCCGAACCGCTGCTGCGGCTAGCCGCGCGCGTCGACGAGATCCAGCCTTTCTACGTCATGGAATTGGCGAAGGAAGCCGCGAAGCTCGAACGCGCTGGACGCGACATCATCCACATGGGGATCGGCGAGCCGGACTTCACGGCGCCCGAGCCCGTCGTCGAGGCGGCCGCCGCCGCGCTGCGCCGCGGCGTCACCCAATACACGAGCGCGCTCGGCATCCACGCGCTGCGCGAGGCGATCGCCGCGCACTACCAGCACGCGTACGGCCTCACGGTCGACCCCGCGCGCATCGTCGTGACGGCCGGCGCCTCGGCGGCGCTCCTGCTCGCCTGCACCGCGCTCGTCGACCGCGACGACGAAGTGCTGATGCCCGACCCCTGCTATCCGTGCAACCGCCACTTCGTGGCCGCCGCGGAAGGCAAGCCGGTGCTCGTGCCGAGCGGCCCGCAAGCGCGCTTCTAGCTCACCGCCGCCGATGTCGAGCGCCTGTGGTCGCCGCGCACGCGCGGCGTGCTGCTCGCCTCGCCGTCGAACCCGACCGGCACCTCGATCGAGCCCGACGAACTCAAGCGCATCGTGCAAAGCGTGCGTGCGCGCGGCGGCTTCACGATCGTCGACGAAATCTATCAAGGCCTGTCGTACGACACGCCGCCCGTCTCCGCGCTGTCGTACGGCGACGACGTAGTGACCGTCAACAGCTTCTCGAAGTACTTCAACATGACCGGCTGGCGTCTGGGCTGGCTCGTGGTGCCGCCTTCGCTGGTCGGCGCATTCGAAAAGCTCGCGCAGAACCTGTTCATCTGCGCGTCCGCGCTCGCGCAGCATGCCGCGCTCGCCTGCTTCGACCCGGACACGCTGAAGCTCTACGAAGGCCGCCGGCTCGAATTCAAGCGCCGCCGCGACTTCATCGCGCCAGCGCTCGAGTCGCTCGGCTTCACGGTGCCCGTGATGCCCGACGGCGCGTTCTACGTCTACGCCGACTGCTCGAACGTTGCGCACCCTGCCGCCGGCGACAGCGACGCGCTCACCCGCGCAATGCTGCACGACGCGGGCACGGTGATGGTGCCCGGCATGGACTTCGGCGTCGCCGCGCCGCATCAGTACGTGCGGCTCTCGTATGCCACGGCGTACGAGCGCCTCGAGGAAGCGGTCGAGCGGCTGCATACGTTCTTCGGACGCTAATGCGCTAGTGGTCGAGAAATGGAAAAAGGCACCCGCGGGTGCCTTTTTGTTTGGTCCGGTCTTTCAGCTCTAGCTGCTCAGGCACCCAGTTCGGACGAAGCGTGCTTCTGGGCCGTCGTGCTGGTGCTGGCGTCGTCCTGAGCGGAACCGCTGTTCGCGGACGACGACTTCTCGACGATCGCGTGGGCGTTGTCGAGCGTCACGTGCACGCGCTTCTCGCCGTTGATGCTCGCCACCTTCTGCGCAGACGTGCTGGCCGTGGTGGTGACGGGCGCCTGCGGCGCGTTGATCGGCACGTTGCGGCCGCGTGCGACGTCACGCAGACGCCCGCGCTCGGCCATCACCTTGGCGCCGTAGCCGCCGTCGTCCGGCGACGTCGAACCGACGTAGAGACGCAGGCCGCCCGGCAGCGAACCGCCGCGTGCGATGCAATCCTTGAGCACCAGCGCGCCGACCTTGATGTTGGCGAGCGGATCGAGCGCCGCGCGCTGACCGCCGAAGTACTGGAACTTGTCCGAGTGCACCTTCGACATGACCTGCATGAGGCCCTGCGCGCCCACGCCACTCTCGGCGTACGGGTTGAAGCCCGATTCGATCGCCATCACGGCGAGCAGCAGCAGCGGATCGAGCCCCACTTCACGGCCGGTGTCGAACGCCGCCTTCACGAGTTCGCCGACCGGCTCCTGTGCGACCCGGTAGCGGCGCGCCAGATAGGTGGCGACGAGCGCCTGTTCACGCGCCGAAACGAGCACGCGGTCATCGCGAGCGTCGGGCGTGACGCGCTGGGGCGGAATCATGCGCGCGAGCGAGCCGACGCTGGTCGGCAGCGCACGCGGATCGAGGCCGTTGAGCGTGACGGCATCGAGCGTGGCGATGCCGCCGTTCGACACCGAGCTCGCGACCTTCGCGACCGTGCCGTTGGAGCCTGCGGGCGAAATGCCCGTGGCGCCGGCGGCGGCAGTGACGCCGGCAGCACCGGCATCGGGCGCGAGCGCCGTGGGCAGCATCGCGCCGTCGGCGTTGTCGTCGTTGTTCGTCACGCCGGGGGGCGCGAACGAGGGCAGCGGGTTGCCTTGCAGCAGACGTGCCGGGCCGGCCTGCACCGCCGCCGAGACGAACGGCATCACGCGAGCGGCGAGCGTGCCACGCAGCGTGGGCATGAGCCAGACGGCAACAGCGAACAGAACGGCACAGCCGCCAACAATGCTGAACAGGTGATGGCTAAGACGCGTGCCACGACGCAGCAGCGCACGCAGGCCAAGCGCTACACGCTCGTCGGCGCGCCACCACGATAACCAGGTATTCATCTACAGATCTCCCATGTTGCATGATCCAGCGGGAGGGTCGGCGCGAAGCAGACGACCAATCGCAGGATCAAGACACCGCGCGCCCTGGCTGGTGCGGCAGCGGCGTCGGGAAAACGGCAAGTCGCCGTGGGTGGAACTCCTTTTGTACGACCAGGCACGCAGTGTGCGCGCGCGGAGTTCTCACGCGAAAAGCCAGCGCGAAGAGGCGCTGACGAGAACAGCCAATCTAAACCGTGGACAGCCGTGCAGGGATGCGGCTAAACGGCGACGCGTTGCGTCTGAAGGACCGGGAAGGTGGCTAAAAATTTCAAAACCTGCAACCAATGTGGACGGATTCTAGCAGCGTTTTATAGATCGTCAATACTATAGAATCCCGAAAACATAACCAATAGTAATAATAAACACTGTTCAATCGGGCGGAATCCGCGTCGCACGCGCGTCCGCGGGCGCTTATGCAGATTGGCACCCAGCGTGCGCTAGCCAACGCAGGTAAAATCGACAATCGTTACACCGCGTCTGCCCGGCCAGATGTCTGATACGTCTTGATACGTCTGATACATCTGATACGGCGCCCGCGGAACCCGTGCCGCCGCCCCATGCGGCCCCCAAGCCGGCCATCCCCGTTGGCCACGATTGGTTCCCGATGAAATACAAAGACCTGCGCGACTTCGTTGGTCGCCTGGAGACGCTCGGCGAATTGCGCCGCGTCCCACAAGCTGTCTCTCCGGTGCTGGAAATGACCGAGCTGTGCGACCGCGTCCTGCGCGCCGGCGGCCCGGCCCTACTCTTTGAGAACCGTTCGACGCACGCGTTCCCGGTGCTCGGCAATCTGTTCGGCACGCCCCGGCGCGTCGCGCTCGGCATGGGCATCGACGCGCCGGAAAGCGGCGGCGACGGCGCCGCGCTCGAGTCGCTGCGCGACGTGGGTCGGCTGCTCTCGGCGCTGAAAGAGCCCGAGCCGCCGCGCGGCCTGAAGGATGCGGGCAAGCTCCTCACGCTCGCCAAGGCCGTCTGGGACATGGCACCGAAGACCGTGAACGCGCCGCCCTGCCAGGAGATCGTCTGGGAAGGCAACGATGTCGATCTCGCGAAGCTGCCGATTCAGACCTGCTGGCCCGGCGACGCCGGCCCGCTCGTCACCTGGGGCCTCACCGTCACGCGCGGTCCCAACAAGACGCGCCAGAATCTCGGCATCTACCGCCAGCAGCTGATTGGCCGCAACCAGCTCATCATGCGCTGGCTCGCGCATCGCGGCGGCGCGCTCGACTTCCGCGAGTTCGCGCTGAAGAACCCCGGCAAGCCTTACCCGGTGGCGGTCGTGCTCGGCGCCGACCCGGCGACGATTCTCGGCGCCGTCACGCCGGTGCCCGACACGCTCTCCGAATACCAGTTTGCGGGCCTGTTGCGCGGCGCCCGCACCGAGCTCGCGAAGTGCCTGACACCCGGCGTCGACACGCTGCAGGTGCCCGCGCGCGCCGAGATCGTGCTCGAGGGCTTCATCTACCCGCAGGCGGGCGAGCCCGGCCCGGCCCCCGCTGGCGCGCCGCCCCGCCCCGCCAAGGGCGCGAGCGCCGCGTACGAACACGCGCTCGAAGGCCCCTACGGCGACCACACGGGCTACTACAACGAACAGGAGTGGTTCCCCGTCTTCACGGTCGAGCGCATCACCATGCGCCGCGATGCGATCTACCATTCGACATACACGGGCAAGCCGCCCGACGAGCCTGCGGTGCTCGGCGTGGCGCTCAACGAAGTGTTCGTGCCGCTCTTGCAGAAGCAGTTTGCCGAGATCACCGACTTCTATCTGCCGCCAGAGGGGTGCAGCTATCGCATGGCGATCGTGCAGATGAAGAAGAGCTACCCCGGGCACGCAAAACGCGTGATGTTTGGGGTATGGAGCTTCCTGCGCCAGTTCATGTATACAAAGTTCATTGTCGTGGTCGACGATGACGTGGACATCCGCGACTGGAAGGAAGTGATCTGGGCGATCACCACGCGTATCGATCCGGCGCGCGACACCGTGCTCGTCGAGAACACGCCGATCGACTATCTTGACTTCGCTTCGCCGGTGGCCGGCCTCGGCTCGAAAATGGGGCTCGACGCCACCAACAAGTGGCCCGGCGAGACGGACCGCGAATGGGGCCGCGCAATCGAGATGGACGCGGCCGTGAAGACGCGCGTCGACCGTCTCTACGACGAGCTAGGCTTTAGCCGCAGCTAGCGCAACCCGGCGCAGCGCCCTCGGCGCCACGCCGGCCGATCCATCCGCGACGCCTTTTCGCGACGCCGCGCTTACCGCGTCACGCCTCGTGCATGGCATGAGCCGCGGCGCCAGTGAACCTGAAGGAGACTCGAGGATGATGCCCGCATCGGAGCGCCTGACGCAACTGAACGACCCCGCCCTCTTCAAGACCCGCGCGTACATCGACGGCGAATGGAGCGGCGGTGCGGCCACGTTCGCCGTGCTCGACCCCGCCGACAACGCCGAGATCGCGAGCGTGCCCGACTTTGGCGCCGACGAGGCGCATCGCGCGATTGCCGCCGCGAACGCCGCGTTGCCGGCGTGGCGCGCGAAGACGGGCAAGGAGCGCGCAGCCATCCTGCGGCGATGGTTCGATCTCGTGATCGAGCACGCCGACGACCTCGCCGCGATCATGACCGCAGAGCAAGGCAAGCCGCTCGCCGAGGCGCGCGGCGAAGTGATCTATGGCGCGTCCTTCCTGGAATGGTTTGCCGAAGAGGCCAAGCGAGTGAACGGCGACGTCCTCGCGAGCCCCGCCAGCGACCGCAAGCTCGTCGTGCTCAAGCAGCCGATCGGCGTGTGCGCCTCGATCACCCCCTGGAATTTCCCGATCGCGATGATCACACGCAAGGTCGCGCCGGCCATCGCCGCGGGCTGCACGATCGTCGTGAAGCCCGCCGAGCAAACGCCGCTTTGCGCGCTCGCGCTCGCCGAACTGGCGCAGCGCGCAGGCGTACCCAAGGGCGTGTTCAACGTGCTCACCGCCGACTCCGCGAACTCCATCGCAATCGGCAAGGCGCTGTGCGAGAGCGACATCGTGCGCCATCTCTCGTTTACGGGATCGACGCCGGTGGGCCGCATCCTCATGCAGCAGTGCGCGCCGACGGTCAAGAAAATCGCCCTCGAACTGGGTGGGCACGCCCCCTTCATCGTGTTCGACGACGCCGACATCGACGCCGCCGTGGAAGGCGCGATGATCTCGAAGTACCGCAACGCAGGCCAAACCTGCGTCTGCACGAACCGCTTCTATGTGCACGACAAGGTGTACGACGTTTTCGTCGAGAAGCTCGCCGCCGCCTCACGCAAGATCAAGGTGGGCAACGGCTTCGAGGATGGCGTGAACCAGGGGCCGTTGATCGACGACGCGGCCGTCGCCAAGGTCGCGCAGCACATCAGCGATGCGACCGCCCAGGGCGCGAGAGTCGTCGCGGGCGGCAAGGTCAGCTCGGGACGCTATGTCGAGCCCACCGTGCTCGCAGACGTCACGCGCGACATGCTGATCGCGCGCGAGGAAACCTTCGGCCCGGTCGCGGCGGTGTTCCGCTTCAACGACGAAGCCGAAGTCGTCGGCCTCGCCAACGACACCGAATTCGGCCTCGCCTCGTACTTCTACAGCCGCGACATCGGCCGCGTCTGGCGTGTGGCCGAAGCGCTCGAGTACGGCATGGTCGGGGTCAACACCGGACTCATTTCGAACGAAGTCGCGCCGTTTGGCGGCGTGAAGCAGTCGGGTCTCGGGCGCGAAGGTTCGAAGTACGGCATCGACGAATATGTCGAACTGAAGTACCTGTGCATCGGCGTTTGAAGCACGCCTGAAGCTGATTTGAGCCGCGACGCCCGCTTGCTCACAGGCGGGCGTGTGCGGTGCGCAGTCCATACCAACAAGAAATCGTTTTCATGTCTCACGTTTCCCTGCTTTCCGACGGCTTTTTTCTGTCGCTTTCGCTTTGCCTCGACATCGGTCTCGTCAACGTCGCCATCATCTCGCTCACACTCACGCACGGCTTCCGCCCGGGCTTCTGGCTGGGGCTCGGCTCGTGTTTCGGCGACCTCATCTACGCCGCGCTCGCGCTTGCGGGCATGGCCGCGCTGCTGCAGTTCTCGGCCGTACGCTGGGTCGTGTGGATCGGCGGCTCGGCCCTGCTGCTCATGCTCACGTGGAAGATGGCGCGCGAAGCGCTCAATCCAGCATTGGCGCCGCCCGTGGAAGGCGAAGCCGATAACGCCGCGCCGCTGCCCAACCCGTGGCGCAGCTTCATGCGCGGCGTGCTGCTTGCCCTCTCTTCGCCGAGTGCGATTCTCTGGTTCGCGGCTGTCGGTGGCGCGCTCATCGCCAAGTCGGGGGCGACGAGCGCCGGCGCGGCCTCGCTCTTCCTGCTGGGCTTTTTTGCGGGCGGTCTCGGCTGGACCTTTTTCCTTTGCGGACTGGCCAGCCATGGCCGCAAACGCGCCGGCACCGGTCTGCTGCGCGCCTGCCACGTGCTTTCGGCGCTGCTATTCGCGTATTTCTCGTACAGCGTGGTCGTGCACGGCTATCGCGAACTGATCCTGCAGGGCGCGGGCGCGTCGTAATCCATGTCGGGCGCAGGTGCGCCTATGGACCGCTCCGCGCGCATCGATCTAGCATGCCATGCACGCGGCGAAAGCGAGCGCCAAAAACAAACAGCGCAACGCGGCGTGAGCCGGCGTTGCGCCGTTCGTGAAAACGCAGCCGGGCGGCGTGCGCCCCCGTCACACTCAATGACGGTAGTAGCCGCGGCCGTAGTAGCCGTGGCCGTAGTAGCCGTGATGCCAGTACGGACGGCCGTAGTAGCCGTAGCCACCGTAGCCGCCTACGACGACGGCGGGCGGCGGCGCGTACACCACCGGCGGCGGCGCATAGACCACGGGCGGGGGCGGCGGTGCGTAGACCGGCGCAGCATAGACGGGATAAGCCGGGGCCACCGGAATGCCAATGCCGATACCCACCGAGACGTGCGCCTGGGCCGCGCTGACGAACCCCACACCCAGCGCCGCGGCAACGATGAACGATACGGTCTTTTTCACTTCTCTTCTCCTGGCGGCCGCCAGCGGCGACGCGCATATGACGGGCAGTGCCCACGCATTCAATGTATCGAAAACGGCGGCCGCCATTGGTAGCCATTTGTTTCGAATTGCAATCCTGTTTTGGGGGCGCTTAATAGCGCGTCAAGCCCGGTGGGCGCGGCAGCCGCGAAAAATCGCCGCACGCGCGCCCGAATACGCCGACATTGGTTACAAAAACCAGGGCACTGTCATTGTTACCTGCGCGAGGGCATCGGGGGGCCAATCTCCCGGTAATGTTTGATTACAAATTGGTTCACCGGACTACGTACGGCCTGCGGTCGCCACGCGCGACGAGGCTGTAAACGACGATGCCCGGTCATGGAACCGGGCATCTCATCCGACCCAGCCGGCGGCACACGAATCGCCGGCCAGACAAGGCAAACTCTCCGCTATCCGACCTTCACGTAGGTGAACTCGCGCGTGACGTTCGGTGGGACATAAGCGCCGCTGATGCGCACACGTGGCGTCAGGCGCTTCTTCTGATCCCACCAGCGGCGACGCTGAAAGGGCGTGAGAAACCGCAGATGCTTTCGGTAAGCGAAGATGCTCATGGTGAACTCCCCGAATCGGACTACCGACAGGAACAAACCCAATTGCACGACTGCAACGACGAAACCGAAACGATGAAAAGTATTGTGCTCAGATTTCTAGACAAAAATGGCAGTGTTGCGAGATAGCCTCACAGGCGCCGTATATGCATTGCGCACTGTTCGTTACGGCTTCCGCGTGCTGGGTTTGAGTTGCGGCGCATAAATGCGCCGCGAGCCAACAGCAGAAATCGTGCCGCGTCAGGCTATTGGCGCGGCGCCGCGGCCAACCCCCTCATTTGTAGTCGCACCATCGGCGCGTGATCGGTACGAAGGCGAACACTTCGTGCGCCGCGCGGCTGTGGCGCAACACTCGCGCCGTCCGGCGCCTTCCCTGCGGTGCCTGTCAGAATCACTGTAGCCGTTCGCCGAAAAGCCTGCCGTGAGCGCAGCCATTTTGCGCGGCGCGCGCGCCGCGAGCACCGGCCGCCGCATCGCGCAAGGCCCTCGCGGCGGCATCGCTCGCGGATACTGGCGAGGCGTAAGCCGTGTTAATGTGGCGACGGCGCGCATCCCAGCGGCAGGCAACGCGCGCCCATGGGACTCACCGACGAGCACGCACAATGATCAAGGTCAGCATCCTCTATCCCTATCGCGAGAACGGGCGTTTCGACAGCGGGTACTACTGCACGCACCACATGCCGCTCGCGGCGAAGCTCTTCGGCGAATCGCTCAAGGGCTGGTCGGTCGACATCGGCATCAACGCCGGGCCGCCGGGCACGCCGCCGCCGTACGTCGCGGCCGGACACTTCCTGTTCGAGACGGTCGATGCGTTCTACGCGGTGTTTCAGCCGCATGCCGACACCCTCCTCGACGACATTCCCAACTACACCGACGGCGGAAATGGCACCATTCTGATCAGCGAGGTCAAGGTGTCCGTCTGACGTGCTCCGCGTGGTTGAACGGGGCAAACGGAACCCCAACTGACCTTTTATCGGCCGCCACCCACACAAGAAGGAAACAACACCGATGTTCGGCGATATCGCCCGCTTTCTGCTCAATACGGTCTTCACGCTGTTCGGCGCCGCCCTGCTGCTGCGCGCCTGGCTCCAGTACGTGCGTGTGCCGCCGTACAACCCCGTGACCCATGCGATCCAGCAGGTGACCAACTGGCTGGTGCTGCCGCTGCGGCACGTGATTCCCGGCGTACGCGGCATCGACTGGGCAAGCGTGGTCGGCGCGCTGATCGCGGCCATTGCCTACGTGCTGCTGATGGTATGGATCGCAGGCGTGGACCCATTGGGTCTTTTGCCGACACTGCTGATCGTCGCGTTGCTCACGCTCGTGAAATGGGCGCTCAACCTGCTGATCTGGCTGACGATCCTGATGGCGCTGCTCTCGTGGCTCAATCCGCGCTCGGCGGCAATGCCCGTGCTGTTCCAGCTGACGGCGCCGTTCCTCAACCCGCTGCGCCGAATCCTGCCGAACCTGGGCGGCCTCGATCTCTCGCCGATCCTGCTCTTCGTGATCGTGCAGGTGCTGCTGATGATCGTCACCCGCGCGGCGGTTTCGCTCACGCTGTTCGGGATTTGAGGGCATCGGCAAACGGTCTGATGCATCTGGCGGCGCGCCTGGCGCGCCGCGTCTCTTGAGCGCGTCATTGCGCAAGAAGGCCAAAAACGCGTAAAATAGCGCGCTCTGCGGGCGTCGTATAATGGCCATTACCTCAGCTTCCCAAGCTGATGACGTGGGTTCGATTCCCATCGCCCGCTCCACGTCGGCTTACCGACCTCTCTTCGAGGCTTGGGCTTCCAGACAGCGCTCCTGCCGGGACACCCTCGGGACGCCAAGCCCGCCCGACCGGCACACGCCGGGCACGACCTGAATTCCTTCGTTGCACAATGCACTCCGGCGCTCCTCGGGTCCTCCCGCACGCGCCGCGAGCTGGTCCGCCGACACGTATTTCGCACGACTTCGTCGTTTCAGCCGATTGAGGCACGGACCGTAGCCTCGCGAGGTACTGCCGCGCCGCCTCAGCCGCCAGAGCCGTGCAAGCGCGCTGATATAATGCGCGACGGCTTCGGAGCCGCTGGGCTTCGAGCGCGCCGCGCCCGCCTGCCGGGCCCAAGGCCGTCGCCGATTCCGCCGAACGCGAAAGCGGCCAACGAGGCGTCCGGCCACGCCGGCCCGCGTAGCCTCCGGCACCGCGTCGCCGCGTATGGCCCGACATGCCTCGCACCGAGCCGAAGGCGCAGCCCGCCCCCATTATCGACAGCCGCGACATCCGCCGCTCTCATACCACCTGCGAAGATGAATCACGATCCCAACGACGACGCCCGTCCCGACTCCACGCAGTCCGACGCACAAGACGCCGCCTCCGACACGAACGCGCACGGCGACGCGCTGCACCACCGCCGCATCCGCAGCTTCGTGACGCGCGCCGGCCGCGTCTCGACGGGCCAGCGCCGCGCGCTCGACGAACTGGGCCCGCGCTTCGTCGTGCCCTACGCGCCCGAAGCCGCCGACTGGGACGCCGTGTTTGAACGGCACGCACCGCGCATTCTGGAGATCGGTTTCGGGATGGGCGCAAGCACAGCGGAAATCGCCGCCTTGCGCCGAGAGGACGACTTCCTCGGCGTCGAGGTCCACGAGCCTGGCGTTGGCGCGCTGCTCAAACTGATCGGCGAGCAGAATCTGGAGAACATCCGCATCATCCAGCACGACGCCGTGGAAGTGCTCGAGCACATGATCGCGCCGGCGAGCCTCGACGGCGTGCACATCTTTTTCCCCGATCCGTGGCACAAGGCCCGCCATCACAAGCGCCGCCTGATTCAGCCGAAGTTCGTCGCGCATCTCGTCTCGCGCATGAAGCCGGGCGCGTACCTGCACTGCGCGACGGACTGGCAGAACTACGCCGAGCAGATGCTCGAAGTGCTCAGCGCGGAGCCCGCGCTCGAGAATACGGCCGCCGACTACGCGCCGCGCCCCGACTACCGGCCGGTGACGAAGTTCGAGCGCCGCGGCCTGCGGCTCGGTCACGGCGTGTGGGATCTCGTGTTCCGCCGCCGCGCGGACTAAAACCGCAACCGTGAAGAAGAACGGGCGCCGTGATGTCACGCGGGGCCCGTTGCGTTTTCAGTCGTCCCAGCCTAGCCCGCCGCCATAACCGAACAGCAGGACCACGAGACCGAAAGCGATCCGGTACCAGGCGAAGGCGGTGAAATCGTGCGAAGCCACGAAGCGCAGGAGCCAGCGCACACACGCGAACGCGCTGACGAACGCTGCGACGAAGCCGATGCCGAAGAGCCCGAGCCAGTCCATGGAAAGCTCGTGCCAGCTCTTGTACAGCTCATAAACGGTCGCGCCGAAGATCACGGGAATCGCAAGGAAAAACGAGAACTCGGTCGCGACGCGCCGCTCGAGGCCGAACAGCATCGCCCCGATGATGGTCGAGCCCGAACGCGACATGCCCGGAATCAGCGCGAAGCACTGCGCGCAGCCCACCTTGAAGGCGTCGAGCGGCGTGATCGCGTCAATCGACTTCACGCGCGCGCCGCGCTGTTCGGCGACCGGCAGCCCCTTCGGGCCACGCAGGCGATTCTCGACCCACAGGATGACGAGGCCGCCGCCAACAAGGGCGAACGCCACCGGCACCGGCGCGAAGAGCACCGACTTGATCGTCTTTTCGAACATCAGACCGAGCACGACTGCCGGAATGGTGGCGACGATCACGTTGAGGGTGAAGCGCCGCGCATCGGGCCGCGAGGGCAACCCTGTGACCACTTCGCCGATCTTGCGGCGGAACTCCCAGCACACGGCGAGAATCGCGCCAAACTGGATCACCACGTAGAAGGTCTTGGCATAGGCGCCGTCGAAATTGAGCAAGCTGCCGGCGACGATCAGATGCCCCGTGCTCGACACGGGAAGAAACTCCGTCAGCCCTTCGACGATGCCGAGAATCAAGGCCTTGCAGGTCAACATCCAGTCCATCCCTTTTATCCCTCTTCTTTGAGCGTGGGGGACGGCGCACGCCGCGCCACGCGACCGACAACGGCCGCGTGCGCCGGACGGCGTCTCGTCGGTTTACTTCTCGACGATCTGCACGCGTATGCCGTTTGTAAGGATGGTGATTGTACCGGGTTCGTAGTTGACGCCGGCAAATCGGAGCTGGTCGGGCTTGAACGTATAGACGGGGTAATTGTTGAGCAGCTGGGTGGCGACGAGCGCGGCGACCGCGCTCACCTGCGGCGCGTAGGCGGCGGCGTTGCCCGCCATGTCGACGCCATCCACCGAAGGCGAGCGCAGCACCACGGCGCGGCTCGTGCTGTCGTACGCGAGTTCGCTCGACACCGTAAACGCGCCGCTCACGGGTTGCTGCATCAACGGGCTTTCGAGGTGTGCGTCGAGGCGCACGGCCACGCGATTGCGATCGGGCTGCAGCGTGACGACCGGGTTCGTGAGCGAGACGTCGAAGATCTGCTGCATCGAGCGGTGATAGGGAAACTTGCGCTGCACCGCATCCTGCACTTGCTGCTGTGAAAACGTGTAGTGATCGGGAATGAACGGGAAGATCCCCGTCGCACACGCGCCAAGCGACATCGCCGTACCCGCCGCAGCGCAGGCTGAGAACAGGAAGGCGCGCCGGGAAACGCGCGTTGCGGTGTGGGCCATGCGAAATCTCCTTGTTGGGCCGGGACTGGCGCGCCGTCATTCTGGCGCATGGCTGCCGACCGACGCAGTTTGCGCCGGGTTCAGCGCGCGGCTGGCGCTTGTGGCTGGGTTTGCGCCTCGAGACGCGTGAGCCAGAACATGGCCTCCTCGCGCGACTCGCCGCACATCTCGAGCTGCGGCTGCAGCCCCGAGCAGCACGCCGGCCGCAACGGCGAGCCGAAGATCATGCAGCGCAGGTCCTCGCCGAGTTGAACACAGCGCACGCCGGCCGGCTTGCCTTCAGGCATGCCCGGAATCGGGCTCGTAATGGACGGCGCGATGCAGCACGCGCCGCAACCGGGACGGCAGGCGTGCACTGAGGCATCGGCGGGAAAATCGGTACTCACTTCGGTTTCCTGGAACGCTGACAAATCGTGTCCACGCGGCAGCGGACCAGACGGCATTGTGCCATCGCTCGCGTGCGACCTTTTTACACAATCGCTTCTTCCTACGCGCTCGTACACTTTGTCCATCTGGCGCTGTAGGACAAGGGACAGGCCACCTGTGCGCGGCGTTCCGCGGCACCGAACGCTGCCCACCCGTGCGCCGCCCTTCCCAGTGAGCTTTGCATGAGCGACGCCGACCTGCTCTTTCGCCCCGACCTGCTTGCCAAATACGGCGCCAACGGCCCGCGCTACACGTCCTACCCCACCGCCCTGCAGTTCCGCGACGACTTCGATCCCGCCGACTACCGGCGCGCGGCGGCCGATCCGGGCGCGAGCGAAACCGATCTCTCGCTGTACTTCCACATCCCGTTCTGCGACACCGTCTGTTTCTATTGCGGCTGCAACAAGGTCATTACGAAGAACCGCGGCCGCGCGAAACCGTATCTCGCGCAGATGATCCGCGAAGTGCAGTTGCAGGCCGCGCTCTTCGACACGAAGCGCCCCGTTTCGCAGCTGCATTGGGGCGGCGGCACGCCCACTTTTCTCTCGCTGGACGAAATGGGCACGCTCATGGCCGCCACGCGCGAACACTTCGCGCTGCAGCCCGACGACGCCGGCGAATACTCGATCGAGATCGACCCGCGCGAAGCCACGGCGCAGACCATTGCGCATCTGCGTTCGCTCGGCTTCAACCGGCTGAGCCTGGGCGTTCAGGACTTCGATCCGGTCGTGCAGAAGGCGGTCAACCGCATGCAGCCGCTCGAACTGACCGTCGACGTCATGAACGCCGCGCGCGCGAACGGCTTCGAGTCGATCAGCGTCGATCTGATCTACGGCTTGCCGTACCAGAACGTCAAAGCATTCGGCCGCACGCTCGAGACGATGCTGCTGCTCGCGCCCGATCGGATCTCGGTGTTCGGCTACGCGCACATGCCGCATCTCTTCAAGATGCAGCGCCAGATGGACGAAGCCACCTTGCCCACGCCTGCGGAGCGCATGGCGCTGCTCAGGCTCGTGATCGAGCAGCTCACCGAGGCGGGCTACGTCTACATCGGCATGGACCATTTCGCACTGCCCACCGACGAACTCGCGCGCGCCCAGGCGCAGCGCACGCTGCACCGCAATTTCCAGGGCTACAGCACGCGCGCCGACTGCGATCTGATCGGCTTTGGCGCCTCGGCCATCGGCAAGGTCGGCGACGTCTACGCGCAGAACACGAAGGATCTGATCGGCTACGGTGCGGCCATCGGCGCGGGCAAGCTCGCGACTGCGAAAGGCGTGCGCCTCACCGCCGACGACCGTCTGCGCCGCGACATCATCACGGAACTCATGTGCAATCTCGAACTGCGCTACGACGAGTTCGAGGCCGCCTACGGCATTCGTTTTCCGGCGACTTTTGCGACCGAACTCGAACGCCTGCGCGAGTTCGAACACGACGGGCTCGTTGCGCGCAGCGCCGACCGCCTCGAGGTGCTGTCCGCTGGACGCATGCTGGTGCGCAATATTGCGATGGTGTTTGACCGCTACCTTGGCGCACAGCAGCCCGAGCGGTTCTCGCGGACGATTTGACGGCTTTCCGGCGCCGCACAGTTGCCTAGGCGGGCGATTTGCGTCATAATCACCGGCTACTTCGAGCGCTTGCATGTTTGCTCGAGTGCGAGAAACTCGCAAAAACACACGCCTCGGTGGTGAAATTGGTAGACGCGCCGGACTCAAAATCCGGTTCCGAAAGGAGTGCCGGTTCGATTCCGGCCCGAGGCACCAGAATGCTTTCCGGCAATGGCCGCCGGAGTCCTGAAACCCGCGAAAGCTCGGCGCTTCGCGGGTTTTTTGTTGCCGGTCCGAATCCAGCACACCCTTCTTTGGACGAATATCAAGCGTCCTGCGGATGCCGCGCGGCGTGCCGCGCCCCGCTGCTATCGTTGTCGATGTTATTGAGATAGCAAACCGGGAGCGCACGATGGACCGCATTTTCATGACGCGAGAGGAAGCCATTCGCATCCTCATCGAGGCCCACGAGTCCGTCTCCGGACGCACCGCCGCCACGTTGATCCGCTCGAGCGCAGACAGATCCGCGAGGCTCGAAGCGCTGGACCGGCTGCTGCTCGACGTGCGCGCGGGCCGCGTCGATGAATTTCGCACCTGGCCAGAGGACAGCACCTGCGTCTCGATCACTGACTGACGCAGGTCTGCAGCACGAACCTCAGCGCAAATTCGTCTGCGCCAGCTCCACCACTTCGTCTCCGCGCCCGCTCAGCACCGCACGCAACATGTAGAGGCTGAACCCTTTCGCCTGCGCCCACTGCAGCTTCGGCGGCATGGCCAGTTCGTGCTTCGTCGTCACCACGTCGACGAGCGCCGGCCCTGCGTGAGAGAACGCCGCGCGCAACGCCTCATCGAGCGCTTCGGACGTCTCCACGCGCACGCTGAAAAGTCCCGCGCCTTGCGCGATATCCGCGAAGTTGGTGGCCGCCAGATCGGTGCCAGTCTCCACGTAGCCGCCGGCCTTCATCTCCATGGCGACGAAACCGAGCGAGCTGTTATTCAGGACAACGATCTTGATCGGCAGATCGAGCTGGCGCGCCGTGAGAATGTCGCCGAGCAGCATCGAAAGACCGCCGTCGCCGGAGAGCGAGACGACCTGGCGCCCGGCGTGGGCTGCCTGCGCGCCGAGCGCCTGCGGCATGGCGTTCGCCATCGAGCCATGGTTGAACGAGCCGTGCAGGCGGCGCCGGCCATTCATCGTCAGATAGCGCGCGGCCCAGAGCGTGGGCGTGCCAACGTCGACCGCGAAGATTGCATCGTCCTCGGCGAGCGCGTCGAGACGCGCCACCACATACTGCGGATGCAGCGGCTTGCCCGCGGCCGCCGGGCGCGCAAGTTCGTCGAGTCCCTTGCGCGCGTTCGCGTAGTGCTCGCGCGCATGCTCGATAAAGCGCCGGTCGGTCTTGCGCGTGAGCTTCGGCGTGAGCGCGCGCAATGTTTCGCGTACGTCGCCGATGAGTCCGAGCGTGAGCGGCGCGCGTTTGCCGAGCGCGGCCGCGTCGCGGTCGATCTGCACGATATTCGCATGCTGCGGATAGAAGTTGCGATACGGGAAGTCGGTGCCGAGCATGACGAGCGTGTCGCACGACATCATCGCGTGGTAGCCCGAGCTGAAGCCGATCAGCCCGGTCATGCCCACGTCGAATGGGTTATCCCATTCGACGTACTGCTTGCCGCGCAGCGCATGCACCGTCGGCGCGCCGAGCGCGTCCGCGAAAGCCACCATTTCGTCGTGCGAGCCCTTGCAGCCGCTGCCGCACAGCAGCGTCACCGCTTCGGAGCGATTGAGCAGTTCGGCGAGCCGGTCGATATCCGCCGACGAAGGCAAGGTCGCCGGACGCGCCGCCTGAGCCCATGCGGGCTCCTCGTCGGACGCGTCCAGAAGCGCCACGTCGCCGGGCAGCACGATCACGGCGACGCCCTTCTGGTCGATCGCGGTGCGCAGCGCGGTGTCGAGCACGCGCGGAAACTGCGAGGCGTTCGTCACCAGCTCCACGTAGTGGCTGCACTCGCGGAACAGTTCGGTCGGGTGCGTCTCCTGAAAATAGCCGAGGCCGATTTCCGTCGAGGGAATATGAGCCGCGATCGCGAGCACCGGCGAGCGGTTGCGATGGCAGTCGTAGAGACCGTTGATGAGATGCAGATTGCCAGGCCCGCAACTGCCCGCGCACACCGCGAGCCGGCCGGTTGCCGCCGCTTCGGCACCCGCCGCGAAGGCGGCGACTTCCTCGTGCCGCGTGTGCATCCAGCGGATCGTGCCGAGCTTGCGCAGGCTCGCCGACAGCCCGTTCAGGCTGTCGCCGGTCACGCCCCAGATACGCTCGATGCCGACTGCCTCGAGCGTTTTCGCCAAATGATCCGCTATTGTCTTCGCCATGGTGTTCTCCACGTGAGCCGAATGGCGCAGCGCGCGCTCCGAGACCGGGCGCTGCGCGAGAAGAAAATTGGGGGGCAATTTCGTACGTGTCCAGGCGGTGCGAGCCGGCCGGACCTGCCGATACCTTGCGCTACGTTACGCCATCCGCCCGAAAAACGCGGTCAAGCCGTGCGAAGCGCACAGGCGGCGGGCACGGCGGCGCGGACCACGTCGCCGCGGATAAAATAGCCGGCTCTACGCTGTCAGCCGTCCGTCATGAATCTCGAAAGCATCCTCTTCACTCAGGGTTTCGGCTCACGCCGCCAATGCCGCGCGCTCATCGCCGACGCGCGGGTCGCCGTCGCGGGCGAGCCCTGCAACGACCCCCTCGCAACGTTCGACACGGCAGGCCTCGTCTTCAGCGTGGACGGCACGCCGTGGCCGTTTCACGAGCGCGCCTACCTTGCGCTCAACAAGCCCGCGGGCTACGAGTGCTCGCGCGATCCGCAGCATCACCTGAGCGTGTTTCATCTGCTGCCGCCGCAGTTCGGAGAGCGCAACGTGCAGTGCGTGGGCCGCCTCGATCAGGATACGACCGGCCTCCTGCTGCTTTCCGACGATGGCCAGTTCGTCCACGCCTTCACGTCGCCCAAGCGCAAGGTGCCGAAGGTCTACGTGGCGAGCACGCGCCATCCGCTCGACGAGGTCCAGCTCAATGCCCTGCGTGCAGGCGTGCTGCTGCACGGCGAGCGCGAGCCGATTGCCGCCGTCGCCGCCTGCGCACGTTCAGATCACGAGCTGGAGTTGACCGTGCTCGAAGGCAAATATCATCAGGTCAAACGGATGGTGGCCGCGGCCGGCAACCGCGTCGAGGCGCTCCACCGCGAGCGCATTGGCGGCTTTTCCCTGCCCGCCGGTCTGGCGCCGGGCGCCTGGCAATGGCTCGACGCCGCGGCGCTCGACGCGTTGCGCAACAACGGGTAAACCACCACCGGGCGGCGCGGGCGCCTGCCGCTCAGTGGGTTGACGCACCGATGCTTGCAAACAGGCATCGTTTTCGCCGCGCCGCAGCATGTCCTTGCCGGGCTTCCGCCCTATACTCGTCTCAAGAACGATTACAAGTTGCAAGGAGGGGCATCATGATCATCAACGGCTCATTCGAAATCTCATTCGTGTTGATGGCCTTCATGGCGCTAGGGGCGGTTCTGATTGGTGGCCTGCTCGCGTCGATGCATATGCGACATCAGTATCATCCGAACCTCATCGGGGCGCTCATCGGAGCGCTATTGTGCTTCCTCCTGCTCGAAGCGCTGCCGGCCATCACGTGAAC
This sequence comes from Paraburkholderia sp. BR10872, assembly GCF_040965835.1. NCBI lineage: Bacteria > Pseudomonadati > Pseudomonadota > Betaproteobacteria > Burkholderiales > Burkholderiaceae > Paraburkholderia > Paraburkholderia sp. BR10872. The sequence goes on from NZ_JBFRCN010000064.1 coordinate 27,678, forward strand.
GGCACGCTTTGCGCCGCGCCGCCCGCCCGGAGTCACGGGTGCGGCGGCAGCGTGCGCAAGAACGCATCTACGTCGGGATAACGCAAACGCACGCGCAGTTCGCGCTTGAGGCGCGTATTGGCGAGCCGTCTCGACTCCCGCATGAACGACAGCAAGACCGGCTCGAGTTCGCGCTCGGCCTCGGCGCGGCTCACGCGCGGGGCGCGCGCGAGGCCGAAGGCATCGGCCACGCGGTCGAAGTACTCGCCCATCTTCAGTTCGCTGTCGTCCGTCGCGTGGATCGTGCGCCCCGGGCGGCCGTGCGTCGCGAGGCGCAGGAGAATCGCCGCGAGGTCGTCTGCGTGGATGTGGCTCGTGTAGACGTCGTCGCTCGCTACGAGCGCTGGCGTGCGCTTTTCTAGCCGGGCGAGCGGGAGACGGTTCGCGGCATAAATGCCGGGAATGCGCGCGATCGTGGCGCTGAGCGCGCCGCGCGCCGTCGCGCGGCGCAGTTGCCGTTCGGCAGACACCCGGCGAATGGCGCGGGCGTTGGCGGGCTGCACCGTGCGTGTTTCGTCGATGCGCGCGCCGCCGCAATCCCCGTACACCCCCGTCGTGCTCGCGTAGACGAGCCTCGGGCGTTCGAGCCGCTTGCGCCGGGCGCCGGAAAACCGCCGGATGCGCTCGGGTACAATGACGGATGCTCCAAAGGCTGCGGCTTGGCCGACAGCGCTGCGGCGCGTGCGGTCCACGAGGCAATGCAATGGGGGCCGCAAGGCGCGCGGCGCGGCGCCTGCCAGCGCAGGCCGCGACACCGCGCGACGCCGCGCCGCCAGCGCCGCGATCAGGCGGCGCGTGCGCAGGTCGTCGTCGCCGGATTGTTGCGGTGGCGCGAGGTGCAGGACGGTGCGAGCCAAGCCCGCGATCCGCGCGAGACTCCTGCGGGAATCGAGGTCGCCGCGCACCGGCGTGGCTCCCGCGGCCCGTACGACGTCTGCGCGCTCGGCACGGCGCGCGAGCGCGAATACGCGCGCGCGGTCTGGCCGCTCGCGCAACTGGGTGACGCCGCGCAGGCCGACGTCGCCGCAACCGACAATCAGGATGCGCGCACGGCGCAAGGTTCGTGTGGCGATCATGGTGGAACCATTTTAGCGGCCCGGGCCTCGCGGCGAAGGCCGGCAAGAAAGCGCGGCAACTTACCCAAAGCGACCCGCGCCCGGAATCAACCCTCGGATACAGACTTACGCTTCCCTGAATATGGCTTTCAACGTAACGCTCAAGCAAAGCGGCCGGCAATTCCAGGTCGAGCCCGACGAACCCATTCTCAACGCGGCCCTGCGTCAGGGCATCGGCCTGCCGTATGGCTGCAAGAACGGCGCGTGCGGCTCGTGCAAGGGCACGGTCTGCCACGGCGAAGTCGAGCAGCGCGCCCACGCGGCTTCGGCGCTTTCCAATGACGAAAGAACGCGCGGCATGGCCCTCTTCTGCTGTGCGACGGCGCAAACCGACCTCGAAATCGACATCCGCGAAGTGGCGGGCGTGGGCGACGTGCAGGTGCGCAAGCTGCCTACCCGCATCGCCGCCATCGAGCGCCGCGCCGACGACGTCGTCGTCCTCAAGCTGCAACTGCCCGCCAACGAGCGCCTGCAGTATCTCGCCGGCCAGTACCTCGAATTCATCCTCAAGGACGGCACGCGCCGCAGCTACTCCATGGCGAGCGCGCCGCACGAGCAAGGCCCGATCGAGCTGCACATCCGCCACATGCCGGGCGGCAAGTTCACCGACCACGTCTTCTCGCAGATGAAGGAGCGCGACATCCTGCGCTTCGAAGCGCCGCTCGGCACCTTCTTCCTGCGCGAGGAATCCGATAAGCCCATCGTGCTGCTGGCCTCCGGCACCGGCTTCGCGCCGCTCAAGGCGATCGTCGAGCACGCGGTCCACAAGAACCTGAACCGCCCGATGACGCTCTACTGGGGCGCGCGCCAGAAGAAGGACCTGTACCTGATGGAACTCGCCGAACAATGGGCGAAGGAGATTCCGAACTTCCGCTTCGTGCCGGTGCTCTCCGAGCCCGCCGCCGGCGACGACTGGACCGGCCGCACGGGCTTCGTGCACCGCGCCGTGATCGAGGATCTGCCCGATCTTTCGGCCCACCAGGTCTATGCGTGCGGCGCGCCGGTGATGGTGGAGTCCGCGCAGCGCGACTTCACGCAGCACCACGGTCTGCCCGAAGCGGAGTTCTACGCGGACTCGTTCACGAGCGCCGCCGACCTCGCGAACGCCGTCTGAAGCTCGCCCGAGCGGGTCGTTGCGTGTGCAATGCATCGACCCGCCGGGCAGTCGTCACGAAAAATTCTTCGGCCGCCTGGAAAAATTCGGCACATTGATGGTTTACATCGCCATTCGGCTTGTCGTATTCTTGCGCCCATGAACTGCATCCTGTCCGCCCTCCGACGTCGCCGCTCGCCCCATCTTTAGGGCCTGGCTACTCGCGGACGCGCGTTGTACATCTCAACGCACAGCAAGTTCGAATCACGAAAGCCACGGCCAGTCCGTGGCTTTTTGTTTTTCCGCCGTATCTTCTTCAACCCTTGTGCAGCCCCAACGCGGAGCCCGTTGCCATGAATTATTCCGAATACCCGATCGAGTCGCTGATGTACATCACCAACCGGCCCGAAATCGTTTTCACGCATGGCAAGGGGTCGTGGCTCTACGACAACGAGGGCAAGCGATACCTGGACTTCATCCAGGGTTGGGCCGTCAACAGCCTCGGGCATTGCAACGACGGCATGATCGAGGCGCTGGAGCAGCAGTCGCGCCTGCTCATCAACCCGTCGCCGGCCTTCTACAACGAGCCGATGGCGAAGCTCGCGGGCCTGCTCACCGAGCACAGCTGCTTCGACAAGGTGTTCTTCGCCAACAGCGGCGCCGAAGCCAACGAAGGCGCGATCAAGCTCGCGCGCAAGTGGGGCAAGAAGCATCGTGACGGCGCCTACGAGATCATCACGTTCGACCACAGCTTCCACGGCCGCACGATCGCGACGATGTCGGCGAGCGGCAAGCCGGGCTGGGACACGATCTACGCACCGCAAGTGCCGGGCTTCCCGAAGGCCGATCTGAACGACATCGCCTCGGTCGAGAAGCTCATCACCGCGAAGACCGTCGCCGTGATGCTCGAGCCGATCCAGGGCGAAGGCGGCGTGATTCCCGCCACGCGCGAATTCATGCAGCAACTGCGCGCGCTCACGAAGAAGCACGGCATCCTGCTGATCGTCGACGAAGTGCAGAGCGGCTGCGGCCGTGCGGGCACCCTCTTCGCCTACGAACTCTCGGACATCGAGCCGGACATCATGACGCTCGGCAAGGGCATCGGCGGCGGCGTGCCGCTCGCGGCACTGCTCGCGAAGAAGGAAATCTCCGTGTTCGAAGCGGGCGACCAGGGCGGCACCTACAACGGCAACCCGCTGATGACCGCCGTGGGCTATTCGGTGATCTCGCAACTGGTTGCGCCCGGCTTCCTCGAAGGCGTGCGTGAGCGCAGCGAGTATCTGCGCGAAAAGCTGCTCGAGCTTTCGGCCGAACGCGGCTTCCAGGGCGAGCGTGGCGAAGGCTTGCTGCGCGCGTTGCTGCTCGGCAAGGACATCGGGCCGGAGATCGTCGAGAAGGCGCGTCTCATGCAGCCGGACGGCCTGCTGCTCAACGCCGCGCGCCCGAACCTGCTGCGCTTCATGCCGGCGCTGAACGTGACGACGCAGGAAATCGACCAGATGATGGCGATGCTGCGCACGATCCTCGACTCGCTGTAATTCGAGGGGAGCACGAGCGATGTCCGTCACGATCCGCGTGTTCAGCGAAGCCGACACCGAAGCGGTGATCGCGCTCTGGCTGCAGGCGTTTCCCGAGTACAACGATGCGAGCCGGCCGCATCGCAATCCGCGTCTGTCGATCGCGAACAAGCTCGGCACCCAGCCGGAGCTGTTCTTCGTTGCGGTTCGCGACGGTGGCGACGTCGACGGCGCGCTCATCGGCACGGCCATGGCCGGTTACGACGGGCATCGCGGCTGGCTCTATTCGGTCGCCGTCGCGCCCGATGCGCGGCGCCACGGCCTCGGCACGCGGCTCGTGCGCCATGCGGAAAACGCGCTCGCCGCGCTGGGTTGCCTCAAGCTCAACCTTCAGGTGCTCACCGACAAAGCCGAGGTGCTCGCGTTCTACGAGCAGCTTGGCTATCGCACCGATGCCGTGGTGAGTCTCGGCAAGCGCCTCGCCGTGCAGGAGTCCGAAGCGCTCGTCTGAGCCTCGTCGACCAGCGCCATGAAAAAAGCCGCATGGGGTCGCACCCATGCGGCTTTTGTTTTGATGCGGCCGCGCGGACCGCAATGCCATGCAGCTTACTCGCCCAGGTACGCTGCGCGCACCTTCGGATCGTCGAGCATCTGCTTGGCCTCGCCTTCCATCGTCACGAGGCCCGAGTCCATCACGTAGCCGCGATTGGCCGCCTGCAGCGCGAGGCGCGCGTTCTGCTCCACGAGCAGCACCGTGATGCCTTCCGACGAGATCGTGCGCACTACTTCGAAGATCTTCTCCACCATGATCGGCGAGAGACCCATCGACGGTTCGTCGAGCAGCAGAAGCTTCGGCTTGCTGATGATCGCGCGCGCCATGGCGAGCATCTGCTGCTCGCCGCCCGAGAGCGTGCCTGCGAGCTGCGTGGCGCGTTCCTTCAGGCGCGGGAAGAAGCCGAACATACGCTCGACGTCCTTCTGGATGCCTTCGTTGTCGCTGCGCAGGTACGCGCCCATCTGCATGTTTTCGAGAATCGACATGCGCGCGAAGATGCCGCGGCCTTCCGGCACCATCGCGAGGCCACGCTTGAGCAGTTCATACGCGGGCACGCCCTTGATCGACTGGCCCATGTACTCGATGTCGCCAGCCGAGTACGGCTTCAGACCCGTGATGGCCTTCATCGTCGTGGTCTTGCCCGCGCCGTTCGCGCCGATCAGCGTGACGAGTTCGCCCCGGCGAACTTCCATGTCCACGCCCTTGACTGCCTGGATCCCGCCGTAGTTGACCTGCAGACCCTTGATTTTCAGAACCGATGTCGACATCAGTGAACCCCCGCACCCAGATATGCCTCGATCACCTTCGGGTCCTTCTGCACGTCTTGCGGCAGCCCTTCGGAGATCACCTTGCCATAGTCGAGCACTGTCATCCGGTTGCACAGGCCCATCACCAGTTTCACGTCGTGCTCGATCAGCAGGATGGTCTTGCCATCGGCGCGGATCTTGTCGAGCAGGCGCGTGAGTTCGACCTTCTCGGTCGCGTTCATGCCGGCTGCCGGCTCGTCGAGCGCGAGCAGCTTCGGATCGGTCGCGAGCGCACGCGCGATTTCCAGACGGCGCTGGTGGCCGTACGAGAGGTTGCGCGAGGTGTAGTCCGCGTATTGCGCGATGCCCACGTATTCGAGCAGCTCGATCGCACGTTCCTTGATCTCGCGCTCTTCCTGACGCTCCGAGGGAGTCTGGAACACGGCGCCGAGCAGGCCGTGCTTCGTGCGCACGTGGCGGCCGACCATCACGTTCTCGAGCGCGGTCATACCGCCGAACAGACGGATGTTCTGGAACGTACGCGCAATGCCGGCCTGCGCCACCTGATAAACGGCGGTCGGCGTATAAGCCGTGCCGTCGAGCTTGAATTCGCCCGAATCGGGCGTGTAGAGGCCGGTAATCACGTTGAAGAACGTCGTCTTGCCGGCGCCGTTCGGGCCGATCAGGCCGTAGATCGTGCCTTCCTCGATCTGCAGGCCGACGTCGGACAGCGCCTGCAGGCCGCCGAAGCGCTTGTTCACGCCCTTCACGGACAGGCGGATAGCTTTGTTGCTCATATTCTGTTCTCCCCGTTATGCGCGAACCGGCTTCTTGCTGGCACGCTTGGCGATCTTCGCGATCTTGTCTTCGTGCTTCGCCGCCGGCCACAGGCCTTCGGAGCGATACAGCATGATGACGACCATGGCGAGGCCGTAGAGCAGCTGACGAATGACTTCCGTATCGACGACTTCGTGGCCGAACAGCATGTGCTGGAGCGGGCCCATCGTCGAGCGCAGGAACTCGGGGAAAATGGCGAGCAGCACGGCGCCGAGAATCACGCCGGGGATGTGGCCCATGCCGCCGAGCACCACGCAGGCGAGCACGACGACCGACTCCCAGAAGGTGAACGATTCCGGCGACACGAAGCCCTGGAACGCACCGAACATCGCGCCCGACAGGCCGCCGAACGACGCGCCCATCGCGAACGCGAGCAGCTTGACGTTACGGGTATTGATGCCCATGGCCTTGGCGGCGATTTCGTCTTCGCGGATCGCGGCCCATGCGCGGCCGATACGCGAGTGCTGCAGCCGCGTACACACCCAGATCACGAGCAGCGCGCAGATCACGAACACGTAGTAGTACATGTAGACCGACGTGAACGTGAAGCCGAGGATCTCGTGCGGCTGCGCGAGATTGAAGCCGAACACCTGCAGCGGCGCGACGCCGGTAATGCCCTGCGGCCCGTTGGTGATGTTCACCGGACGGTCGAGGTTGTTCATGAAGATACGAACGATTTCCCCGAAGCCCAGCGTCACGATAGCGAGGTAGTCGCCGCGCAGGCGCAGCGTCGGCGCACCGAGCAGCACGCCGAACAGCGCGGCGAGCGCCATGGCGCACGGAATCACGATCCAGTACGGCGTATGCATGCCGCCCGGGAACATGTTGGCGATCCACGTGAACTGCGTGGTCAGGTGCGGCGAAGTCAGCAGCGCGGCGACGTAGGCGCCCACCGCGTAGAACGCGATGTAGCCCAGGTCCAGCAGGCCGGCGAAGCCCACCACCACGTTCAGGCCCAGCGCAAGCATCACGTACAGCATCGCGAAGTCGAGCACGCGCACCCAGTAGTTGCCGCCCGCGGCGCCCACCACGAAGGGAAGCGCTGCCACGACGATGGCCGTCACGATGCCGACCGTGAGGGTCTTCGTCATGTTCTTTTCGGGGATGAGCGTCGTCGACGGCTCGATCGGTTGAATTGAAGTCATGTTGTGTTACTCCCTCTTATGCGCGGTCCGCGACACGTTCGCCCAGCAGCCCCGACGGACGGAACACGAGCACGACGATCAGCACGATGAATGCGAAGACGTCCTGATAGTTACTGCCGAACACCCCGCCGGTCAGGTTGCCGATGTAGCCTGCGCCGAGCTGCTCGATCAGACCGAGCACCACGCCGCCGACCATCGCGCCGCCGAGGTTGCCGATACCGCCCAGCACCGCGGCCGTGAAGGCCTTCATGCCGGGGATAAAGCCCATGTAGAAGTGAGCGTTGCCGTATTCCGAGGCGATCATCACGCCGGCCAGCGCGGCGAGCGCCGAGCCGATCATGAACGTGGCCGAGATCACGAAGTTCGGGTTCACGCCCATCAGCGAAGCATTGTTCGGATTCTCGGCGATGGCGCGCATGGCGCGGCCGAGCTTGGTCTTGTGCACGAGGAGCAGGAGCCCCGCCATCACGACGAACGCGACGACGATGATGACGATTTCCGTCATCGAGATCACGGCGCCGACACCGGTTTCAGTCGGCTTGATGACGTTGATCGGGTCGGTCGAGATGAGCTGGGGAAACGCGAGCGGATTGCGGCCCCAGATGATCATGGCGAGCGTCTGCAGCAGGATCGACACACCGATCGCGGTGATCAGCGGCGCGAGGCGCGGCGCGCGGCGCAGCGGCCGGTACGCGACCTTTTCGATCGTGTACCCGACGACCGCACACACGAGCGCGGCAACCGCGAGCGCAATGCACAGCGTGGGGATGTTCCCGAGGCCCGGGAAATGATTGTGGAGCACGTTGATCGCGGAGAGCGCGACCATGGCGCCCACCATGAGCACGTCGCCATGCGCGAAATTGATGATGCCCAGAATCCCGTACACCATGGTGTAGCCCAGTGCGATGATGGCGTAGATGCTGCCAAGCACCAGCCCATTCAGGATCTGCTGGATGAAAATATCCATTTAATGCTCCTTAGCCCGTGCAACCGGATTCGCGCTCGTCATCGGCCGGTGGGCGATGTTTTACGGAACCGCAACGACACTTTCGGGTATTGAAGTAAAAACCGGTAACGGTTGGCCGCCCCGGTTCGCGTTGCCGCTGTGTTGCAGCGGCAGGCTCGCCAAAAGCGGATGCAAAAACGGCACCGTCGGATGGTTCGGTGCCGTCGGGTTCAATCAACTACGCGTCATATTCACGTTGGCGTATTCGCGGCGAGCCTTGCGGCCGGCAAGCGCGAATGCGTCAAACGCCATGACTCCCACTCCCCGGCCGCCCGCGCACTGCGGGATCTCGGCTGCGAGACCCGTCGCACCCAGGCGGCGAACCGGCATGACAACGCCGCTGCATGCAAAAGCAATCTGCATGCCAGAAATGATCGATGTTGTGCTCGTGCCCGTCTCGACATTGCGGCTAAGCCACGCATTGCGCGGCGCAACCGCATTTGCCGATGACGCGGCAAAAGCCGACTTGAATTGCATTAATCAGGTCTCCTGCGCCTTCCGAAATGCTTGTCTGATGGCCTTCGCACGGAATGTCCAGCCTTCAGAACGCGCGCATTGTAACGCCAATTATGCGACGGGCAATATTGTTGAACCGGCAGGGTTTTCCTGCATTGCAACCATATTTTTAGATAACCGCATGGGGTGGGTTGCACCACAGGTTGCGCCGCATTTTCGTGCACCAGTTGCACCAAAAATCGACGCGCTTCGCATCATGTGTTGCGAATAATGGCCGCAATGCCTTGTCGCGCGGGCATTGGATCAAATGAAGGGTATTTAAGGGAGAGCATAATAATGCCGCCCCGGCGCGGTGCATCCGTATCGAAAGCATGTCAATTGCCCCCTATATTATGGGGTCACACCACGTAATTCGGTCCCGCGCTCTAGAGAAAACACTGATAAGAACACCCGCCGAATGTGAGGTTAACCTGCCTTTCCCCATCATACGACCCTTATTACTCGCGCGCCGTATGTGTCGCGGGCATAAAAAAACGCGCCACATGGGCGCGCTCGTGTGGAGTGCGGCAGGCGTCAGACGGGTTGACCGAGTCCGCGCGGCAACGGGAATGCAATGTTCTCCTCGATGCCTTCGAGCGCACGCACGTTGCGCGCACCAAGTTCGTGCAGGCGGCGAATGATTTCCTGCGCGAGCGCCTCGGGAGCCGACGCTCCAGCCGTCAGGCCGATCCGGCGCTTGCCGGCGAGCCACTGGGGGTCGATCTGCTCGGGCGCATCCACCATATAGGCAGGAATGCCGCGTTTCTCGGCCACTTCGCGCAACCGGTTCGAATTGGAGCTGTTCGGGCTGCCCACCACGATCACGACGTCGCACTGCGGCGCCATGAACTTGACGGCGTCCTGGCGATTCTGCGTGGCGTAGCAGATGTCCTGCTTCTTCGGCTCGCGAATGGCGGGAAAGCGCGCCTTGAGCGCCGCGATGATTTCCGCGGCGTCGTCCACCGAGAGCGTGGTTTGCGTGACGAATGCCACACGCTGCGGGTCGCGCAGCTTGAGCGCCTCGACATCGGCAATGTCTTCGACGAGATACATGCCCTCGGCCACCTGCCCCATGGTGCCTTCCACTTCCGGATGGCCCTTGTGCCCGATCATGACGATGTCGAGCCCTTCGTCGCGCATCTTCGCGACTTCCACGTGCACCTTTGTGACGAGCGGGCAGGTCGCGTCGTAGACACGCAGGCCGCGCGCCTCGGCGTCGGCGCGCACCGACTTGGAGACGCCGTGCGCGCTGAAGATCACCGTGTTGCCGGACGGGACCTCTTCGAGCTGCTCGATGAAGATCGCCCCCTTCTTGCGCAGGTCTTCGACGACATAGGCGTTGTGAACGATCTCGTGACGCACGTAGATCGGTGCGCCGTGGAGCTGGATGGCGCGCTCGACGATCTCGATGGCCCGATCGACGCCGGCGCAGAAGCCGCGCGGCTGGGCGAGCAGGATTTCCGCGTCGGCCAGTTCTGCGATGAGGGACGTGTCCGTGTTGGTCATGGGCTTTAAAGGATTCCGATGATTTGCACTTCGAACGCAACCGCCTGGCCTGCGAGCGGGTGGTTGAAATCGAACAGGGCGGAGGTCTCGTTCACTTCCTTGAGCACACCCGCGTAGCGCCCGCCGTTCGGGGCATTGAATTCGATCAGGTCGCCCGGGCTGAATTCCTCGCCGATCATGCCGTTCTCGCGCAGGGTCTTGAGCGAAACGCGCTGGATCAGGTCGGGGTTGCGCTGGCCGAATGCGACGCCGGGTTCTAGCTGAAAGGTCGAGTGGTGACCCACCTTCAGGCCCTGCAAAATCTCTTCCAGCGGCGGCGCAAGCTGGCCGGCGCCCATCAGCAGAGTGGCGGGACGGTCGACAAAGGTATTGACGATTTCGGTGCCATCGGCGAGTGAAAGCCGGTAATTCAGCGTCACGTGGGAACCGGATTTCACTTCGGAGATGTCGATGATGCTCATGCGTAACTCATTTCGTCGTAACGCGCGCTTCGCGCGTGCGCGCCGCAGGGCGCCGGTCCGGCCTGCCTCGGGCGGCAGGAAAGCATCTATTGTAAGCCACTTGGCCGAGGCGGTCGCGGCACGATTGTGCACTGCCAACGCTCGCGCTCGCGCGCGCCGGGCATGCCTTATTTGTCTGTGGAGAATGCCATGACGGAACGCGCCTGCATCCTGGACACGGCGCCCGATGCCGTCGGCGGCGCCCTCCCCGCGCCGGCAGCGCCTGCGGTTTCGAGCCCCGAGAGCGCGGCGCCTGCGGCGCCACGCCGCGACATGCCTCGCGAGCGACTGCGCACGGCCGGCGCCAGCGCGCTTTCGGACGTAGAGCTGCTCGCGATCCTGCTCGGCTTCGGCTTGCCGGGCCACGATGTCTTCGAAGTCGCCCGCACGCTGCTGGCCCAATTCGGCTCGCTGCGCGCCATGCTCGATGCGCCGCCAGAAGAATTCGAGGCCCTGCGCGGCATCGGGCCCGCAAAAGCCGCGATGCTGCAAGCGGTGACGGAACTCGCTCGCCGGGCGCTTGCGCAAGCGCTCGACGACAAACCGCTCGTCGATTCACCCGGTGCGGTCGAAGACTACTTGCGCCTGCTGATCGGCGGGCGGCCGCACGAGGTGTTCGTTTGCCTCTTCCTGGATGCGCGCCATCGGCTGATCCGCCTGGAGGAAAGTTCGCGCGGATCACTTACTCGCATGGCGGTGTACCCGCGTGAAATCGTGCGGCGCGCGCTGACGCTCAATGCCGCGAGCCTGATCGTCGCCCATAATCACCCTTCGGGCGCGGTACAGCCGAGCGCGAGCGACCGGCGCCTCACACGGGTGTTGCGGGAAACGCTGGCACTCGTGGAGGTTCAACTCATCGATCACCTGGTCATCGGCACCCGGGACACGTTTTCCTTCGCGCGCCATGGCTGGAGCTGAGGCGACACAGCGCCAGACGCGACGGCACACAACAATTGTGCAAATCGGGTTTGATTTTCCAGGCTTTTTCCTGCTAGAATTGTGGTTTGCCTATTTCCAACCCTGTTCCGAAGCCCATCGAGGCGTTCCAGGGGAAATATGGCCTGGGTTCGAGGTTGTCTCTCATCCATACGTGAGCGCGCTCTTATTCCGGCCATTTCTCGCCTGGGAAACCTAAGCGGCTCTCGAACTCAGAATTTCCGTAGGAGTGTCTCATGGCACGTGTATGCCAAGTCACTGGGAAAGCGCCGATGAGCGGCAACAACGTTTCCCACGCTAACAACAAAACCAAGCGCCGTTTCCTCCCGAATCTGCAAAACCGCCGTTTCTGGGTTGAAAGCGAAAACCGTTGGGTGCGTCTGCGCATCTCGAACGCAGGCCTGCGCCTGATCGACAAGAACGGCATCGATTCCGTGCTCGCAGACCTGCGTGCACGCGGCGAACTGTAAGGAGTAAATCATGGCCAAGGGCGTCCGCGACAAGATCAAGCTGGAATCGACCGCAGGTACGGGTCACTTCTACACGACCACGAAGAACAAGCGCAACATGCCGGAAAAAATGTCGATCAAGAAGTTCGACCCGGTTGTTCGCAAGCACGTCGAGTACAAGGAAACCAAGATCAAGTAATTGATCGGGTTTCCAGCCTGACGAAGACGGAAAAACCCCGCTTTTTAGCGGGGTTTTTCTTTTGGCTCGCCCGCCCCGCCTCGGTTCGCGCCCGGCAACGGTGTTTTAACGGCAGCGCCCAAACTGGCGCTATCCGTTCGCTCCTCTCTCGGAGTATGCTTCCCGCTTTATACCGGCTGCCACACGCGTGTCATATGGCATCACAGCGGGCATGACAGCGGCCATGACAGCGCAGCCCCGCGGCAAATGCGGCGGCCGGAAAGCGCAGAACAAGAGAGACGGAGAAGCAGGATCATGAATTTCGATGTAGCGATCGTCGGCAGCGGCCTCGCAGGACTGAGCGTCGCGCTGAATCTCGCCGGTTCGCGCCGCGTCGTGATCATCGCCAAGCGCGCGATGACCGAAGGCGCGAGCGACCGCGCGCAAGGCGGCATTGCCGCCGTGCTCGATTCGGCCGACAGCGTGGAGAACCACGTGGACGATACGCTCGTCGCCGGCGGCGGCCTGTGCGACGAGGCAGCCACGCGCTACATCGTCGAGCATGGCCGCGAGGCCATCGAATGGCTGATCGCCCAGGACGTCCCGTTCACGAAGGACGCCGCCGCCGAACTCGGCTTTCACCTCACGCGCGAAGGCGGCCACAGCCATCGCCGCATCATCCACGCCGCCGACGCCACCGGCCACGCAGTCGTGCAGACGCTGCTCGAGCGTGCGCGCTCGCACCCGAACATCACGATCCTCGAGGACCATCAGGCGATCGACGTCATCACGTCCGACCGGCTGGGCCTGCCTGGCCGTCGTTGTCACGGCCTCTATGCGCTCGATCTGAAGAATGACCGCACGGTGACGATCCAGGCGCCGCACACGGTGCTCGCCACGGGCGGCGCCGGCAAGGTCTACCTGTACACGACGAACCCCGACACGGCCACCGGCGACGGCATCGCCATGGCGTGGCGCGCCGGCTGCCGGGTGGCGAACATGGAGTTCATCCAGTTCCACCCCACCTGCCTCTTCCACCCGCACGCCAAGTCGTTCCTGATTTCGGAAGCCGTGCGCGGCGAAGGCGGCGTGCTACGCCTGCCCGACGGCACCCGCTTCATGCCCTCGCACGACGCGCGCGCCGAACTGGCCCCGCGTGACATCGTCGCCCGCGCGATCGACTTCGAGATCAAGAAACACGGCATCGACTGCGTGCATCTCGACATCAGCCATCAGCCGCCGGCGTTTCTCGAAGAGCATTTCCCGACCATCCTCGCGCGCTGCCGCGAGTTCGGCATCGACATCACGAAGGCGCCGATTCCCGTGGTACCCGCCGCGCACTACACCTGCGGCGGCGTCGTCACCGACCTGGCTGGGCGCACCGACCTCGCGGGCCTCTACGCCGTGGGCGAGACCTCGTACACGGGCCTGCACGGCGCGAACCGCCTCGCAAGCAACTCGCTGCTCGAGTGCCTCGTGATCGGCCGCTCGGCAGCCGAGGCGATCGAGGCGGAAGGCTTCAGCGCGGGGGCGCATGCGCCGCTGCCCGACTGGGACGAAAGCCGCGTCTCCGATTCCGACGAGGAAGTGGTCGTCGCCCACAACTGGGACGAGCTGCGCCGGCTGATGTGGAACTACGTCGGCATCGTGCGCACCGACAAGCGGCTCGCGCGCGCGCAACATCGCCTCGCCCTGCTGCGCGACGAAATTCTCGAGTACTACGCGAATTTCCGCGTCACGCGCGACCTGCTGGAATTGCGCAACCTCGTCGAAGTCGCTTCGCTGATCGTGGAAAGTGCGCGCTCGCGCCGCGAGAGCCGTGGCCTGCACTACAGCCGCGACTGGCCGAACTCGCTGCCCAAGGCGCTGCCGACCGTGCTCGCGCCGGAGCGCGTACGCAATCGCACGGTTTCATGAGTCGAGCGAACTGAAAGCGCCGCAAAAAACAATCTATGGTCAGCCTGATTTTTGCAAGCGAGGCGGTGTTGGCATAAATTGGACGTGCGCAAATCTATCCGGGGTCATGATGGGAACAGGTTCCCGCCCCATGATGAGAGCCGCGCCGGGCAAACCTATAAAAGGCCTCAGCGTCTGGCGCTGTTGTTTTTACCAGGTTGCTTGCCCGGCCGTTGAGTCGTTTGTGCCTTCACGTATCTCGCGTCGCAAAACCAGGAAGGGGTTGAGTACAACGTGATAAGCGACGCCGCGTCAGGCTGCTGTCACAGCCTGTTCGCCCAGGTAGCGCGTGCCTCTGGCGAGGACAGCCCAGGCGATCCTCGCCAATTTATTGGCCAATGCACAGGCCACCACGTTGGAATGCCGTCGCGTCAGCAGGCTGCGGACCCAGCAGCCGAGCCGGTCGGGGCGTCGCTCGATCTGCTGCATGACGGCGCGCGCGCCTTGCACCAGAAGCCGCCTCAGATTCTTGTCGCCACGCTTGCTGATCCCCAGCAGTGTCGGCTTGCCGCCGGTGCTGTATTGGCGCGGGACCAGTCCGATCGACGCCGCGAACTGGCGCGCCGAAGCGAACTGCCCGGCATCACCCAGTTCGGTCGCCAGCACGCTGGCCGTCACGGGGCCGATGCCCGGAATCTCCAGCAGACGCTGACTACGTTCGTCCTCGCGAAGTTGCTGCATCAATTCGCGCTCGACCGCGCTCACCTGCTCATCCAGATACTTGAAGTGCGCCTGCAGGCGTTCGAGCAAGGCGATCAACCGCGGCGGTAAATCATGCGCGGCCAGGATGGCGGGCAACCGCCGGATGACCGCGATCCCCTTGGGCAGGCTTATGCCAAATTCCAGTAGGAAAGCGTGGATCTGGTTGATCGTGCCGGTGCGATCGCGTATCAGGCTCTCGCGCACACGGTGCATTGCCGAGAGGGTCTGTTGAGTCTCGTTGCGCGGACTGACGAACCGCATGCCGGGACGCGACGCCGCCTCGCAGATCGCCTGCGCATCGGCGAAATCGTTCTTGTTGCCTAGCAGGAACGGTTTGACGAACTGCGGGGAAATCAGTTTGGCCTGGTGCCCCAGTACCTCCACACGTCTTGCAACCCAGTGCGCACCTGCGCACGCTTCCATGACTACCGTACAGCGCGGAAGATTGCCCAGCAGCGTCAGCATCTGGCTGCGCGTGAGCTTCTTGCGGAACACCATACGGCCCGATGCGGACTGTGCGTGCAGGTGGAAGCAATGCTTACCCAGATCGATTCCGATCAACGAGATGGTGTCCATGACGATCTCCCAAAAAGGAAACAGCCCGATCAGCGTAAGCCGATCGGGCTGTTTCGGGTCAGGCTGACCATCTTGTATCTTTCTGCTCACGGACGGCGGTCATGCAGCCTGATAACCATCATGGGCCTGAAAGCCCGTTAATGAGCATTCGGCGTATGACCGCTACCGTTCTTCGATAAGCCCGAACAGTT